>VBHJ01000009.1:32078-98449 GCA_005887685.1 Chloroflexota bacterium | reverse complement strand
GGCGGCCACGTTGATGCGCTCGATTGGGATCACGTTGATAATCCTATTCGTGCCGATTTATGAATACCGGTGCGAGGAGTGCGGCAAACGATCAACAGCGCTCCTCGCAAGCTATTCGTCCACGGATCCCGCCTGCCCGCATTGCGGCAAACACTCGCTCAAGCGGCTCGTGTCGACCTTCGCCACGGTCAGCTCCGCCGAGAGCGCGAGCGGCGAGGGCGGCGACGACGACTTCGGGGGTGACGACGGCTTCGGCCGCGGGGACGACGATTTCGGCGCCGGCGACGACGACTTCTAGCCGGTCAGCCCCAGAACCTCATTCGCGGCTCTGATCAGCTCATGCCTGTGAGTCTCGTCGCGGGCAAAGATCCGGAACAGCGCCATCCGGACGGGTAGTCGCTTGAACAGGTCGAGCACGCGGCTCTGCCGGTAGACGTCCTCGAGCGGCTCGTAGAAGAGGATGTCCGCCGTCTCGGTCATCGGGTTGAACGCGCGCGATTCCTGGGCCGCCACGTCGACCTCGAACTCGATGTCACGAAGCTTCGAGGTCAGCCGTTCACGAATCTGGCGCGCGAACTGCTCCCGCGTGACGCTCAGGGCGGCGCTGGGGACGTCGCGAGCGTCGGTTTGGCCCTGGTAGATGAGCTTCCACTTGAGCTTGCGCGCCACCACCGCCGCCCACGCCTGGCCCAGCTCACGGCGGTGCCCGTCACCATCGCCCCTGGCCCAGCGGTCGACCTCTGACAGCAGCGACCATTCGGTGAGATCGAGGTACCGATCGAGCCGCTCGAGCGGGTTCCCGCCCAGAAGCGCATCCAGGGTTGGACGGAACACCTCGCGGAGCTGAAGGTCGATGCGGCGCACGGTGCGGTGGAAGTAAACCTGGCTGTAGAGATAGAGGCGCGAGTTGAGGAACATGTAGAGCGCCTCGGCCGCGTGCGAGTGAAGCGTGAGCCCACGTTCCGAGATGAACGAGTAGTGGATGATCCGCTGCACGTCGACCGGACCCGCCGACACGCCACATATATAGGAGTCGCGAGGCACGTAATCCATGTTGTCGGCCGAGAACGCCCCGGTGAGCGCCGGGCGCAGCGCGGCAAGCCAGGGCGGTGGCTCGAAGCCCTCCAGCTCGCGCGACGAGATCAGGAAGGCGACCCAACGCGGGTCGATTCGCTCGCCGCGCTCGAAGTCGGCGGTGGGCGACGCGCCCAGCTCAGCGACGAGGTCAGCGAGAGGTCCGACGATCAGCTCCCGGCCGATCACCTCGTGGTCGATGTTCCACGTGTCGAGGTAGTTCTCGTCGAAGAAGTGGCCGAAGGGTCCGTGGCCGACGTCATGGAGCAGCCCGGCGATCCGCATCGTCTCTTCCACGAGCTGAGACGAGGGAACGTCGGTCAACGCGATCTTCAGCGACGGGTAAAGGTGCTGGGTCCACTCGCCCGCAAGGTGCATTGCACCGAGCGCGTGCTGAAAGCGCGAGTGCTCCGCGGTCGCAAAAACCCACCACGCGCTCTGGAGCTGGTGGATGCGGCGCAGCCGCTGCAGCCACGCCGCGTCGACCAGGTCCTGCTCGGCCGCCTGCCCGGCGACTCCGCCCGGGCCGCCTTTGGTGATGCGAAGGTAGCGGTAGATGGGATCGCTGGATAGATTGACGCGCGAGTACTCGGAGCGAGCCTCGTCCATGAAGGGATTATCACGATGACGTCGCTGCTGACGGAGGGAGTCGAGCTTTTTAACACCGGCCGCTACTGGGATGCCCATGAGGTGTGGGAGCGGGATTGGACTCCGGACCGCAAGGGTCCCGACTCAGGTTTCTACAAAGGTTTGATCCAGATCGCGGCCGGTTGCCTGCACTACACGCGGCACAATCGCCGCGGCGCGGTCAACAAATGGCGCAGCGGGACGGACTATCTCCGCCCGTACCTGCCGGCTCACAGAGGACTGCGCCTGGCGCCGCTGGTCGAGTCCGTGGATGGATTCCTCACAGCGATGCAGAAGGACGACTGGCCCGAGCTCCAGCTGCCGCGAATCGATCAGGAATAGGGCGGGAACCGCCTCCCGGCTGCTGACTCGATCAGGCCTCCGTGACCTAGCCGCAGCAGGTCGCCGGCGTCGGCCCGGCCATACGCGAAGACGAACGGCAGCAGCAGGTCGAGGGAGCTGTTCCGCCCGAATCCCGCGCATGACGCAACGCCGACCACCGCCGCCTTGCCCAGCCTCCCGAGCCACAACATGCTGCCCGGATGCATAGGTGCGCCGAGCTGCAGCAGCTCCCCGCCGGCTTCGTTGAGCTCCGCGTAGGCAGGGTCGAGGGGATCGATCGCGGAGGCGCCCGCGAACAGGACCAGCTCGGCACCGCCGGCGATCGCCTCGCGGTAAGCGACGGCGACCGCCTCGCTCGTTCGCGCCACTTCGCGCACCTCGAGGAGGTCGGCGCCGTACCAGCCGAGCTTCGCCGTCACGGCGGAGCGGAAGAGTTCGCGGGCTTTGGGCTTGAGCCGTTCGGTGGCGACCACGAATGTCTTCAGGGGCCGGAAGGAGAGCAGCTCGATCACAGGTCCTCGCTCGCGGCACAGCTGCTCGGCACGCTCGATCAACCGGCCCGGGACGGCGACGGGAGTCACCTTGCAGCCCGCGACCTCTTCACCTTCGCCCACGGCCTGGCCGTCCATCAGGGTGAAGACCGAGACTGAGCCGAGCGAGTTGATCGAATCCACCACATCGCCGCGCACCCGGACCAGGCCTCGGCGCCTGGCCACGAGGCGGGCCTGGCTCTGCACGGGAGGTGTCGCCTCCAGACCCGGGGCGACCAGCGCCGCGGCCAGCCGGCGCGCCGCCTCGTCCTCGTGCACGTCGCCGGGCTCGAGCTCCACGACGTGGATCTCGGCGAACTGGCGCGCGCGGTCGAGGTGGCGGTCGTCGAGGATCGTCCCCTTGCGCAGGTCGGGCCCGAGGTCGTGGACGAGCACGCGTCCTTTTATGTCGCTTGCCGAGGCCGACCGGCCATCGAGACGAATAGCGCGCATCAATTGAGAGGATAGAGACGGCATGAACCTGCCCTCGATTCGCCTCTACAACACGTTCACGCGAAGGAAGGAGGAGCTGCGCCCTCTTGACGACGGTGTGGTGCGCATCTACTCGTGCGGTCCAACCGTGTACCGCTATGTCCACATCGGAAACCTGCGCACGTTCATGCTGCCCGACCTGCTCCGCCGCAGCCTCGAGTACCTCGGCTACAAGACCGAGCAGGTGATGAACATCACCGACGTCGGCCACCTGACCGATGACACGTTCGACCGCGGCGAGGACAAGATGCTCGTCTCGGCACGACTGGAGAACAAATCCCCGGAACAGATCGCCGCGTACTACACCGCCGCCTTCAAGGACGACGTAAGAAAGCTCGGGATCCGGCCCGCGGACACCTATCCCCATGCGACGGATCACATCCCCCAGATGATCGGGCTCATCGAGAAGCTTCTCGAGAAGGGACACGCATACGAGGTCGAGGGAACGGTCTATTACGACATCGCGAGCTTTCCCGCCTATGGCCGGCTATCGCGCAATTCGACTGAGAAGCTGATCGCGGGCTCGCGCGGCGAACCTGACCCCCGCAAACGCCATCCGGGCGACTTCACCCTCTGGAAGGCGGCCGGCGAGCACCGACTGCAGGTCTGGCCGAGTCCCTGGGGACCTGGCTATCCGGGCTGGCACATCGAGTGCTCGGCGATGTCGATGCTCTTGCTCGGGGAGCGATTCGACATCCACACCGGCGGCGCGGACAACGTCTTTCCACACCATGAGGCCGAAATCGCACAGTCGGAGGCGGCCACAGGTCACCGTGTGGTCGGCACGTGGTTGCACGGCGGCTTGCTCATGTTGTCAGGCGCGCGAATGGCGAAGTCGGCGGGCAACTTCCTGCGCGTCACCGAGATCGAGGAGCAAGGCCTGGACCCGCTCGCGTTCCGCTACCTCGCGCTGCAGGCGAAGTACCGCGCGCCGCTGAATTTCAGCGTCGAAGGCCTGGAGGGTGCCGACCGGGCTCTGCGTCACCTGCGCGAGCGCGTTGCTGAATGGTCACAGAATGAAGGGGCCGAGGGGCTTCCCGTACGCACGGAGTGGGACATGCGATTCCGCGATGCGATTGCGGAAGACCTCGACTTTCCGCGGGTGATGGCGCTCGTCGCCGAGCTTGCCCGCTCCACCGTCGCACCATGGACCAAGGCCGCCCTCCTTAGAGATTGGGACCGCGTCCTCGGTCTCGATCTCGGGAGGACCGACTTCAATCAGGCTTTGCCGGCCGGTGCAGAGGAGCTGATCGCTGAGCGCGAGAAGGCTCGGGCGGCGAAAGACTTCGCTCGGTCGGATCGGCTCCGGGAAGAGCTCAAGGCTCTCGGCGTCTCCGTGGTCGACAGGTCCATCGAAAAGTAAGGAGCCGAACCTTGCGGCCCGGCCCCACGAGAGGAAGGGGTCAAGCTGGACCGGCGGCAGCTATGGCTTCGGCGAGATCGCCACCGGCGGATGCGTACCGACCGGGTCGATCGGTTCCGGATCGAAGGTCGGCGGCGAGGTCGAGGAGGTCTTGGCAGGCGGAGTGTGGTCCTTGGTCTTGTCCTTGCTGTGGCCGTTGGCGTTCCCATTGCCGTTGGAGCTGCCGTTGCCGTTCGCGTTGCCATTTCCATTGCCATTGCCATTGCCATTGCCATGCTGGCGCGCGGCGCTCGACACTGCCGCGCCATGCTGACTGGCGAAAGAGCTGACGCAATCGCCGATACCGTGCTGGCCGCTGTTGGCGATCCGGTCTTTGCACTCCTGGACGTGGTCCGAGACCTGCTGGCCCCACACCGCCGGGTTCAAGCTGCCGGTCGTCGCCGCGCCCGCCACAGTTACCGCGGCGGCCGCCACCGCAACCCCTGTCAGGACCTTGATCGTGAGCGCGGCGCCGGCGCCGCCCAGCAGCGCCCTGAGGCTGACGCGGCCCGGGGCCGACCGCCGGGTCGGAATGGGCCTGGCCGCCACCGCGTCGAGGACGCGATGGAGCTCGGATTCCAGCTCCCGCTCGAGGTCGCTCATCTGTAAGAAGCCATAACGCCGACCACCTCACCGTCAACCATTCTTGGGCCGACCACCTACTTGCCCAGCACAGCCTGGAGGTGCTTGCGCGCCGCGGCCAGCCGGGAGGCGACCGTCTGTTCGGGCACGCCCAGGGTGGCGCCGATCTCGCGGTTGGTGTAGCCGTGGTAGTGGCGCAGCACCAGCGCTGCGGCCTGCTTGGGGGGAAGCTTCTTCATGGCCTGGACGACGACCGAGCGCTCCGCGACCACCGCGGGATCGGGCCCTGACGCCGGCCGGCCGAGCCTCCGGATCACCTCGCCCGCCTCGCGCAGCCGCTGGTAGCGCCGGTCTGAGATCGCCACGTTGATGGCGATCCGGTGCAGCCAGGCTTCGACCGGGGCGTCGGGCCGCCACTTCGCCCAGCCCTTGTAGGCGCGCTCATAGGTCTCCTGGGCGCAGTCCTCGGCGGTCGCGACGTCGCGGACGAGCGTGACCAGCGTGCCGAGGATCCGCCGGTAGGTGGTGCGGTACAGCCGCTCGAAATCGGCGTCCGATCCCGGCTGGTAGCGCTCGGTTTCGGCCTGCCCGGCGGCTGTCGGTGTCCCTTCCTTCTCTCTTGACTGCAAACGAATGTTCGTCTAACCTCCCGAACATATGTCCAGCGCGACGCCCCGGTTCGATCCCACCGAGTTTTCAGGTGAGATAACGCTGGACCACGTAATTCCCGCAACCGCCGCCGATTTCGTGCCCCTGCCGGCCGACCTGCGCCCCGAGCTTGTCGCCGCCCTCGCGGGTCGCGGCGTCGAGCGCCTCTACTCCCACCAGGCCGAGGCCTACGCGGCGGTCCGTCGCGGCCGGCACCTGGTGGTCGTCACGCCGACCGCAAGTGGAAAAACGCTCTGCTACAACCTCCCTGTGCTCCAGCGGCTCCTGGAGAACCCCGACAAGCGAGCCCTATATGTATATCCGACCAAAGCCCTGGCGCAGGACCAGCTGGCCGAGCTCGGCGCGCTGAAATCAGGCCTGCCGATCGAGGTTCGCGTCGACACCTACGACGGCGACACGCCACCGGGCCGGCGCACCGCGATCCGCGAAGGCGGCCACGTCGTGATGACGAATCCCGACATGCTGCACACGGGGCTCCTGCCCCACCACACGCGATGGCGGCGCCTGTTCTCGAGCCTCGAGTTCGTCGTCATCGACGAGCTGCACACCTATCGCGGTCTTTTCGGGAGCCAGGTGGCGAACGTCATCCGCCGGCTGAAGAGGATCTGCAACTTCTATGGCTCGAACCCGACTTTCATCTGCGCGTCGGCGACCATCCGCAACCCGCTCGAGCTCGCGAAGCGCCTGCTGGAAGAAGACAACATCGCGCTCGTCGACCGGAGCGGCGCGCCGCGCGGCGAGAGGCGGCTCGTCTTCTACAACCCGCCGCTCCTCAATCGAGACCTCGGTGTTCGCCGCAGCTCGATGCTCGAGGCGCGCCGCATAGCAGCGCCGTGGATTCGCTCCGGTGTGCAGACCATCGTCTTCTGCCGCAGCCGGCTGCAGGTCGAGGTGATGCTCAGCTACCTCAGGCAAGACCTGGATCCGCGCCTGGACTCGTCGCGACGCGTGCGCGGTTACCGCGCGGGCTACCTGCCGCTGCATCGGCGAGAGATCGAAGCCGGCCTGCGCAACGGAGACATCACCGGCGTCGTGAGCACCAACGCCCTGGAGCTGGGGATCGACATCGGGAGCTTGCAGTGCGCCGTGCTGGTCGGCTACCCGGGGACGATCGCTTCGACCTGGCAGCAGCTGGGTCGCGCCGGTCGCCGGTCCGGCTCGGTGGGTGTTTTCGTCGCGTCGAGCTCACCGCTCGACCAGTTCATCGTCCGGCACCCGGAGTATTTCCTCGGCACGGATCCGGAAGAGGGCCTCATCGATCCGGACAACCTGCTCCTGCTCGCCGCGCACCTCCAGGCGGGACTGTTCGAGCTTCCATTCCTGGATGACGAGAGGCTAGGCGGCGCCGACGTGCAGGAGCTGCTGCGCCTTTTTGAAGAGGACGGTTCGGCGACGCGTTCGGCGGGTCGATGGTTCTGGAGCAGGCAGGCATTTCCGGCCGAGGAAGTGCACCTGCGGCGCATCCTCGCCGACAACGTCGTGATCATCGACACGTCGCAGCCTCGACCGCAGGTGATCGGCGAGATGGACCAGTTCACCGCGCCGGTGCTGCTGCACGAGGAGGCCGTGTACCTGCATGAAGGCGCGCAGTACCACGTCGACCGGCTCGACTGGGATGAGAAGAAGGCATACGTGCGTCCGGTCGATGTCGACTACTACACGGACGCCCTCGCGTCCGTGACGGTGCAGGTGCTCGACACGTTTGACGGCCCCCACGGCGATCCCCTCACGCGTAGTCATGGCGAGGTGAAGATCACAAGTCTTGCGTCGATCTTCAAAAAGATCCGTTTTCACACGCACGAGAACATCGGCGCGGGACCGATCCATCTTCCCGAGCAGACGCTGCACACGACCGGCTACTGGATAACGGTCGACGAAGGCCTGTGGCGGACGCTCGGCCGGGAAACGTTGGAAGCGGGGCTGCAGGGGATGGCGCACTCGCTGCGCCACGTCGCGAGCCTGCGGCTCATGTGCGACCCGCGAGACCTCGGCTCCGTGGCCGAGGTCCGCTCCATCACCACCCAGCTCCCGACCGTCACTGTTTACGAGGTCTACGCGGGGGGCGTCGGCTTCGCCGCCCGTCTCTATGAGCTCCATCGCGAATTGCTCGATGACGCCGCTGCGCTCGTCCGCGATTGCCCTTGCGCCGCGGGCTGTCCGTCTTGCGTCGGTCCACTGCATCTGGTCGAAGGAGCCAAAGACGCTTGCCTGCGACTTCTCTCCGCGAGCGCCTTACCCGTCTAGGCGCGCCGCCAAGACCTCGACCGCAGCGGAGCTACGAGCTGCCGCGGGGGTTCGACCAGGTCATGACCGCCTACGGCATCGCGGCCGTTCGCCAGGAGGTGCTAGCCCTGCCACCGCTGGATCCATATCCCGGCACCGTCGCGTACCTCGACACCGAGACCACCGGGTTGACCGGCGGCGCCGGCACCTACGTTTTTGCCGCGGCAATCGCGACCCCGCTGGAATGCGGTCTTCGCGTCGCCCAGTTCTTTCTGCCCGAGCCGGGGATGGAGTCCCCTTTCCTGCAGGCGCTGCACGACGAAGTGGTCGCCGCGGATGGTGTCGCGACTTTCAATGGCGGCTCATTCGACCTACCCGTGTTGCGCACGCGCTGGGTGATGGCTCGGATGCCCGGCGAGTTCACGCATGCGGCGCATGTCGATCTGCTCACCCTGGTCCGCGCGCTCTACCGGCATCGTCTCGAAACCTGCACCCTGCGTTACGTCGAGCAGCGTGTGCTCGGCTACGAGCGCGACGACCCGCTGCCGAGCGCACTCGTGCCGGATGCGTACTTCGATTACCTGCGCGGGGGCTCACAAGACTTTCTCGAGGCCGCGCTCGAGCACAACAGACTGGACGTGATCAGCCTCGTCCACCTGCACTCGAGACTGCTGCGCCGTCTCCAGGGCGCCGACGTCGACATGGACGCGGACGACTGGCTGGCATTGGGTCGGCACCGCTGGCGCCGAGGCGCGCGGGCCGACGGATGGCGCGCGTTGCGGAACGCGACCGCATTCGCAACCGGCGAGGCCGCCGCCACCGCGGGTCTCCTTCTGACGCGGCGCCTGATCCGCAAGGGCTCGATCACGAGCGCGGACCGGCTGCTCGACTGGCTCGAGTCGAGCTCGCGCGACGACATCAGGGTCTCGGTCGCGCGGGCGCGCCTGTTGGAATGGCGCCGCCGCGATCCGGAAAGGGCGCTCTCCGTGGTCGAAGACGCGCAGCGGCGGATGCCCGAGGCGGCGCCGGAGCTCGAACAGCGGCGGGCGCGCCTGGTGCGCAAGGTCAGCTCAAGAAGCGGCGACGGGCTCCGGCGAAACCGTGACCGCAGGCAGCGCGACGTCGGGCAGATTCAGCTCGAGGCTCCGATCCTGGAAGGCACGGCCTAGCGCGTCGACCACCGCCGCGTCGAACTCGATCCCGGACATCTTCTTGATCTCGGCCATTGCGTCTGGCGGTGAAACACGCGGGCACCCTCGGCCGGCGGTCAGAGACTCGTAGCGCTCGGTGACAGCGAGGATTCGGGCCATGAGCGGAATCTGCTCGCCCGACGCGTCCCAGCGGTCGTGGTGATGCCGCACCGCCGCCACGACCTCGTCGGGAAACTGCGCGCCCGCGACGATGCGCTCGCCTTCCTCGCAATGGCCAGGCACCTCGAAGCCTTCACCGCCGGCGGGCAGCGTCATGTGGCCGACGTCATGGAGGAAGGCCGCCGCGCGGAGACTTTCCAGGTCGCTCGACGTGACGCCGGCGCGCCTGCCGACGGCGTCTGCGATCGCGACGACGCGGCTCGAATGGCCCTGCGTGACGGGATTGCGATGGTCGACCGCGTGCGCCGCGGCGACCATGACCTGCGGACCGGCCTCGGCGAGCATCGCCACGAGGTTGCCGTCCGCCAGCTCGAGCTCTGTGACGAGCTGGGGGAAGGTGCAGGGACGGTCCTTGCCCTCGCGCTTGGCCAGATAAAGCGCCTGGTCCGCTGCCGCCACCAGCTCGGTCGCGGTGAAGCCGTCTTCGGGATAGGACGCGACCCCGATGCTGAAAGTGAGCTGGTGGCCGGGGACGGTCGAGACCGCGGCCGCATGCACCGAGTCGACGATGCGATAGGCGAGCCGCTGCGCCGCGGCACCATTCGCATCGGCGGCGATGACCGCAAGCTCGTCGCCGCCATACCTTGCCACCAGGTCCTGGCCGCGCACCGCGGTGCGCACGATGCGCGCGCCCATCTGCAAGACGAGGTCACCGTGCTGATGGCCTTTCAAGTCGTTCACCGACTTGAAGTGATCGAAGTCGATCAGGAGCACCGACAGCGGGACGTCCCGACGATCCGGACGCGCGAAGGCGGCATCGAGGCGGCGGCGAAACTCGCGGGCGTTGGCCAGACCCGTCAATCCGTCGGTGGTCGCCTCCTGGCGGCTCCGCTGATAACGGAGGGCATTCGCGACCGGCACCGCGGAGCTCCCGGTCAGCGCGTCGACCGCGAACAGATCCTGGTTGGTGAATGCGGCCGTGCTCTGGCTCAGCAGGACGACCACGGTTGCACCGTCGCCGGATGCGATGGGGACCATCAGGCTCTTACGGTCGGCGGAGAACACCGCCTCGCCGGTGCTCGCGGCCTGCGAGATCTGATGCTCGTCGAGCGCTTCGCCTTCGGCCACGACCTCGGCACCGTCGCGGTTCGCCGCGGCGACGACTGAAAATCCGTCGGGCGCCGACAGGACCACGCGGCCGTGCTCAGCGGTCGTCATCTGTACCGCATGGTCGACGAGCACGTCGAACACGTCTTTGATGTCTGTGTCACTGACCAGGTTCATGCTCAGCTCGCGCAGCGAGTCCGCCTGCGCTGCCCGCTCCACCGCCGCGCGCCGCTCCCGTTCGAGCTCTCGCGTCATGTAGCCCGTGGCGAGGGCCACAACGAGGAACAGGAACACCTGGCCGATGGTCGCGTTGGCATCGATGTTGAAGTTCGCCGACGTGAAGCTGCCGCCGATGAAGAGATAAAGGAATGAGATGACGAGCGCGGAGAGAAAGCTCGCCGTCGCGCCGAAACGCACGGCGTTGGTGATCACGGCCAGGAAGAGAGCCAGGAAGAACGGGCTGTTGAAGCCATCGGAAAGGTAGACCAGGCCCGCCGCGAAAAAGATGTCGAGCACCATCGTTGTCAGGCTGAACTGCTTACCCGGACGGTAACCGCGCACTAGCACGACCTGGACGATGACCGTCATCACCGCCCAGAAGAAGAGGACCACGTCGATCGTCGTGGGGGTTCAGGTTGTTGAGCGCGCCGAGGACGATCAGGAACAACCACCTGAACACGAGCGCAACCCGCTCGCCGACCCGCCTGCGGTCGGCGTCGAACGTCGCATCGATCGCTGTGGCGCGAACGTCTTGCCACCGCGGCGACTGCTTCGGCGCCACCCGGGGAGCCTGGATCACGGTTCGCGAAGCCCTGGGAGGGACATGGCTTTTAAGCGAGGCCTAATGATGAGCCCTAAGAAATCAAATTCATCGCAATCGGTGAATCCCGCCCACGTTAAGTCGAACGAGGGGTTGTGGGAATGCTGAATAAGGCCTTAACGCACCGCCACGACAGGTCGCGGGCACAGGCGATGACGGAGTTCGCGATCGTCGCCCCCATCCTGTTTTTCCTTCTCCTCGGCATCGTCGAGAGCGGCCTGCTGCTTTTCGTGGTGGGATCGGCGCGCTTTGGAGGTGGCGAGATTGCTCGCCAGGAATCGGAGTCGGGCAATGCGGTCAACGCCGATTCGATCTCGATTCAACAGCTGCAGCGCACCGCCATCGGCACCACGACGCTTGCCGAAGTGACGGAAATCGACATTTACCGCTTGATCGAGCAGGGCAACGGTTCATTGCTCGTGGACGCCCTGCATTACAACCGCTACCAGCTGAACGGAACGCCCATCGGCGCGGTGATGTGGCCCTCAAGCTCGCGGAACGTGACCAACGGCCAGAGCGATTTCCTCGGCGTCACGCTGCAGTACAAGTACAAATGGAAGACGGGCATCTTCATCGCGCCGACCGCCATCAACTTGACCCAGACCTTCGACATCCGCCTCGAGCCTCAGACCTACTGATGATTGGGATGCGTCAAAAGTCGCAGACCGGCCAGTCGCTGATCGAGCTCGCGGTGGCGACCCCTGTCTTGATCTTCATGCTCTTCGGCGTCTTCAACACCGCCGTGATGATCTCGGACAAGGTCATCGCGGGGAGCGCGTGCAGGCAGGGAGCGCGACTCGCAGCGGAGATCGGCGGCACGATCACCAATCCGCTTCTGACCACCGCCCAGGTCGATCAAGACATCGTTCGCAACGTGCTGGCGGTAGCGGGGTCGATGAACTACTCGACCCTGAGGACGATCACGATCTACAGCCCGTCCAGCCCCGGCGGCGACTTCAATGCCGCAGTCGACCAATACGATCAGTTCGACGCGAGCGGCAACACGCTTCACTCCGGCTTTCCTCTCACGGCGCGCAACCAAATCCCGCCGAGTGAGACCTCGATAGGCGTCCGCCTCGACTGGACGTACACGCCTCCGACCGGGGTCCTCGGCTTCACGATCAACCTCAACGAGCACGCGGTGTACCGAGCCGCGCCGGTGCTGGTTTGACGTGAGACAGGAAAGCTCGCGTCTGCGCAGTCAGGCGGGTCAGGCAGTGGTGATCATCGCGTTCATGCTCGTGGTGCTCATCGGCCTGATCGGCCTCGCGGTCGACGGAGGTATCGGCTACTACTACAACAACCTGGCCGAGCGAGCCGCCGGAGCGGCAGCGCTTTCAGGTGTGGTGTTCATGCCGGGCCAGTTCACACCCTCGCAGGCCATCCCCGCCGGCACGGGCAACGACGCAACCGACCGCGCGCTGGCCGAAGCTCGCAAGAACGGCTTCGACGCCAACAGCCCGATCTCGTGCGCCGGTGGGACATGCACCGCGTCCGGCCCGGGCGGGGTGGTGGTGACCACATCCCCGGTCGCCGGTTATGACAACAAGCTGCAGGTCACCGTGACTCGAGATGTGGGCACCTTCTTCATGGGCCTGTTCGGCGTCCCGAGCTTCAAGGTCGCGCGCACCGCGATCGCGACCTACCTCCCGCCGCTTTCGCTCGGGCAGCCCGGCACGCAGACCGGGTCTGTCACCTCGCAGCTCGGCACGGGCGGCAACAACTACTTCTTCATGCGCACAGAGGGTTGGTCGACCGACCGCCAGCAGGGCGACGCCTTCACTCCCAACCCGGCCGGCGGGGCGCTCGGCGTATCGAGCGACGTACATGCGATCAGCGCCACGCAGGGCAGCGATACGGTGGACGGCTCGCTGCCGAGTCGCGGCGGCTACAACTACCTGGTCAACCTGCCGAACGGCGGCTACATCCAGGTCTACAACGCGATCTTCGCGCCGGACAACTGCACGAGCAGCGGCCAGGATGTCAACGGGACTTACTTCTGTCCCTCTCGAAACGGTGGCCACGGCGCCGCCCTTCCGGCCTCGGAGTCATGGGCCGGCGCGGGGCCCACGTATCACAACAACTGCGACAACCACATCAAGTCGCCTGGCAACGACCGACTCGACAGCTGCAGCCCGGGCCAGAGCTACTACCTCCACGAAGAAGACTCGATGGACCTCAACGGCTACAGCGCAGCCCAGCAGAACCTGTACTCGACCATGGAGTACACGGTGTTTGTCGTCAACACCCCATTCATCCGCGCCAGCGACCAGGAGATCAGCAAGGTCAAGGTGTACCCGATCGACGCCACCGGCTACTACCTCACGCCGTCGAACTGTGGCGGTGGGTGCGCACCCGCCAAGAACTACAACCCGATCGACAACCTCGGCGGCTACATCACGCAGCAGTGGGATGCCGCCGGCAATCCCGTCAACATGCAGACCTACCACGCGTGGGTCGACCTCACGAACTACACCGGCGCGGGAGACGGCGGGACGTTCCAGCGCCTGGTCACGCCCGCGGGCGGCATGCTGCCTCCAGGGCAGTACCGGTTGCGGGTCGACACGCTTGGCTTTGACGGCACCAATCCACCCACCAACGGCATCAGCTCTGGCGGCCAGGCGCACAAGGGGTACGCCGTTCGGGTGGTCGATCAGAACGGGTTCATGGGCGGAACCAACACCTGCTCCGGTTGCTCACTCGGCGCGTGGGACGACATGGCGGTCTACACGCCGGTTGCCGTGGCGGCTGGCGGCCACTTCGACGTCCCGATGTTCAAGGTGCCTCCCGACTACGCGGGCCAGACGGTGACGCTCGACGTCTACGACCCCGGCGACATCTCCGGTGGAGGAAGCGTCGACCTGTTCATCCTCGACAACAACGGCGCCGCCGTCACGGTTGCCGCGCCGCAGGTGATCCACGTTTGGGACGTCGGCCTGACGCGGACCAACAGCGGCCCAGCCGCCAGCTGCACAGGCAGCGGCGGCCTGACCAACCCGCCCGTGCCGTGCCTGGCCCAGACCGGCCAGCCGCAGACGGCCACCATCCGGGCGACGTCCAACGGAGCGCTGAACTTCAACGGCCACTGGATCCGCTTCGAAATCCCGATCCCCGGGACCTACAACCCAGGCGCGAACCCAAGCAACTGGTGGTGGTCTCTGCGCTACCAGATCACGGCCAACGTCACCTCGACGGACACCCTCACGTTCGCTGTCGGCCTCAAGGGAAACCCGGCCCACCTGCTGATCAGCTAGACGCCGTCCCGGGGCGCTCCGGGGCGGGGGATTACAGATTCCTTGCTTTTTTCACGAACGAAATCAGCTTTTTCCACGTTAGCGCCAACAGAATGCTTTCCCGGTTGCTTAAATGTCGTGGCCAAAGTGCCTGAAGGAAGAAAGGGCGTGTACCGCCAGAAACAGCGCGGTCAGTCCCTGGTCGAGTTCGCCATCTCGTCGACGGTCCTTTTGCTGCTTGCGATGGGCCTGATCGACCTGTCACGCGCCTTCTACTACTCGGTGGCCCTCCAGGGTGCGGCGAGAGAGGGCGCGCGCCACGCCGCCTGGTTCAACACGGCTGCCAGGGCCAACTTCTACCTGAAGGACTCCGAGATCATCACCACGGTCCAACAGGCCCTCAGTGGCGCCGGCTTCACCTCGCTCCAGGTGACCTTCATCCCCACCGCCGGCTGCCTGGTCCCCAGCGACAGCAATGGGTCAGGGGACAAGCCGTACCCGACCGCTGCCTATCCGCCGACGGCGCAGACGGTCTACGTCTATGCCTGCTACACGACGCCAACCGGTTCGCAATCGGGCACCAACCTCGTCGCGCCGACCGACAACTCTTGGCGACTCGGCGACATAAACGTCCAGCTCCTGATGAGGTTCCAACTCATCACGCCGTTCATCCAGAGCATCTTCGGCAACACGCTCAACCTCGCCTACAACGAGCACTTCACCATCCAGGGCAAACCATGAAGGAGAAAGTGAAGTCGTACTCGCGGAGCCAGCGGTCGCAGGGGCTGACCGAGTTCGCGATCATCGCGCCGATCATCCTGCTGCTCACCTTCGGGATCATCGACTTCGGACGCGCGCTCTACCTGTACATCACGCTGCAGCAGGCGGCCAACGAAGGTGCGCGTGTGGCGGTGCGAGCCTCTTACTTCGTCGACCCCAACGGGGCGACCCATACGTGGCCCACCGACAGCGACGTGGCCACCGCCATCACAGGCCACGCCGTGATCATGAACCTTGCCAACAACCCCGCATGCCCCAACGGTCCTCTGCCGAACAACGGCGTCGCCCTTGGGTCACCGTCGCTCCCCGCCGCCAACACGGGTTGGATCTTCATCACCGACCCCAGCCAGGCCGGCAACGGGACACCCAACGGTCCACGCGGTGGACTGGGCACCTACCCGCCGCCCAACCTTGGCGCCGGCTGCAACGTCGTCACGCCGGCGGTTGGCAATGAGGCCATCAAGGTGACGCTCTGGTACACGTTCCAGCCGGTGACACCGATCATCCAGCAAGTTGTCGGCAACAACATCGTCATCACCGCATATGCGATTTACCGTGCTGAATATTCGAACTAGGTCTCCGAAGCGGAGCCTGCAGGAGGGCCAGGCGATCGTCCTGATCGCGCTGCTGATCCTCGTGCTGTTCGGCATGCTCGGCCTCGCGATAGACTCCGGGCGCGCGTACGTCGACCGGCGCGACCAGCAGACCGCGGTGGACGCTGCCGCCCTGGCCGCCGGTGACTGGTACGACAACTATCCCGACTACAACGACCTGGTCAACACGGTCATCCCGCAGTCGGTCGCGGTGTACGAAGCCAACCTCCGCATCTACACGGGCCTTTCGACCACCAGTCACACCTCGACCACGGTCGGAGTTCCGCCCAACGACAACCTGCCGCAGGACGCCTGGCACGACACATTCGCCGGCGGCTACATACTGGACATCACCGCGACGAACACTCAGTTCAACGGGTATCAGTTCACCTTCCTGACGAATCACAACCTCCCGCTGGCGTTCATCCAGATCTTCGGCGGCTCGCCCGCCGTCGGGATCAGCGCCACCGCCACTTCCATCGTCGGCAACCAGCGGCAGACGCCTGCCCTGTTGACCTTGAGCCCCAACGCATGCGCGACGCAGCTGCAGGGCTCCGGAACGCTCACGATCCTCGGCGACGCATACACGAACGGGACGGCCTGCGTCGACGCCAACCTGCACCTGGCGGGCAACTGCTACGGACAGGCCGGCTCCAACTGCAACGCCGCGCAGTACTTCTGCTACAACTCGTCGCCCGGCTTCATCCCCTACGCGCCAGGTGTGAACGGCTGCAACGGAGGTGACACGATCGGAAACCCGGTCGTCCCCGCACCCACGCTTCCCGACCCCGGCTACACGGCGACGTCACAGACGTACTACGGCCTGGGCGGCGCCACGTTCAACCGGGGCGGATACGTCGAGATGACGCCCGGGACTTACAACAACTGGTCGGTCAACGGGGGTACCTGCTATTTCATGGACGGGGGCGTCTACACCTGGAACGGTGGCTATACCTCGCACGGTGGCATGACCTCGAACGAGCTCAAGCCTCCCGGCGAGGTGCTCTGGAGCCAGCCGGGCTCCACGAATGGGCCCAGCTCGTCCTTCTGGGGTGGATGCGATGGCAGCTTCAACGTGTCAGTCGCCGCCGTCACCCCAGGTAACGGATTGAAGCACCAGGGCGCCGGCGGCAACTGGGGCATCGAGCTCACGTCGGTGCGTTACGACCGATTCCTCGACAACTCAGCCGGTGGGAACGTCTGCTTCGCGTCACCCGGCTGCCGCCGGGAGAGCGCGCCCTCAGCCTGCGTGCAGGCGAGCAACCTGGACACCAACGACACCGGCATCAACGTCAACATCACGCAGAACGCACCTGGCGCCCAGTACTACAACGTGTACATCGATCCCTATGGGTGCGAGACGTATGCCTGCGTCCAAAAGGTGGCCGGACAGAGCTGCCGCGACAACTTCTCATTTGTCGGCACGTACCTGGCGCCGGGCTGGACAGACGGCGGCGGACCGCCCGCAGTCGGCGTCGGCCCATACACAGGGACGCTTCTCCTTGGGCGCGCAGGCTGGAACTGCCCGGTGCTGACCGTGTCGGTGTGCAAGATCACCGCCAACAACGTCACCACGACGTTCACCTGCGACGCGCAGAGCCGCGGCACCACGTGCCGGGCTTCAGCGGACGAGGTGACCCCTCAGTGCTTTGCCAACTGCCCGCCCGCGGCCACGGTCCCGCAGGACAACCACGCGATGGGGCTCGAGTGGGCGCCCTACAACGGCGGCGACGTCGCCAACGAGAACTACTGCCAGCAGACGCCCGCATCTGGATCAGGCGATACCAACGCGCCGTGCGCCACTGCCAAGATCACGCCCGGTGCCGTTCAGTTCTGGTTCCCGGCCGGCAACAACTGCCTGGACCAGAACGGCAACGGCTCGACCCATGTGTTCTCGGGCGAGCAGTACAACTGGATCGTCATCTACCAGCAGCCCGGCAGCACATGCTCCTACCAGAAGCTGAACGGCAACGCCTTCACGCAGTACATCGGAACCATCTACTCGCCGACGGCGAGCTGGGACATCCTCGGTTCCGACACCTCGCCCCTGGCCGGCCAGGTGATCGCGTACGCGGCGAAGGTCACCGGCAGCGCGAACGCCGGGATCGACTTCAACCCGAACTACTCGCCGGCCCCGCCGGCCGCGCGACTGATCAACTAGGCGGGTTCGGCCGGGCGCGCCTCGTAGCCGAGCGCCTGCAGCGCTTCGTCGATCCACTGCAGCGCCATCTCCCGCGTGTTGGCCCAGGTTTCGGGTGACGAATCCGGCATTCCGGTGTCGATGACGACCCGCCCTGCGACCCGCAGCAGCCGGCGCACCAGCGGCGCGGCCTCGGGCACGCTGAGCTCCATCTGCTCGAGCGCCCGGGTCAACATGAAGCAGGCCGCGTTGAACGTCTCCGCATCGATTGGCGTACTATTCGCCAGCCGTTCGGCGAGCTCGGCCCTGAGATCGGAGGGGTCCATACGCCGGGCTATTATTCAGTTAAGGCTTGGGTATGGATCTAACCGAACCTGTTTTGCTGACACCTGAGGGGCTCGAGAAGCTCAAGCGCGACCTCGACGTCGCGCTGGGGCGGCGCGTCGAGGCCGGCGAGCGCTTGAAGGAAGCCTTCCAGCCTGGCGACATCGAGGACAACCCCGAATACGAGCAGGCGAAAGAGGAAGTCGGACTTCTCGACGGTCGCATCTACGAGCTCCAGGAGATGATCGGCCGCGCCCAGATCATCAGGGACACCCACTCGAGCGTGATCGGTCCTGGTTCGACGATCGAGGTCGTCGACAACGAAGGCGAGACCGAGACCTACCACCTCGTCGGCGCCGTGGAGAGCGATCCGTCGGCGGGCCGGATCTCGGTCGACTCCCCGGTCGGGCGTGCGCTGGTCGGGAAGAAGAAGGGCGACAGAGTCACTGTGGGCGTGCCCTCCGGAACTCTTACTCTCACGGTCAAGGCGGTCAAGTAGCGCGACGTCAGTAAGGGCTACCACCTCGACGCCGGTCATCGATCCCGAATCGATCGCGGATCGCACCACCGTCGGAGTTTTGTTTCGGCAGATCGCGAGGTACGCGGATCGGCCATTGGTCCATCACCGCGATGGCGATGGGGCCTGGCAGATCGAGACCTGGTCGGATATGCAGCGGGACATTCTTGCGGTCGCCGCCGGACTGCTCGACGCGGGCGTCAGGCACGGCGAGAGCGTGATTCTCATGTCCGAAAACCGACTGGAGTGGCTCTATTGCGATTTCGCCATCCAGTCCATCGGCGCGGTCACAGTGCCGGTCTATCCGAATGTTTCAGCGGAAGCTGTTCAGGTCATCGCGAGGGATAGCGCCGCCACGTTTGCCATTGCATCGGACGGCGAGCTCGCAGCCAAGCTGGACGTGGGCGGCACCCTGCGCAAGGTGGCGTTGATGGACCGCGAGGTTGTGCAGTGGGTCAGGCAGGGTCCCCGAAGCCTGTCCGAGATCGCCTCGCGACTCAGCAAGGTCTCAGCCGACGACCTCTGCACGATCGTCTATACGTCGGGGACGACCGGAACGCCCAAAGGTGTGGAGCTCGCGCATCGCTGCCTCGTCGATCTCAGTCGCGAGGCGGTCAAAGCGCATCCGCTGACGGAGCAGGACGTCTCGATCTCGTGGCTGCCTTACGCCCATGTCTTCGGCCGGTTCAACGACATCTTCGACGGCATCCTCTACGGTGGCCAGACCTGGATCTCCCGCGGGCCGGACCATCTTGCTCAAGAAATTCGGGAGATCAGACCAACGGTCATGTGCAGCGTGCCTCGCGTATACGAAAAGATGTATGCGGCCGTAACGGCTCGCGTCCGCAAGTCGAGCTCCATGCGGCAGCGGATCTTCAGGTGGGCCATCGCGGTCGGCGCGCGCTTCTCACAGACGAAGAACCCCGGTCCATTCCTGAAAGCCCAGCGCGGCCTCGCTGATCGTCTCGTGCTGAGCAACGTAAGGACGCTTCTTACAGGCGGGCGCCTGCGCTTCTTCGTCAGTGGCGGCGCCGCACTGTCCAGGGAGATCGAGGAGTTCTTCTGGGCGCTGGGCGTGCCGGTCTTGAACGGTTGGGGCCTGACCGAGACCTCGTCCGGCGTGTGCTCGAACACCCTGTACGCGCACAAGTTCCTCACCGTCGGCAAGCCGTTCGAAGGTGTTCAGTTGAAGATCGCCGACGATGGCGAGATCCTCGTCAAAGGGCCGGGCAACATGCTCGCGTACCACAACCAGCCCGAGGCCACCGCCGAGGTGTTGAAGGACGGCTGGTTCTACACCGGCGATATCGGTGAGATCGACAGCGACGGGTTCTTGAAAATCACCGACCGGAAGAAATCGCTTTTCAAGACCGCAGGCGGCAAATACATTGCGCCGGTGCAGCTCGAGCATGACCTGCTGAGCGATCCGCTTATCTCCCGCGCCGTGGTGTTGGGCGAGTCGAGGCCGTACGTCACTGCGCTCATCGTTCCCGATTCGGACGCGGCGAAGGGCCAGGGCCTCGATGAGACCGCGCTGCGGACACAGATCCAGCGGACGGTCGACCGCGTCAACGCCAAGCTCGGCCACTGGGAGACGATCAAGTACTTCACGCTGCTGCCGCACGACTTCACAGAGCAGTCGGGCGAGCTGTCGTTGAAGCTGGACGTCAAGCGGAAGGTGGTGGCGGATCACTACCGCGACGAGATCGAAGCGATGTACACGGGGAAAAAGAAGGACTCGTAAGCTCACGAACATGGCGGGACCCATCGACCTTTCCGACCTCCACGCGGCGCTCGATCGCCTGCGTCCCCAGCTCTGCCACTGTGGCCTCAAGGGCGAGTGCCTTGGCTGCAAGGGGATCGAGATGGTGCGCGCCCAGGCCGAGGCGGTAGCCGCAGCGGCGAGCCAGCCGATCCTGATCCAGGTGGCACAGGAGAGCGCAATGAAGGACATGGCATCGCGCTTCGAGGCGATGTCGGAGCGCTTGATGTCGGACCCGGAGATCCGCCGCTCCGCTGAACAGATGCAGGAGCGGCTGATGGCCGACCCGGAGACGCGCCAGCTCCTCGAGGAGCTGATGCGCCGCCTCGGCGGCGGAAACCCGCCGCCGGAAGAGCTGAACTAAGCCGCGGTTTTCGGCGAGGCCGCCGGCGTCGGCTTGACGCGTTTGGCGGGCGCGTTCCACAGCGGAAGCGGCCCTGTCTGCAATTGGTTGATCAGCGTTTGCTCCTGCGCCGCGGTGATGGTCTTGTTGCTCACCGCCTGGTCGAGCAGAGGCTTGAGGTTCGCGATCACCTTGGTCCGGAAGTCCGCTTCCGAGACGTGCTGGGCCGCCGCCACCTGGGACAGCGACTGTCCGGCCTTGAGGTCCGCGGTGAGCTGGGTCGCGGTGATGCCCAGCGCCGACGCGGCCGCCGCGAGGTATTGCTGCATGTAGGCGGCGATCGCGGGCTTCGCAGCGGTGCCGCTGTGACCGGCCGTGCTCGGAAGCGTGCACGGGGTCTGGTTGGCGAGCTTCTTCTTGATCGCGTCGGCCTGGGCCTGCGTGATCTGCCCGCTCTTCACCTCGTCGGCCAGCGTGTCGGCGATCGATTTCTGAAAGGCGGCTTGGATTTGAGCCTGGGTCTTGCCGATCTCAACCGCGAAGTGCTTCATGAAATCGGTGCAGGCGGCGGAGGAAGCGCCGTTGGCGGTTACGGCGGCGTCACCCTGCTGGGCAGGCCCGGAAGGGCGCAGGTTGAAGCTCATGCCGGACGCTGAGGCGGTGATCACGATGGCGGCGCCGGCCACGGCGACCGCGCCCAGGGCAAGGCCGGCGATGCGAAGGGGTCGGGCTTTCAAGAGGCTTGTCATAGGTTCAATTAGGCACACACCCGGCCCCACCTTCCTCATGGTTTTGTAAGTCGGCGGGCTATATTCGGCCCATGGAAGCCCCACCGACGTCACCTGGCTCGGGCTGGAGCGGCAAGCACGCCGTCGAGCTGTACGTACGCACGTACACGACCATGCTCCAGAGCTCGGGCGACATCAAGGTCGAGTCGCTCGTCCAGGCCCACCTCCTCATGGGCTCGGTGCTTCATCCGCAGGCGGCGGAGCCGCAAACCGACATGGGCGCGCTCCTCTACGCGGTGCGACGCCTGCCGGCCGCGATCAATCACTGCAGGCGCGTGATCATGGGCCAGAGCCCGCAGGGTTTCAAGGCGGTCCTCGGCGCGGACATCCTGGGCTGGGAGGGGGTCAAGGCGCCCGCCCGCCGCCGTCGCTGGTACCACGACGGCAAGAACACGCTCGCTGTGCTCATCGCCTCGGCGTCGGACATCGACGACCTTGTGCCCACCCTCGTCGCATTTCAGATCGAATGGAACAAGCTGCATCGCCTGCTGCAGGACGTCGGCCTTTCAGAGGACGAGGCCAGGCACGCCGCCGGCGCCACCCAGGACGACTGGCGCCGGCTGCACGATGCCTGGGGAGACGCCTTTGACGCCAACCTCGCGGCGATCAAGCGCGAAGAGTGCCGCATGGTGCTTCGACTCATCGGCGGCAGTCATCTTGGGTTCGCACGCAACGCGAGCCGCTGGTGGCTGCCGATCGCCGCGGCGATGGACGACCTCGGCGCACGCGACGCCCCGATCTACTTCGTCTCTTCCAACGCACACAGCCTGGTCAACGTGCTGACCGGCGTTGCGCGCCGGATCGAGAACGAGATCGTGGACTGGATCGGGAAGTCGGACCGAGACCTGGACTCCGAGCGGCGAAAGCTCGAGGCCGGCCACAGCCGTGCCTCGCGACAGAACTGGCTGTACTACGGGGCCCGCCAGGTTTTCGACGTTCACCCGGAGCGCGACCGTTTGCGCAAGTGGCGCGCCGAGCTGGAGGCGGCGAATGGGGTGCGCCATATCCCGGCCGTCGGAACCGGCGTCGACTCGGCGGCGCAGGTCTTCATGCTGTCCAAGCTGGACGCCTCGGCGATCGACCCGCGGGTCGGCGCAGTAGACGAGAGAAAGCTGCGCGAGTCGGACGCGTGCATCCTCAACGTCGACTACCCGCTCGGCGAAGCCGCCTATCACATCCTGAGGCAGGTCGCGGAGCAGGCGGCATGGGTGGCCGGCGTGTACGTGCTCGGGAAGGCGGCCACCCTCAATGCGGACGTTGGGGACGTGATGATCCCGAACGCCGTCTACAACGAGCACTCCGGCAACACCTACTGGCTCGACAACTGCTTCACCGCGAGCGACGTGCAGCCCAATCTCGTCTACGGATCAGCCCTCGACAACCAGCGTGCGGTGACGGTGCGCGGGACCTTCCTGCAGAACCGCGACTACCTCGACTTCTATTACCAGGGGCGCTACACCGTCGTGGAGATGGAGGCGGGACCCTACCTCGACGCGTGCTACGAGATCGGCCAGCCCGACCGATACCCGGTCAACGAGAGCGTCAACATGGCGCAGGCCCACTTCGACCTCGGCATCGTTCACTACGCATCAGACACGCCATACACCCAGGCGCGGACGCTGGGCGCCCGCGGCCTCAGCTATCGCGGGATGGACTCGACGTACGCCTCTGCTATCGCCGTGGCGAGGAGGATCCTGCAGCGCGAGGAGGCGCTGGTTCCCCAGAAGTAAACATGAGGTGCTCGTGCGGGTGGTTGTGCTCGCCGGCGCCGTGATGGATCTCCCCGCACGGATGGCAGCTCTCGACCTGGATCGTCGTATGCCCGATCGCAAAGCGTCCGCACAGCCGCTGCTCCAGGTCTCGAACCATGTGCTCGGCGTCGCCAAGGGGACAGTCACCGACCACGACGTGAACGCTGAGCGCTGTGTCTTCGGAGGACAGCGCCCACACGTGCAGGTCGTGGAGGCTGGCGACCTTGTCCGTGTGCTTGATCTCGTCGCTCACCGCTGAAAGATCGATGTCGGGCGGCGTCCCCTCCAGCAGGAGGTTGACCGTCTCCCGCACGATCCGCCAGGCCCCGAACGCGATCAGCGCCGCGATGCCCAGCGACAGGATCGGGTCGATGTAGAGCCAGCCGGTCAGCAGGATCACGACTCCTGCCAGGACGACCCCGACCGAGGCGCCCATGTCGCCCGCGACGTGCAGAAATGCTGCGCGCATGTTCAGGCTCTTTGTGTCTCCGCGGAGTCCGAACGCGACGTAGGAGTTGACGGCGATGCCGATCAGCGCAGTCACGACCACCACCCACCCCTGTACAGGCTCTGGGCTGGCCAGCCGGCGCACAGCCTCGTAGGCGATCGCGATCACGATCACGATCAAAGTCACCGAGTTGACCAGCGCGGCCAGGATGCTCACCCGTTGGTAGCCGTAGCTGCGGCGGCGGTCGGCGGGGCGTTTCGACTGTTCGACCGCGAACCAGGCGAGGCCGAGGGCGAAGACGTCCGTCAGCACGTGGCCTGCGTCCGAGAGCAAAGCCAGGGAGTGCGAGATCAGCCCCCCGGCGAACTCGACGAGCAGGATGACGCAGGTCAGCGCCAGCGCCGTCTTGAGAGCGGCGCCGCGGCGGTTCACACGGTCCATGAATTCACTCTACCCATCGCCACAGGGGTCCCCACGAAATCACGTGATTTCGTGGGGTGGGTCCCGCCACCAGTTCTCTCCATGTTTCAGGTAGGCCAGCAGCATCCCGTGGCGCAGCCCCTCATGGCTGACGTGAAGCAGCGCCAGCCCGTACCAGTCCAGCAGGAGGAGGAGCGCCTCCACGCCCGCCCGGAGGGCCTTGATCCGGCCGGCCGGCAGGCCGAGCTCAGCTTGAAGCTGGAGGGCCCGGTGGCCGTCCAGTCGAGCCTCGCAGGTCAGCAGGTCGGCCGTCGTGAGGACGCCTGGGGGGTTGCGCCGGGCGAGAACAGACGGGAGATTGGAGGCCGTTCCGCCGGTCGCGACCAGCCGCTCCACTTCTCCGTCCGGGGCGTGGATCAGCCCGCGGACGGCCGCCTTGCGCAGGCGGGCACGCTCCTCCGGCTTCGGGGGGTCGGACAGGTAGGTGGCGGCAAGGACGCCGGAGCCCAGCGCGAGGGTGGCGGAGCGCAGCATGTCGTGGTCCCGGGCGATCACGATCTCCGTCGAGGCGCCCCCCAGGTCCACGAGCGCCCATTCGCGCTTGACGGCATGGCGGCTCGCCGCTCCAAGAAAGCTGAGCTTCGCCTCATGTTGGGGCGAGATGACATGAACTGGGACGCCGATGATCTGGCTCGCCTGGCGGACGAAAGCCGACCCGTCGGAGGCCTGCCGGACCGCCTCGGTGGCGCAGGCGATGAGCCGCTCATACCCGTGCGACTGCGCCTGGGCCCAAACCTTGCGTACGGCGCGGAGGGCGACGCCGGCCCGACTGCCGATCGCCCCGCTCCGGGCGACCTGCGGACCGAGCTCGGGCATCTCGACGTAGTGGGCCACTTCCTCAAGGCGGCCTCTGACGGCGTCGGCGACCAGGATGTGGACGGTGTTGGACCCGATGTCGAGTGCGGCAAGGCGCATCGAGTTGGAACTCTAGAATCACGGCGTGGCGAAGCGCACTCGCATCGAGCGCGACTCGATGGGCGAGATGCAGGTCCCGGCCGACGCGTACTACGGCGCATCGACCCAGCGCGCGGTCGTCAACTTTCCCATCTCCGGCCAGCCGATGCCGCGCCGCTTCATCCGCGCCCTCGGGATGGTCAAGCGGGCGGCGGCGCAGACCAATCGCGAGCTGGGCCTTCTGCCGCGCAGGCGGGCGCGCGCGGTCGCGGCCGCGGCGCAGGAAGTCATCGATGGAAAGCTCGACGATCAGTTTCCGATTGACGTCTATCAGACCGGTTCAGGCACTTCGACCAACACCAACGCCAACGAGGTCATCGCCAACCGCGCCACCGAGATCATGGGCGGCGAGCGAGGCTCCAAGCTCGTCCATCCCAACGATCACGTCAACCTCGGCCAGTCCTCGAACGACGTCATCCCGACAGCGATCCAGCTTGCTGCCGCGATGGCCATCCAGGACGAGCTCATCCCGGCCCTGGAACGCCTGCATCGTGCGCTCGAAACGAAAAGCAAAGAATTCTGGCCCGTCGTCAAGACCGGCCGCACACACCTCCAGGACGCGACGCCGATCCGCCTCGGTCAGGAATTCAAGGGCTACGCGGGCCAGGTCGAGGAATCGATCCGCCGCGCCGGCGGCGCGGTCGACGAGCTGGCGCGCGTGCCCCTCGGAGGGACGGCGGTGGGGACCGGCATCAACACTCACCCGCAGTACGCACGGATCGCGGCGGCCCGCCTCGCGAAGGCAAGCGGAGTCCCGGTCAAGGAATCGACCAACCACTTCCACGCGCAGGCCACGATCGATGCCGTGGTCGCCGCCCACGGCGCGTTGCGGACGATCGGAACGAGCCTGTGGAAGATCGGCTCCGATATCCGGCTCATGGGGACCGGTCCGATTGCGGGCCTGGGCGAGCTGCGGCTTCCCGAGACGCAGCCGGGCTCGAGCATCATGCCCGGCAAGGTCAACCCCGTGATCATCGAGTCGCTGCTGATGGTGATCGCGCGCGTCTACGGCAACGACGCCACAGTCGTGGTGTCGGGCCAGGCGGGCAGCCTGTTCGAGCTCAACGTCATGATGCCGGTCGCGGCGCAGGCGATTCTCGAATCGATCACGCTGCTCGCCGCGGCGACCCGCAATTTCTCCGAGCGCTGCGTCGAAGGCCTCCAGGCGACCGACCGCGGACCCGAGCTGGTCGAGCGAAGTCCGATGCTGGCAACGGCGCTGAACCCGGTCATCGGCTACGACGAGGCGGCGAAGCTGGCCAAGGAGTCGATGCGGACGGGGCGCTCCATCCGCCAGCTGGCGCGCGCGCGGGGCGTGAGCGAGAAGGAGCTGAACAAGGTGCTCGACCTGGGCAAGATGACCAAACCGGGATTGGAAGGGCCAGGCGGAGGCGGCTGAATGCAGGAGTGACGCGGCTCGAGCACCCGCTCCGCCGTTTTCGTCTCGCCGCAGTGCTGCTCGGCATCGTGATCGTCGTCGGGATCATCGGATACAGGCTGATCAACGGGTGGGACCTGCTCGACTCGTTTTACATGGTGATCATCACCATCAGCACCGTCGGCTACACGGAAGTGCATCCGCAGGGCAACGCGGGCAGGCTCTTCACATCCGGTCTGATCGTGATCGGCGTGGCGACGATGCTCTACGGCTTTGGTGTTTTCGCGGAGACGCTGGCGGACAATGCATTCGGCAGGTATCGGAGAGAGCGACAGTTGCAGAGAGATCTCAATCACCTTCGCGACCACTTCATCATCTGCGGCTACGGCCGCATCGGGACCCAGATCGTGGCCGAGTTCGAGAACCACAAAGTTCCCTACGTGGTGATCGATCAGACCGACGAGGCGCTGGAGAGGATTCGCGCCGAGGGCAAACTCCACATCGAGGGCGACGCTTCGAAGGAGGACGTGCTGCTGCAAGCCGGCATCGAGCGCGCGCGTGGGCTCGTCTCGGCTGTCGACTCGGATGAGCGCGCGGTCTACATAGTGCTGGCGGCCCGCGCCTTCAACCCCAACCTCTACATCGTCGCTAGGGCCGGTCGGCCTGACTCCATCCGCCGCCTCGAGCTCGCCGGCGCCACGCGCACCATCTCGCCGTACGTGATGGCCGGCCACCGAATGGCCGAGCTCGCCATCCGGCCGGCGATGGTCGACCTTCTCGACACGCTGCATCACGGGGAAGCCGGGATCGGTGTCGAGGAGATGGTCGTGACACCGACGACGAAGACGATAGGCAAGACGATCGAGGAGGCCGGGCTGCTGGCGCCGGACGCGGGCAAGCTGTTGGCGGTGCGCAAGCCGGACGGCACCGTTCTCACCAACCCGCCGGCCAGCACCAGGCTCGAGGAAGGGGACCTCGTCATCGCACTCGGCACCGAGGACCAGCTTTTTGCGTCGGCCTCGAAGCTGAGATAAACGAAGGCCCGCGCCCCTCCTCGGCGAGCGCGACCACGGTCCTGGCGGCCGCTAAACGTGCGCTTAAAGTGGAGCCGTGAGAAGGGTGGAGAGGCGTCCAGAGCTCGTCGCCGTCGGCTCCCTCGTCATCGGCGTGGCGCTGGTCGTCGCCAAGCTGGTGGTCGGCCTGCTCACCGGGAGCCTCGGCATCCTGAGCGAGGCAGCGCATTCATTCCTGGACCTCGCGGCCAGCGGATTCACCCTCGCCGCCGTCCGCACATCCCACAAGCCTGCCGACACCGAGCATCCCTACGGCCACGGCCGGACCGAAAACCTGGCCGCGTTCGCCGAGGGCATCCTGCTTCTGATCACCGCCGCGTTCATCGCTTTCGAGGCGATCCGCAGGCTGGCCGAGGGCGGCGCCATCGTCAATCCAGCCGGCTACGCATTCGGTCTGCTGATCGCCACGCTCCTGATCGAGGCCGGACGGGCCGGGGTCCTGCGCCGGGTCGGCCGGCTCGCATCCAGCGAGGCCATGCTCGCCGACGCGACGAACCGCCTGTCCGACGTGCTGGCGACGCTGGGCGTGATCGCCGGGCTGATCGGAGTGCGGATGGGGTTGACCTGGGCCGACTCGGTGGCGGCGCTGCTGGTGGCGGCGATCGTCGCGCGAGCGGCGGGCCTGCTGGCGTGGCGCTCGGGCGACATCCTGATCGACCGAGCTCCGGCCGGCGCCGAGAAGCAGCTGCGAGACGCGATTCGCGACGTCGACGGCGTGCGCGAGGTCCGGTCGGTGCGCGTGCGACGGTCCGGTCCCAACATGATCGGTGACGCGAGCATCGCCACCGGTCGCATGCTTTCCGTCGAGGCAGCCGGCGCGCTGGTCGACGACGTGAAGACGCGGGCGCGATCTGTGCTTCCGGGCCTCGACCTGGCTGTCGCGGTGCAGGGGCAGGAGCAGCAGGGCGACCTGGTGGAAAGGATCCATGCCGCGGCCGCGCGAAACGGCGGCGTTCGTGATCTTCACAACGTCACGGTCGAGCGCGAAGCCGACGGGTCGCTTCACCTCACGATGCACGCGAAGCTGCCAGGCGACCAGACACTGGCCAAAGCCTCAGGCACCAGCCGCCGGCTCGAGCGCGCGATTCGCGCGGAGCTCCCCGAAGTGACGCGCATTGACATCCACCTCGAACCCATGGAGCCTGAGGTCGTACCAGGTGAGGACGTCACCGCCAGACGGGCTCAGCTGGCGGCGCGGATGCGCCAGATCGTTGAAGCCCACCCGGAGGTGAAGCGGTGCGTCGACGTCGAGCTGAGCGACCGGCACAACCGCATCTACGCGCACGTCGTGGCCGAGGTCGCCGGAGACATCAGCCTCGAGCACGCGCACGAGATCGAGAGCCAGCTCGAAGAGACGATCCGCCGCGAGGTACCGGAAGTTCATGAGGTGGTGACACGCGTCACGGCATGAGGCCCGGACGCGAGGCGGACCTTTCCGGGCTGATCGAGCTCATGCGCGACGAGGTGACCGCAGGACGGCAGGACATCGTGCCGAGCGAAAGCCTGTTGCAGCGCGTGCTGGCGCGTTTCGATTGGGAAACGAAGTCGCGAGTCATCGAGGAGTCGGGCCGGATCGCGGGCTCCGCGCTGGTGATGAGCAGGCCTTCGCCGGACGGCGTCATCGCGACCGTGTATGCGGCCGGTCACGGCGACAGGTATCGGGACATGGCGCGCTGGGGCGTGCAGTTCGCGCGGGCGGCCGGCGCCACCATCGTCCAGACGACGGTCGCAAAGGGCCGGGGCGACGGCCTCGCCGAAACCGGGATGACGGTGGTGCGCCCGTGGTGGCGGATGGATCGCAGCCTGAGCGACGGTTTGCCGGAAACGACGACGGTGCCCGGTTACAGGCTGCTTGACGGGACGTCCGTGCCGCCCGGCCGATGGTCCGAGATGTTCAACCGGACTTTCGTGGACCACTGGCGGTTCAAGCCCCGCGCCGAAGGCGAGATCCTCGCCGGCAAGCTGCCCGAGCTGAGCCTGATGGCCGTCACGTCGGCCGGCGGGTCACCCGCGGCGATGACCCTGGCCGAGCTCGAGACATACCCTGGCGACTCGCGGCCCCAGCCGGTCGGTCTGGTGAGCTCGGTCGGCACGGTGCCCGAGCACAGGCGGCGAGGTCTTGCCGGATGGTTGGTCGCCGAATCGCTGCACCGCCTGCGCCGCGCGGGGGCGCGCCATGCATCGCTCTACGTCGACGGACTCAGCCCGATGCGCGCGTACGACGTGTATGGAAAGCTGGGTTTTGCGGTCATGTTCGAGGCCGAGGTCTGGGAAGCTTCTTTCCTGTGAAATTTCCCGCCGCAGCCGCGTTGGTCATGGTTGCGGCACTGGCGGCGGCGGCCTGCAGCAGCCCCCACGCCAACGCTCGTCAGCAGGTGGGAGAGGTGATCCAGAAACCGCCGCTCACCCTGTCGGACGCGATCCGCCGGTCCACACCGCTCGGACCCGCCGACTCGTCCACGACTGTTTTTCTGAGTTTTGGCCTGAAGGTCCGCAATCAGGCTCAGCTCGATGCGGTGCTCGCATCCGGCCAGACATTGTCGGCGTCCGAATACGCGGCCAGGTTCGGACCCGACCCGGTCCTCGTGGAGCGAGCTGTGGCCTTCCTTCGGGCCGCCGGCCTGCGTGCGGTGTGGCAGCCACCGTCGAGCCTGATCGCGGCGGACGGGCCCGCACCGTCAGCTTCGCAGCTGCTTGGCGTGGACATCGAGAACTACCGCCTGCCGGGCGGCGCCACCTTTTACGCCACGCTCGACCAGCCGCATCTCCCGGCGCCGATCGCTGCGGCCGCCGCAGCGGTCAGCGGCCTCGACGACTACCACCGCGACCGCGGCTATGCCGTTCGCCCGGGCGGCCTGGTTCCCGTCGACGTGCTGAGCTACTACAACATCAAGCCGCTCCGCGACGCCGGCCTCGATGGCACGGGGCAGACGATCATGCTGCCCGAGATCGACGACCTGCCGAACATGAACGACCTGGACAAGTTCGCTTCGAAGTTCGGTCTGCCCGCGTTCGAGTCGGTGCTGACGGTGAAGCGCGACGCGAACTGGGGCACGCCCGAGAAGGCGCAAGGCGAGACCGCGCTCGACCTGGAGATCATCCACGAGGTCGCGCCCAACGCCAACCTGGTCGTCTACTTCTCGTCACCGGACTTCGGCCACAGCGACCGCGCTTTCGACCAGATGGTCACGGATCACCTGGGGTCGATCATCTCCGAGAGCCTCGGATCCTGCGAACCGGAAACGCCAAGCGGCGCTCGCGACAACTACGCGGCGATCCAGGATCGAGCCGTGGCCCTGGGCATGTCGCACTTCGTGGCCAGCGGAGATAACGGCGCCTATACATGTGGCCTCGACCAGCCCGCCGCGAGCAGCTTCCCGTCCACGCTGCCGTCGGTGACGTCGGTCGGCGGCACCACCGTCTTCGAATCCACACAGGGGGTGTACTTGAAGGAGTACGCGTGGGGCAGCCCCCTCGACCAGAGCGGCGGGGGCGGAGGCGCGAGCGAGTTTTATGCTATGCCCGCTTACCAGACGAGCGAGGGCCAGCCGGGCGGCCACGGACGGCGCCAGGTCCCCGACGTTTCGGCCGACGCTGACCCACTGACGGGGTTCCATATCATCTTCGGCGGCAAGGACGAACAGGTGGGTGGAACGTCGGCCGCGACACCGCTTTGGGCCGCCACGGCCGCGCTCATCAACCAGGACCTGAAGCACAAGGGCCTGCATGAGATCGGTTTCGCCAACCCTGCGATTTACTGGATGGGCGAGAACTCTTCGAAGCTCAGCCCGAAACCGTTCCACGACGTGACGTCCGGTAACAACCTCTTCTATGACGCGGGGACGGGATGGGACTTCGCCACGGGTTGGGGCAGCATGGATGCATCGGCACTCGACGCGGCGTGGGCGCGCTACATCAAGGGCGGCGGATGAAGGAGCGTGGGCCCGAGCGAAGAAAGAGCGCAGGCCGGCGGGCCGGCGAAACGGGCGAGCTGCCGCTCGAACGGCCTCCGCTCGTGACCTGTCCGCACTGCGGTTCGATCGTTCCGGCCGGCGATTTCTGCGGCCACTGCGGCGCACATCTGACAATGAACAGCCGGCGCAGGAGCCACGCCTTTGCCGCGGTGCCCAACGAGCGCGTGGTTCAGCTCGCGATCATCAGCACGCTCCTGCCGCACCTGCCTCATCGCCGCGGCGCCTCGTTTCGCCTCGCGCTGGTCGCGGGTGCAGCACTCGTTGCCCTGCTGGCAGCGCTGCATCTCTTTGCGCTCGCGACCGTGGCGGCGGTTCTCGTCGTGCCCGTCCTCTACCTCATGTATCTCTACGAAGTCGAGGTGTACGAGTCCGAGCCGTGGCTCGTCATCGGCGCGACGATGGTGATCGGAGCTCTTCTTGGAATTGCCTTCACCAACCTGGCCGGCGGCACCCTGTCCCAACTGCTGATAACCGGCGACCGGGAAACCGCGTTTGTGCTGGCCGGAATCGCCATCCCGGTGGTCGCGCAGACCCTGATGCTGGCAGGCCCCCTATTCCTTTATCTGTTCCGCGAGCGTTTTCGGGAACCGCTCGACGGGTTGAGCTTCGGCGCGGCTTCGGCCCTCGGCTTCACCATGGCCAGCGCACTGACGCGGTTCTGGCCGCTGCTCACCGGACCTCTCGTCGGCACCGGTTCGACGCTGGATTGGGCCGCGCGGCTGACCCGTGCGGGACTGCTCGTGATGCTGATCAACGCGTGCACCACCGGCCTCGTGACCGCGGCGCTCTGGCTGCGCCGCTACGACCGGCGGCGGAGCGGCCGGCCCTGGTGGTCGTCTGTGCTCGCGGCGCTGGTCGTGGCTTTTGGGGTCCAGGTCCTGCTCGGGATGCTCACGTTCGCGGTGCAGGACCTCATCCTGGATCTGGCGATCCTGGCCCTCGTGACGGCCGTGCTCCTTCTATTCCTACGCGTGGTGATCCACGAAGCACTTCTGACCGAGGGCGCCGAGCATGAGATCGGACCGGATGCGCCATGCCCGGAATGCCATCGCATCGTGCCGACGATGGCATTTTGCCCAGCATGCGGCGCGGCCCGAGCGGCGGCGGCGAAGCAGGGCCGCCCGAAAGTTGCGGGTGGAGTGTGATGGCGTCGCAGGCTCCGGTGCGCTACTGCGGGCGGTGCGGCGCGCCGCTTCCGCCCAACGCGACTTTCTGCGGCCGTTGCGGAACGCCGGTGCTGATGCAGGCGGCCGCGGCGCGACCGTTCTACGGCTACCCGCAGGCGCCGCGCGCGACGTACCCCGCGGCGGGGCAGTACAAGCTTGCGCCGGCGCTGATCGCCGGCGGACTCGTGCTCATCCTGATCGTGGTCGCGGTCCTCGTCGGAGGTTTCGCCCTCTCACAATTCGTCGGGGGCAACCACTCGACCTGCACGGTGAACTGCTCGCCGAAGTTCGTCACCCCGCTGCCCGAGCAGGCGACATACACCAGCTCGGCGTACAAGTTCCAGGTCAACTACTTCTCGCAGTGGACCGTGCGCACGCAAGATGCCTCCGGCATCACGCTGGGCACGAAGATGGGCCTCGTCCAGGTCACCGGTTCGAGCGGCGGCAACCCCGACCAGGTCCTCCAATCGACCGTTTCCAATCTGCCGACGTCGCAGTGGCAGGACGTCACCCTGGTCGCGAGCGTGAAGGGCGCCCACATCGGCAACCAGGACGGAGTCGGCCAGGTCTATTCGGCGAACCTGGTCGGCGCATCGCAAACGGCCGCCAAAGTCCGCTTTGCGGTGATCGTGGCGAGCCAGAAAGGAGTGACTGTGGCGATCTTCGCGCTCGGACCGGCCGACCCGAAGAACTTCCCCTACGGCATGCCGGAGGGGCAGGCATTCGACTATCTCTGCACGGAGGTCGCGTGGGCCTAGATCCTCTCCAGCGCTAACCGCGCGCCGAAACCGAGCAGGACGACCCCGGTCACTCTCTGCATCCACTGCCGTACCCGGGGCGCGGTGATCACGTCGCGGAGCCGCGTCACGAAAAGCCCGTAGACGTTCATCCAGATCCACCCGATCACGGCGAAGGTGACGCCGAGAACCAGCAGTCGCGACAGCGCCGGCTGGCCCGGCAGCACGAACTGCGGCAGGAACGTGACAAAAAACACGCCGAGCTTCGGGTTGCTGATGGCCGAGAGGAATCCCTGCCTGAACACCGCGTGGGCCGGCGCGGCAGGCGCCATGCCCGCTAGGAGATCAGCCGGCCTCGAACGCGATTCGAGAAGCGCGCGAATGCCGAGATACGCGAGGTAGCAAGCGCCGATCAGCTTGAGGACGAACAGCACCTCTCCTGAAGTTCGCAGCAGCGCGGAGATACCGACCGCCGTCGCGGTGACCCAGATGACCAGGGCCAGTGCGATGCCGCTTGTGGTGAGGACCACTCCTCGGCGTCCGTGCGCGAGGGCGTTCTTGGTCACCACCGCCATGTCGGGTCCGGGCGTCACCGCAAGCAAAAGGGAGACTCCCGCGAAAGCAAGCAGCTGGGTGTCGATCACTCGGGCACGTCGAACGAGATCTCGTAGACGCCGCCATTCAGCTTCGCCTGGTGGATCCACCCCATCTTCCGGAGCAGGCCGAGCATCTCGCGGTTCTCCGGCAGGACGATGAGCTGGAACGTTTTGATGCGGTGGTTCCGGGCCACGCGCGCGAGCTCCCCGAGAAGAACGCTGCCGAGGCCGCGGCGCTGAAACTCGTCGATCACGGCGAGGGCCACCTCCGCAACGTCCGTGTCGCGGGCTCGGTCATACCGCGCAACGCCGACGATTCGCTCTTTACCGCTGGGCCTGTGCGTGGTCGCGACCAGGGCGAAGCGATCGTTGTAATCCACGACCGCAAGCCGGTGCGCCAGCGCATCCGACATGCGCTTGAGGGGTGAGAAGAACCTGAAATAGACGGTCCTCTCCGACATCGATGCAACCGCCTCGTGCAGCAGCGGCTCATCCTCGGGAACGATCGGCCGGAGGTGGACCTTCGTGCCGTCCCGCAGCTCGATCACGCGAGGTTCAAAATCGGTCGAAGTCACCACCACAAAAGGTAACCTGCGCCCGTGGTCGCATCTTCGGGACGGTGGCGGAACCTCGGCGCTGCCGCCGGCGCCGCCACCGCCGTACTCTTCGCCATCTTCGACCTGTACCAGTGGGCCGCGGCGTACGCGTCCGACCACTTCCACAACGATTTCACGTTCTACTACGTCGCCGCGAAGATCGGCCTCGGACAAGGCTGGTCTTCGATCTACGACCTTTCCTTGCAGCAGGCGCAGCTCGACATGCTTGGGTCGGGGATAAAGGTCGCCGAGCTGGCTCGCTACATCAGCCCACCGCCTGTGGCCTGGTTGGCGCTGCCGCTGACACCGCTTCCCTATGCCGCCGGCTACTGGGTCTGGAGCGCGCTGCTCCTGGCCGCCCTGGCCGGTACGTGGTACCTGGCCGCGCCTGGCGTCGGTCGCGCTCGAATCATCTACCTGGCCGCTGCCGTGGGATGGCTGCCGGTGATCTACGGGCTGCAGCTGGGCCAGCCCGGGATGTTCGTGGCGCTCGGGGTCGCGGGCTCGTACGCGTTACTGCGTGCGGAGCGACCGCTGCTGGCCGGACTCGCGCTCGGACTGCTCGCCCTCAAGCCGCAGCTCGCGTTCCTGGCACCACTTGCGCTGCTGGCGGCGCGCCAGGACCGCGCCTTTCTCGGCAGCGTGATCGCCGTGGGCGCGCTGGCCGGGGCGTCGGCTCTCGCGCTGGGATTCGACGGCCTCGGCGCGTACGAGGCGCGCCTGAGCTTTGCCGCAAGCGTGCCGGTGAACCGTGAGCTCACCCTCGCCTACCTGCTAGGCGATGCCGCGCGGCCCGTCCAGGTGGTCATCGCCATCTGGACCCTGGTCCTGGCGTACCGCCTGCGCCGGCGCGGCATCGAGTGGATTTACGTCTGCGCGCTGGTCGGAGGCATGCTCGCGACGCCGTACGTCCACCTCGACGACCTCGCCATGCTGGGACTTGCGGCGTGGCTCTGTCTCCGTGCCAAGGGACCGGTCTGGATCTGGATCTACCTCTTGGCCGGCGTGCTGGCGGTGGAGGGCGAACCCATCTGGGGCCCGGTCCCCGTGATCGCCGCCGAGCTGGGCGCGGTGGTCCTGCTGTCAGTCGCAGCCTTCACGTCCCGTGACGTCCTGACCCTTCCGCAAATCGACGCGCGCCCTCTTGAGCTTCGCCCGAGGCGATGACGTCGAGCCCACCCCGATACTCCGCCCGCATCGCCTGCTCCACGTCGAGCGACCACTGATTGAGCGCGCTCAAGCGGTCGGCACGCAACGCTCCCTGGGGCGCTCCGGCGATCTGCCGGGCGAGCTCTTGCGCCTCGGCAAGCGCCTGCCCGGGATCGACCAACCGCTCCACCAGACCGATCTCCAGCGCCTCCTCGGCGCGCACCGGCCTGCCGGTCAGGATCAGGTCGAGCGCGCGACCCTGCCCGACGAGGCGCGGCAGGCGCACCGTGCCCAGGTCGATCAGCGGCACGCCAAACCGGCGATTGAACACGCCGAGCGTCGCGCTGCGTGCGGCGACCCGGAGGTCGCACCAGAGCGCGAGCTCCAACCCGCCGGCCACCGCGTAGCCCTCGATCGCGGCGATGACCGGCTTGCCCAGCATCATCCGCGTCGGACCCATCGGACCCTCGCCGGTTTCGGTCAACCGGTTGCCGCCGCCGGCGGCGAGCGCCTTCAGGTCGAAGCCGGCACAGAAGTTGCCCCCCGCACCTGTCAGCACGGCGACCGAAAGGCTCTCGTCAGTTTCGAAACGGCGGAAGCCCTCCGCCAGCGCGGCCGCGGTCTCCGAGTCGACTGCGTTGCGGACCTGCGGGCGGTCGATGGTGACGGTCGCGACCGCCCCATCGACCTCGAACCGAACGGTCTTAGAGTGCTCCTCGCTCGTGGTCCTGACCCAGCGGATGAGGTTGAGAAATGACCCCGCTTTGTCGTTCGTCCCCGAGGCACGTGCGCCGCCGAAAGGCTGCAAGCCCACCACCGCACCGGTTGGCTTGTCGTTGATGTAGAAGTTGCCGGCAGCGTTGACCAGCGTCTCCGACGCCTTGCTGATGGCCTGCCTGTCGCGCGCGAAGATGGCCCCGGTCAACCCATACGGGCTTGTCCGGTCGCACAGGTCCAGCGTCTCCTCGAACTTTCCATCCGCGTACGGGTAGACGGTCAGGATCGGCCCGAAGAGCTCCTCGCGCAGCAGCTTGAAGTTCGGATCGGTCGTCTCGATGACCGTCGGACGGATGAACCAACCCACCTTGTCATCGCCTTTGCCGCCCGCAACGACCTTCGCGGTATCGGTCTTGCGCGCGAATTCGATGGCGGTCATGTGGTTCGCGTAGGCGCGGCCGTCGATCACCGCGCCCATGAAGTTGCGGAAGTCGGCGACGTCGCCCTGCGGAATCGCCTCCACCAGGTCGACCAGCTCCGGCTTCATCTCCTTCCACATCGACTGCGGGATATAGGCGCGCGACGCGGCCGAACACTTCTGGCCCTGGTACTCGAACGCGCCGCGGATCAGCGCGGTGCGCAGCGCATCTGTGTCAGCAGAGTCATGCGCAACGACAAAATCCTTGCCGCCGGTCTCGCCCACCAGCCGCGGATACGTTCGATAGCGGTCGATGTTCTGCCCGACCTCGCGCCACATGCCATGAAACACCTCGGTTGAGCCGGTGAAATGTATCCCGGCCAGCTCGGGGTGGCTGAGCACTTTGCTCGAGATCTCGGCAGCGCTCCCACTCACCATGTTGATCACTCCCGGCGGCATTCCGGCTTCGATGAGAAGCTCCATCAGGAAATGGCTGGCCAGCAGGGTCTGGGTCGCCGGCTTGAAAACCACGGTATTGCCCATGAGCATCGGCGCCGTCGGCAGGTTGCCCCCGATCGACGTGAAGTTGAACGGGCTGACCGCGAAGATGAATCCCTCCAGCGGACGGTACTCGAGCCGGTTCCACGCCGTGCCGTCATTGAGCGGCTGGTTGCGCAGCAGCTGGTCGCCGAAAAATGCGTTGTAACGCCAGAAGTCGATCGTCTCGCAAGCTGCGTCGATCTCCGCCTGGTGCACGGTCTTCGACTGGCCGAGCATCGTGGCCGCGTTGATGGTGTCGCGCCACGGGCCGGCCAGCAACGACGCCGCGCGAAGCAGGACAGCCGCACGTTCGTGATAGGCGGTGGCCGCCCACATCTTCCGCGCCCCGAGCGCGGCCTTGATCGCATCGTCGATGTCCTTGGCTCCGCCGACCGCGTACTCCGCGACGGCGAGCTCGTGCCGATGCGGCGCTCGGATGTCGGCTCGCGACGCGCCCCAGCGACGCTCGCCACCGATCAGCATCGGGACCTCGGTCCTTGCATCCGTGAGCTCGGCCAAGCGAGACTTGAGGCTCTTGCGGTGGGGGTCAGATGGCGCGTAGGACCGAACCGGCTCGTTGGTCGGCTGGGGAACCTGGAAATGTCCGTCGGCTGTCATCTGCCTTCCTCCACGAGTTGTTCGTGCGCTTTCTTGATCTTGCGACTCGATGATGGCACGTAACCCAAACCCGTATCCCACCCCATGAGCGTCGGCTACGCGGCGGTGGCCGCGCGCCCTGTCGGAGAGCGCGTCCGGCGGACGATCGCTCTTCTCGACAGGCGTGGGTACGCGGTCTCACCCCGGCGACTCTCCGAGCTCTGCCTCGGCGGGCCCGTTGCCGAAGCCGACGTCAGTTGGGCGGTCGCGGCCGACCCCGAGCTCGCAATCGCCGAAGACCTGGTCGTGCAGCGCTCCGCCCTCGGTCGGGCGGGGGACATCCGGAGCCGATCCGCTGCCCACAGCCATGAGTCGGCGGCTTATGTCCGGCTCGCCGTCGAGTTCATCCGCACCTTGGTGTCGGTCGCGCCCTTTATCACGAGCGTTTCCATCGCAGGGTCGCTGGCGAGCGGCGGGTTTCGCGAATCCGACGACGTCGACCTGAACCTGATCGTGGAGGACGGCCACCGCCACCTCGCGTATGTGATGGTGAACGTCCTCGGCATCCTGCACGCGCTGAGGTATCGCCACAAACCGGTCGACGACTTGACCCGGCGTCCAATCGCCCCGCGGCTGATGACCGCCAACCTGATCCTGGAGCGGTCTCAGGGCCTGCCTCTCGTGCGGCAGGACGAAGACATGGCGTTCGAGCTTCTCATCGGCGAACCGGTCTTCGGAGTTGAAGCGATCCGTGATGTGATCGATGCCAATCCGATTCTCCTCGACCACTTTCCGCAGCTCGCGCAACGGTCTTCGCCGCTGCTGATCGATCCTCCGCAACGCCGCGTGTCGAAGCTGCTGTTCCCGTCCGTGCTCGATTGGCCCGCGCGCTTGCTCGGCGAGTCGGCGTGGCGCTACATGCAGTGGACCCGACGCAACCGTCCCGACGCACTGGCCCGTGTGGCATTCGTCCGCGCCACCATGCGGCCGTACACGTTGTTCGACTCCAATTGATCAGGTTCATCGCCGTCGCCGTACTCGCGACGACGAGCGTGCTGCTCTTCGTCTTTGGGTTGAACCTTCTCTACTTGACGCTTCGCGCTTTACGGATACGGAACAGCCCCTCCGGCGCTCCCCGCCACCTCCCCGTGAATGGAGAGGAGCCGACGGTTTGCGTCCAGGTTCCCATCTTCAATGAGCGATACGTCGCGGAGCGCGTGATCGACGCGGTGTGCTCGATGGACTGGCCGCGCGGGCATCTCGAGGTCCAGGTCCTGGACGACTCGGACGACGAAACGACGCAGATCATCGCGAGGCGTGCGGCGCACTGGCGACGCAAACAGATCCACGTCACCCACGTGCGCCGTGGTTCGCGAGCCGGCTTCAAGGCCGGCGCGCTGGCTTTCGGCCTCGAGCAGACGGACGCGCCGTTCATCGCAATCTTCGACGCCGACTTCGTGCCACCGATTGACTTTCTGCGGCGGATCATGGGCGCCTTCGACGATCGGTCTGTCGCATTCGCCCAGGCGCGATGGGGCCACCTCGACGAGGGCTATTCGCTGTTCACGCGCCTGCAGGCGATGGCGATCGACTTTCACTTCCTGGTCGAGCAGGCCGTCCGGTCCTCGCGCGGCTACTTCACCAACTTCACCGGGACCGCCGGCGTCTGGCGGCGTACGGCGATCGAGGACGCCGGCGGATGGAGCGCCCGCACGCTCACCGAAGACCTGGACCTGAGCTACCGCGCGCAGCTGCGCGGTTGGAAGGCCGCTTACGTCGAGGACCTCGTCGTGCCGGAAGAGCTGCCCGTCTCCATCGATGCCTACCGGCGCCAGCAATCGCGCTGGGCCACGGGCAGCTTCCAGACCGCGTTCCGGTTGCTGGTTCCGGTGCTGCGCAGCCGGAGCCGCGCGGCCGTCAAGTTCGAGGCTGCGGTGCACCTGCTGGCCTATGGGGTGGGGCCGGTGATGCTCGTTCAGCTCGCGTGCTACCCCCTGGTTCTGCTGGCATTCGGGGCCGCCGGACTGCGCCTGCCCTGGTACCTGGCCGATTCCTCCGCGATCACGATCCTCGTCGGCGTCGCGCCGTGGGTGGGCTTCGTGGCCGCGCAGACGAGGCGAGGGCGGAAGTGGTGGTCGGGCATTCCATCGATCCTGTGCCAGGTGGTCGGCGCGGGCATGTCCTTGAACACCCTGATCGCGCTCAGCCGCGCGCTTCGGCCGGGCGGCGTCTTCGTGCGCACACCCAAGCACCGCATCGTGCAAAGGGGGCAGGAGTGGCGAGACCAGGCTTACGTGCGGGTGGGAGATCCACGCGCGCTGATCGATGGCGCGGCCGGCCTGATCGCGCTCGCCCTGGTCCCCTTCGCCCTCGCGAGGGGCCAGTCGCTGATCGCCGTGTACTCCACAATGTTCGCGCTCGGCTTCTTCGTCGTGTCGGCGCTGAGCATCGTCGATTTCCTGGAGGTGCTGACGCTGCGCCGCCTCGGCCGGCGCGCTTTGGTTCGAGTCCAGGCCGGCGCTCCGGTGGTGGCATTGCTCGGGCTGGCGGCCATCCTGTTGCTGCTTGCCGCCCAGCTGCCCGAGCCATTCGAGGACGGATACGGGCACTGGCTCATCGCGGCCAACTTTGCCGCCACCGGACACCTGCACGACCCGCTGTTCGGCATGGAAGACACGTGGCTTCCCGCCTACCACGTGCTGGCGGCGGGTTTGCTGAAGCTCTTCGGCCTGCAGCAGCTCGGCGCCCTCAAAGCAATGGGCGCGCTGCTGGGGGCGGCGACCGCGGCATGCGTGTATGCCCTTGCGCCCAACGTACGCCAGGCACGGCTTGCTGTAGCCCTGCTCGTCCTGAACCCGGTCTTCCTGTTCACCTCCGGGTCGGCTGTCATCGAGCCCCTTCTCACCGCGCTCCTGACGGCCGCCGCACTCGCCGCGGTGCGTGGCCGGCTGAAGGTGGCGGCGCTCCTCGCCGCGCTCGCGTGCGTGACTTCGACCAAGGCGTGGATCTGGGTTGTGGCGGCGGCCGGATTCGCCCTGGTCGAGACGATCCGGTCGCGGGCCACAGCGCCCTCGCGCGCCGCCGCGGTGGCATGGGCGGTCCCGTCGCTGGCGGTGCTGCTCTTCCTGCAGTTCGGTTTTGCGCCGGCGAGCCATTCGATGGCTCGAGGCACGGTCGAGGTGCTGTCCGCATCCGCGCGTGGCAGCCTGCCCGCGAACGGCGTGCATCGCCTGGGCGAGCTCGCCGCGACCTTCGGTCTGGCCGCTCTGCCGCTGGTCGCGTTCGGGGTGGTCGGAGCGGTCGCCGCCCTTCGCAGCCACGCCACCGCGGTGTGGCGATTCGTCTACTTCCCCGCTCTCGTCTACCTCGCCGCCGTGTTCGTGCTCGTCGCGATCGGGGTTTACAGCGGAAGCCACCGCTACCTGTACCCGGCCCTGCCCGCGATGGCGCTCCTGGCTGCGGCCGCGCTCGACAGGCACACCCGGGTCGTCAGGCTGCTCGCCGTCGGCGCGACAGCGATGCTCGCGGTCGGATTCTTACCCGTCTTCTGGAGCTTCGCCAACGCCAACGCGGGACTGGTGGCGGCGGGTCGCGCTTCGGCGGGAGCGCCGGGCGTGCTGCTCACCGATTCTCCGGCCACCGCGTACTACAGCGGAAAGCGCCCGTCCGACATCGCCGGCTCGCAGGCGCTCCCGCTCGACCGTGCCCAGGCCCTGGAGTGGATGCGCTCGCATGGAGTCAACGTCGTCGTCGTGGAGAACATCAGCTACTACCGCGCGACCGAGGTGTTCCCCGAGCTGGCGGTCGGATCGCCCTCTCCGCCTTTTGCGTCGTTGGGCCAGCAGAGCAGCTATCAGGCCGGCGCCGGCAAGCCCGTCTACGTCTACCGGCTCGGCCAGGCCCGCGCGCTGCAGTCCGTCTACCCCGGCGCCAATGTGGCGATCTCGCCCATGCCCGCGCAGGGTAAGACCGCTCCCCTGGCCAAAGGCCTCGCGCTGCAGATCGCCTCCCGGAAGGCGACCGGCGAAGGAATGGGATTCGGGGTCCCGATCGTCCACTACGCCGACGGTTGGGTCTACTCGAGAACCGTGGCGGACGTCGACCTGTCCACCCCGAACACCGCCGTCTGGCAGCGCACGTTCCAGCTCGACGAGATCGGCGGCGATGCCGCACACGAATACCGTTTCACGCCGATCCCATCACGAGGTGCGATCGAAGTCACCTACACCGTCGACGGGACTGGCGTGTCAGTGGCGATGAAAACGATCTGGTTGGCGCCCGGATATTCAGAGGTCGGCATCCTCAACGAGCAGTCCTCCGCATTCGACGACTTCGCAGCTGAAAACCAGGCGACGCTGAAGGGCCCTCAGTTCGGCAGCTGGGTTCTGGTGACCGGCGGCTGGGCGCGACTTCGATCATCGACGCTCGGAGTCGAATGGTCGGTGCCTTCGCTCGCAGGCGCATCGCTGCATGGCGGCCGCGAGCTCAGCGCACCCGACTTCGACTGGGCGGGCCTGGACTACATCTTTGCCGGCCGGTTCGCCGGCGCGACATACCACATCAACGTCAAGGAGGCGCAATGACCAAGCAGCAGGTCGACGCCGTGCTCGTCTATCCCCAGCGCGCGCCGAAGCAAGGCCGTCACTGGATCATGCCCTCGCTTGGCTTGATGTACCTCAGCGCCTCACTGCGCCGAGCTGGTTATACGGTGCGACACATCGACCACACGTTCCTCGAGCGTCGCGAAGTCCTCGAAGAGATCGAGAGGCTTCAACCCTCGGTGATCGGCATCTACTGCATGATCACGATGCAAGACGAGGCGCTCTCGCTTGCGGCACAGGTCCGGGGCAAAGCGCTGACAGTCGTCGGCGGACCATATCCCTCGGGTGAGCCCGAAACGTTCGTGGACGACTTCGACCTGGTCGCCGTCGGCGAGGGCGAGCAGACGATCGTCTCGATCATGCAGCACCTGGATGACCGCCGCTTCGAGGAGATCCCCGGGGTCGTCTTCAAGCGCGAGGGCGAGGTGATCAAAAGCACCGCGCTCCACCGCAGCAAGGACATGTCGGACCTGCCGTTGCCCTATCGCGGCGACATACCGAACGACGAGTACATCCGTTACTGGCGCAAACACTGGAAGGATGCGACCACGCCTCTGATGTCGACCCGAGGATGTCCGTTCCGCTGTGACTTCTGCCACAAGTCGGTCTTCGGCGATCTGTTCAGCGCGCGACCTGTCGAATCAGTCGTGGAAGAGATGCGCGAGATCGCCGAGCTCGGCTACGACCACATCTGGATGTCGGACGACCTGTTCACGCTCAACTACAAGCGGACGTTCGAGCTCGCGAAGGCGATCGAGGACGCGCGCCTGCCGCTGACATGGGAGTGTCTCAGCCGCGTCACCCACGTCGACCAGCACCTCTTCGAGCAGATGCACCGCGCCGGCTGCAAGCGGATCTTCTTCGGCATCGAGTCCGGCGATGAGCGTGTGCTGAAAGAGATGAAGAAAGGCATCACGCCGGACCAGGCTCGCGCGGCGGTCGAGGCGTGCGTCGCGTCGGGAATCAAGGCTGCCGGATTTTTCATGGTCGGTTACATCGGCGAGACGACGGACTCTTTGATCCGCAGCATCAACTTCTCGAGCAGCCTTCCGCTTGATTACGTCAGCTACACGATCGCCTATCCGCTGCCGGGCACGGGCTTTTACGACCGGGTGCGCGAACGCCGCCTGCACGGCGAGTGGCACAAGGTGCGCCACAATCGCCTGCTCTTCAACACAGACTTCTCGGAGCACAAGCTGCGCGCTGCGATATTGAAGGGCGCCATCCAGCACCGACTCAACCGGATGCACATGCGACCCGCGGCTCGAGCGTTCCAGCTCGCCACCGACCCGGTTCTTCGCGTGCTCAAATAGCGACCGTGGTCCCTGCCGGACGGCGCGCCCATGAGTGAGGCGTGGCCGAGCGTGTTCCGAATCGTGGTCGGGATCTACTGGCTCTACTTCGCGAGCCAGAAGTGGCAGGGGGTCGGCTGGATGCACTCGCTCATGGTCGAGACCGCAAAGGCCAATCCGATCCCGGGGCTGCATGAGCTCCTCACCTCTGTGATCGTGCCGAACTGGCTGCTGTTCGCGCTCGCGCAGGGGGTGGGCGAGACGGTGGTGGGGGTTCTTCTGATCCTCGGCCTTGCCGCGCGTTGGGCCGGGATCCTGGGCCTGCTCCTGGCCGTCAACCTCGCGCTCACGGTCGCGTTCGCCGCGAACGACGATGGATTTCGCTGGCTCTACTACCTCGCCGTCATTGCCAACGCGCAGATCATCGTCTCCGGGCCCGGCCCTTTCGCGCTTGGACGGTTCGGCTGGGTCCCCGCGTGGTTGCGATAGGGTAGTCATCGTGAGCGTCGACGCCGAGGGCTACGGATTCCCCGAGCATCAACGCACGCTGGCGCGCCTCATCGACGACATCCGAGTGCTGTCGCCGGCGGGCGTCGAGCGCGCGGCGCAGGGCTGGGATCGCCACGCGCGACTCCACGGCCTGGATGCGATCCATGCCGCAGAGAAGGCCGCCATCCACGCCATCGAATCGGATGGGCGCGGCGCGGCCTGGGATGAGGTCCGGCGCAACCTTTTCGGCCTCACCGAGTCAGGCGGGGCGCTCGTCAGCTGGAAGGCGGAGCACGGCGACATCGGGCACAAGGCGGAGGACGCGGCGTTCATGGCCGCCCTCGGTCTGGTCGCCGGAAACCTGATCAGCAAGGAGCAGCAGGCCACCCTCATGCGACCGCTTGCCGAAGCTCTGCCCTGGCTCCTTCCCGAGGAGAACCAACCGGAGGCTTAAGGGGCGGCCGTTCCGAGCAGCTCCGAGATCTGGACACCGGTGTCTTCCAGCGCAGCGGGGCTGACGCGACGCCGACTCTCGATCAGCTTGCCCCCTTCCTCGTTCGTCTTGGCGTCGTTCATCGACAGCACGGCCTCGACCATGCCGTCGCGCAGGTAGAACACGGAGAACTTCAAAGCCTCGCGGTCGCCGCGCCAGACCGCGGCGTCGTCGCCTGAGGCGTTGCCACGGTATTCGAGGCTGACGTCGTACTGGTCCGACCAGAAGTAAGGCAGCTTGGTGTAGGCCGTTTCGCCGCCGGCGATGCTCGCCGCGATGCCGCGGCCCTGCCCCTTGGCCACCTCCCAGTGCTCGACGCGGATCGATCGCCCGAGGACCGGGTGGTGGTGCAGCGCGATGTCTCCGCCGACATAGACGTCCTGCGCCGCCCTCAACGCCTGGTCGACGCGGACGCCGCCGCGCTCGATCGGCAGTCCCAGCGCCCGGGGGAGCTCGAGATTCGGCTCGATGCCGATGGCCACCAGCACCAGGTCGAGCTCCTCCCGCTTACCGTCCGACAAAGTAGCGCCCACGACCTGCCCGCCGCTCGTGTGCCAGTCCCGCACGGAAGTCTCAGTTCGCAGGTCGACGCCGTGGCTGCGATGGATCTGCGCGTACACCTTGCCGACCTCGTCCCCGAGCGCCCGCTGCAGCGGGACGGGCAGCGCCTCGACGATCAGCACCTCCTTGCCCAGCTGGCGCGCGGAGGCTGCAACCTCGGCACCGATGAACCCGGCCCCGATCAGGAGCAACCGGTTCGAGCGCCGCAGCGCAGCGCGCAGATCCTGGCTGTCACGAAGCGAGCGAAGCGTCCGGACATTCTCGGCGCTGGGCATGTCGGGTAGGCGACGCGGAGATCCGCCGAGTCCGAGCACCAGAACGTCGAAACCAACTGCGTCCGCGCCGGACATGGTCAGTCTATGCTCGGGCAAGGACCCGCCGGTCACGCGCTGGTCGAGACGCAGCTCGATCCGCTCTTTGGCGTACTCGGCCTCGTCGTGCAAGAACACCTTCGGCACGTCGACCTCGCCGCGGAGGAACTCCTTGGAGAGGTACGGTCGGTCGTACGGCCGGTCCTGGTCCGCGCTGAGAATGACGATCTCGCCGTCGAAGCCACGTTTGCGGAGCCCGAACGCCGCGGCGTCGCCCGTGCCTCCGCCCCCGACGATGACGACGCGCGACATCAGCCCTCTGACGATACGCGGGCATGGTGGAGCCAGCCATGGCGGTCAGGCGCCGCGCCGCGCTGGATGTCGACCAGCTCCTTGCGCAATCGCATGCTGACCTCGCCCGGCTCGCCGTCCCCCACCGTCCATGACCCACGCGCGGACTTGACCGCGGCCACCGGCGTGATGACGGCGGCCGTCCCGCATGCGAAGACCTCGGTCAGAGAACCGTCTTCGCAGCCGGCTCGCCACTCATCGACGCTGATCCGCCCGTCCTCGACCCTGTATCCGAGGTCACGTGCCAACACCAACAGCGAGTCGCGCGTGATACCGGGCAGGAGCGTTCCGGTCAGGGCCGGGGTCATCAGGCGCGCCGCCTCGCCGCTCCCGAAGACGAAGAAGAGGTTCATGCCGCCCATCTCCTCGACCCAGCGGTGCTCGTTGGAGTCCAGCCAGACGACCTGGTCGCATCCCTGCTCGGCGGCCTGGGCCTGGGCGAGCAGGCCACCTGCGTAGTTGCCGCCCGTCTTGGCGGCGCCGGTCCCGCCGGGCGCGGCGCGGCTGAAGTCTTCGGAGAGCCACACGGTCACCGGCTTGACGCCACGCGGGAAGTAGGAACCCGAGGGCGACGCGATCAGCAGAAAGGCGACCTCGCCAGACGGATGGACGGACAGGCTGACCTCGCTCGCATACATCAGCGGCCGCAGATACAGGCTGTGCTCGGCGCTCGAAGGGACCCATGCATGATCCGCCTCGAGCAGCACGTCGATGGCCTCGAGAAACGTCTCGTCCGGAAGCTCGGGCAGCGCCAGCCTCCGCGCCGAGCCACGAAAGCGTGCCGCGTGCGAGCCAGGGCGGAAGGCGGCAACGCCGCCATCGGCCTGGCGAAATGCCTTCAGGCCTTCGAAGACCGCCTGGGCATAGTGCAGCACCGACGTCCCGGGGTCGAGCGGCAGCGGTCCGTAGGGCTTCAGCTCGGCGTCATGCCATCCGTGCTCGGAGTCCCAGCTGATCCGGACCATGTGCTCCGTAAAGATCCGCCCGAAACCGGGATTCCCCAGCCGGCGCTCACGTTCGGCGGCGGGCAGGCGTTCCGGCACGCGGCTGATGGCGAACTTGATGGTCGAGGTGCGGGAGCTCAAGCTGCTCCAACAGTAACCAATGCCCGCTCCGGCGAAGGGGGCGAAGAGGCCGAGTCTTGCGACCCGGCCTCGCGAGAGGAAGGAAGGGGTTCTGGTTTAGAGCTGCGGTGCGCTGGTGACCGCGACGGCAACCGGCATGGCCTCTAACGGGCCCGGTTCAACCGCCAGGATCGGCCGACGCGACCTCTTGACCCGCCGTCCTCGGGCGGGAGGAGGGCTGGCCACCACCGGGTCGAGCATCTGCCGCAGCTTGAGTTCCAGGATCTGGTCGAAGTCGTTCATCTGTAGCAGAAACGCCTCCTACGACGGGACTACCTGAGATCCTCAGATTTTTCCCCAGCGAGCCGCCCGAAGGCGGCGAAAATGCCCCTAAGACCAACCTACGCCGCGCGCCTGGTGGGCTGTGCAGCCGGTCCCTGGGTCTCATCGTACTCATCTCGCTGGGGCGTGTGGGGCGCCGCGACGACGCCGTTATGGCCGAGGTTGTGGGCCAGCTTGACGAGCCGCAGTCGTGTCGGACCGGGACCCAGAACCCTGGCTGCCATGACCACGATGGGTTTGACCAAGACCAAACTCGCCGAGCCGTTCACCAGCTGGAAGGCTCGGGACACCATGCCGATTAGAGAACGCCGCCGCCTCGCTGAGTACCGCTGGACTGAAGATCGCTCGACTGCTTGCATGGCCACACTCTCCCCTTCCTGAGGAGCTCCGCTGAAGCAACCAGTGGAAGCCCCCTCGATTCATGAACGCGGCCCCCGGCCCCCGTACTCGCGAGTACCGGTGGCGATGCTTCTCTCGTCCGCGGACGAGAGAAGTAAAATCCTGTCAGGCGCACATCGGGTGCTAAGGGGGGAGCCGTTGGAAACCGTCGGGGCGGGGGCCGGTTACGGCGATGTTCTCGAGTCGTTCCAGAATGCTTCAGCCGAGCTGTCTCGTTTCAGGACGGTCCCGGACATCGCGGAGCACGCCCTCCGCCTCGCCATCGAGCTGACGCGGTCGACGGTCGCGTTTCTCGCCCTTGCCGAAGACGGCGGCGACGGCAAGCACGTGTACACGATGGCCAGCGACCCGATGCAGGGACTGCCGGAAGATGAGGTGGAGAGCATCTTCGCTACCGCTCGGGCCCTCTCGGGTTCGATGTCGAACGCGATCTGGAGCGGGATGGCGGACAACGCCGCACCCGGCATCCGCTCGACTTGCGCGCAGGCGCTGGAGGCGGGCGGCCGCTCGATTGGCATGCTGGGAGTCGCCAGCCCGAGCGGGTACACGGCGGTCCAGCAGCGGACCTTTGCGATCTTCGCCCATCAGGTCGCATCGGCGATCGGGCTCGCACAGCTCCAGGAGCGGCGCCAGGAGATGGTCGACACACTCGTCAACCTGCGAGCAGACCTCGACCGAAGCGAGCGACAGCGGCTTATCAACGACGAGCGCGCACAGAGCGCGGAACGGGTCGAGCACGCACATGAAGCGGCGGTCCAGGCGCTGCTGGCGGTTTCGCGCCACGCCCGGACCGGGGATGGCCTGGCCGACTTCTACCGCCGCCTTACTCGCAGCATCGCGGAGCTGGTCGGGGCGGGCAAAGTGCTCTTCTGGCGGCGCAGCGATGACGGCATGTTGTATCCGATCGCCGGCGGCCACGGCATCGATGACCCTTTTCTCGCCGGCCTGCACCCGGTGCCCTGCGCGCTGGACCGCGACGACCTGGCGAGCCGGGTCGTCTTTCATGACCTGATGTTCAGGGCGTCACGCACCGACCAGTCGGGCGACTTCAGCTACGTGCTCGACGTGCTGAACGTTGACAACGCCATCTCCGTGCCCTGGCGGGCGGGAGACCAGCGCCTTGGCCTCGTCGCGGCCTACGACTCGCGGCGCCGCGAAGGTTTCTCGCGCGAAGATGCCTGGGTTCTGCAGAAAGCAGGTCTTGCGGCGGGACTGGTCTGGCAGCTGAAGTACGCGGACGCGGACCTGAAGAAAACGGTCGAGCGCCTCGAGAAGGTCGACGCCGCGCGCCAGATGCTGCTCAAGAACGTGTCGACCGCCGTCGACAAGGCGCGCAAGCGCTTTGCGGGCGACCTGCACGACGATGCGCTTCAGAAGCTGACCGCGGTCGAGCTGCAGCTGCAACGGCTGCGGGAGCCGAACGGCGATGCGGGCAGGCTGCTGGCCGAGGCTCAGGACATGCTCGCCCAGACCGAAGAGGCGCTACGCCGACTGCTGTTCGAGGTCCGGCCGCCGGCACTCGAGGTCCCCGGCGGATTCATGGAGACCGTCCGCGACCGGGTCCAGATCCTCAAGTCGCTGTCAGGCGCCGAGGTGGAGGTCGAATTCGACATTCCAGACGATCTGTCCTATGACTACCGGTCGATGATCTTTCGCCAGCTCACCGAAGCGCTGACCAACGTCGAGAAGCACGCTTCCGCCACCCGGGTGCACGTCTCGCTGAGAGTCGACGACGGCGGAGTGCGCGGACTGGTCCGGGACAACGGCCGCGGCTTCGTGGTCGCAGAACGCGATCGCCTGCCTGGACACCTGGGCCTGCTCGCGCTGCACGAAAGAGCCCTTCTGGCGGGAGGCTGGAACAAGATCGAAAGCGAGCCTGGACTCGGCACGACGGTCGAGTTCTGGATGCCTCTGTAAAGTGGCGACGGAAATGAAGAGCGAAACGACTCGTGTCCTGATCGTCGAGGATCACCAGGTCGTGGCCGAAGGTCTGGCCGCGCTCATCAACGACCAGGAAGACATGACCGTGGTCGGGCACTCCGGATCGGTCTCTGAGTCGATCGCTCGCGCGGCCGAGCTAAAACCCGACCTTGTCTTGATCGACTTCCGGCTCACCGACGGGACGGGCGCGGACGCTGCGACCGGCATCCGCCAGCTGCGCCCTGAGACCAAGCTCATCTTCCTGACCCGGGAGGACAGCGATGCGGCGCGCTTCGCCGCGCTCGAGGCGGGCGCGAGCGCGTTCATCCACAAGTCCCGAGCCGCGCAGGAGGTGGTCGACGCAATTCGCACCGTAGCGCAGGGAGGCTCGCTCTTCACGCCGCGGTCGATCGCGCAGCTGCTCAACAACCGGCGCGAGGCCGAAGCGCAGCTCGAGCGGTTGACGCCGCGGGAGAAGGAGGTCCTTCGCCTCATGGCGGAGGGCACGTCGAGTCGCGACATCGCGAGCCGGCTTGGGATCAGCTACACGACAGTCCGCACCCATATCCGCAGCCTGGGCAGCAAGCTGGGAGTGCACTCCAAGCTAGAAGCAATAGTCAAAGCACGCGAATTGGCGCTGGTGGAATAAAGGCAATTAGATAAGTCTCCTCCCCATTTATGGGGCAATAAGTAGGCGCGGGCAGCGCGTCCTGGACCGGCTAGTCCGGCAGGTGGCCCGAAGGGCCGGAGGGGCAGACTCGAACCCCTTCTTACGCCCCGGACACCCGTCGCCGCCCGGCGCCCCGTCCCAGTATCCGGATCTCCGCCGGTTGGTCCTCCTGCCGCCAGCGCCGCACTGTCTTGCGCCGCCGCTTGTCCTCGTAGAGATCGGTGTCGGCGGCCTTGTAGATCGCCTGCCAGTCCTGGCCGGGCCGCCACGCGGCGATGCCGACGCTGACCTCCACGTGCTCCGGCGCGCGCAGGCTGAGGGCGGCGTGTTCGACTGCACCGCGAAGGCGGAGCGCGACATCGCGAGCCCGGTCGAGGTCGGTCTCGGGCATCGCAACCGCGAACTCGTCCCCCCCCACCCGCGCGCAGACATCCGATGCCCGCACGACACGCTGCAGCTGCTGCGCGACGATCTTCAGCGCTCCGTCGCCCGCGCTGTGTCCAAGCCGGTCATTGATCCGCTTCAGGTTGTCGAGGTCGATCATCATCAGTGAAAGCCGCCGGTTGTGCCGTTCGGCGAGAGCGGCCTCGCGCTCCATGACCCGCTCGAACTCGCGGCGGTTCGCAAGACCGGTGAGGTGGTCGGTGCGGGCCTCGCTCGCGAACTGGCGCGCGCGGTCGATGGCGATGGCCACCTGGTCCGCAACGGCCGCCGTGAAAAGCAGGTCGGATGCGCCAAACACGCGATCGACCATGGTCGCCACGGTCAGCATTCCAACCGTCCTGCCCCGGACGCGGAGCTGCGCGCGCAGGGCATTCCACTCCTGGCCGGAGATGCGGTCCACCTGCGACTCCGCCCTGCCGACCGCCGACGCCGACGCCTTCACATGCGGGCCGACCTGGCGCGCGAAGTCATCGACCTGGTCCGCGTCCAGGCCGACTGTGTGGACCAGCTTGTAGGACGACCGCTCGCGCAGCCACAACGCGCCGGTGCTCAACCGAAGCGCGGCGAGGGCCTCGATCAGCGCGACCTCCGCCGTCTCTCCGAGGTCAAGCGAACGTCCCATCGCGCTCACGATCGCGGCGAGCCCGTACATCTCACTTTCGCGGGCCCGGTGCTCTTCATCGATGTGCTCGAGAAAGCCACGCGCGATCGCCGTGGTGAGGCGCTCGGTCACATCCTCAAGCCGGCCTTGCGCGATCGTGATGATCTCGTCGTAGTGCGGCTTGCCCTGGATCGGCCGCGAGATGAGCTCGATCGTCGCGCGCCGGTAGACGGCGAGCACGTCGATCAGCAGCTCAAGCGGCAGTCCCTGCGCCGCGCGGAGCCGGCCGTAATCGCGCGATCGCTGCTCGAAGTCCGGCCACGGCAGCTCGACGTCGTTGCGCAGCGCGGCGAGCATCATGTCGATGAACCCCGCCGATGTCGTGACGAGGTCTTCGCCGGTTTGCTCGCCGATCGCGATCAGCTCAGGCGAGCGTTCACGGACGACCTCGAGCGCCTTTCTGCCGCTCTCGGTCGCATCCACGCTGAGACCGCTGGCCAGGGTTGCCAGCACGTCCACCGCGTACGTTCCGCCTGAGTCTGCCCCAGGATTCATCTCTTTTGAAAACGTCGCGGGGCGCGCCGACACCTGCTACTGCAACTGAGTTAGCCAAAATCCGACCATCGGTACGGCGACCCAAATACCCCCTGAGGCGGAGAGTTAGGCCGAGGTTGAGCGTGAGCTCACCGAACCAAGGGGGTTGAAGCAAAACCATGGCAGAGCCGATCTCTGCGAGCACCGGCGAGACGAAACAGCCAACGACGAGCTACCAGGCCGGCAACGAAGCGGACTTTGAGCGTCTCTACCAGGCTTCTTACGGCAAGATCCTGGGCACCTTGACCGGGATGCTTGGCGACAGGGCCGCGGCCGAGGACTGCGCCCAGGACGCGTTCGAGCGCGCGTACAAGAAGTGGTCGACATGGCAGCCGATCGCGCCGGCCGAGGCGTGGGTCCACCGCATCGCAATCAACGCCGCGGTTTCGTACCAGCGAAAAATGCGCCTCCGCGAGGTCGGTGAGGTGATTCGCCGGCTGGGCCGGCCGGGCCTCGCGCCCGACCCGCAAGAGGTCGTCGAACACCGCGACCTCGCCATCGCCCTCTCCAAGCTTCCGCCGAAGCAGGCCGCGGCCATCGTGCTGCGCCACTACCACGGCTACACCAACCGCGCGATCGCGCAGGCCCTCGGCATTCCTGAGCGCACGGTGGCCTCGAGGCTGGCCGTGGCGAAGGAGCGGCTGCGCGTGATGCTGAAGCATTCGTACGGACCGCAGGCGGCCCTCGACGACGGCGCCGCGAGCTTCGCGGTAGAAGGCTGACGGCAAGGAGAATCTAGGCCGCCGGCTCAGCCGGCGGCCGCTCTCTGGAACATCCGGACGACGCGTCTCCGCAGCGGACTCCACACTCGCGGCTCGCGTTCGGGGTCCTCGCGGCGCTCGTAACGCGGCGCATTCGAGTCCGCGCAGAGCTGGCAGCCACAGCCGTGCCCGGTGTCGGGAAGCCTCCTGCCCGCCTTGTCGAACCTGGCCTGCATCGGTCTGCGGTCACCTTCTCCTAGCAGTGGGTGCCAGGCATGTAGTAGGCGGTCTGCCCGTGACAGCTCTGGTTGACCAGTCCGGCCGGCTCCGAGTACCACTCGTCGCCCAATCCAAGCGAGTCGAGCGCCATCTGCATGAAGGGATGCCACATCGGCGCGGCGATGTAATAGCTGTCCGAGTTGTTCGTCATCTTGACGGTCCAGTTGGCGTTGCCGCCCCAAACCGCAGCGACCAGGTGTGGTGTGTAGCCGACGGTCCAGGCATCCGCAAACGAGTCGGATGTTCCGGTCTTTACCCCAACACGCCGTCCGGGAAGTGTGAGCAGCGAGTTGCGGCCGAAGATCATGGCGCGGTTGTTGTCGTTCGACATGATCTGCTCCATGATGTACGCGACCCGTGGATCGACCACCTGCTTGCCCGGGTCGTACTGATGCACGTACATCAGGTTGTCGCCCTTGGTGACGACACTGATCGCGTATGGCTGGCGCAGAATTCCCTGCGCCGCGAGCACCGATGCACCTGTCGCCATCTGAAGCGGAGTCTCACCGTAACCGCCGAGGGTCAACGACGGGCCATACGTGTTGAGCGCGTCGTCGCTCGTGTAGATCGGGAACCCGTTCGCGTCGGTGCCGTGGAGCTGGTACGGCGGGGCTCCCATCGTGCGTGCCATCTGGACGACGCTCGAGACCCCTATGCCGAGCTCGACTTTGACCGCTGGGATGTTGAGGGAGTTGCCCATGCACACCTGGAGCTGGCACGTCCCGTGAGTGTGCCCGTCGTAGTTCTGCGGCGAATAGACCTCTCCCGAAATCGGATCCCGATACGAGAAGCGGCTGTCCGCGATCGGCGTCGTCATGGTGAACTTTCCGCTCGCGATGGCGGCCGTATACGTATAGATCTTCATCGACGATCCCGGGTTTCGCGGAGGCCAGACGGCCAGGTTGTACTGGCCGCCATTGGAGTTGGGATCGGCAGAGCCGACCATGGTCAGGATCGCACCCGACGTCGGATCAAGGGCCACCAGGGCACCTTGAGTGACTCTGCGATAGGCGAGAGACCCGATGACGTTGCTGACGACGCCCTGACCCATGACTTGGAGCGTGTAGTTCAGCGTCGTCACAACCCGAAGCCCCCCGCTGTAGGTAGCGTCCTTGCCGAACTGCGCGATCAGCGCTGACGTCACGTAGCTGACGAAGGCCGGCGCCACTATCTGGTTGGTGGGCATGAACATGTGGGACGGCCGCGAGAGGTCCTCAGCGAATGCTCGTGCCGCGTCTGAGGCGGTGATCTTGCCGTCGCGGATCATCGCGTCGAGCACGGTCTTCTGCCGGTTCTTGGCCGACGTCCAGTTGACGAGCGGGTTGTAGAGCGTCGGACCACGAATGATCCCGGCAAGCATCGACGCCTGAGCCAGGTCCAGGTCCTTGGTCTGCTTGTGGAAGTAGATCCTGGAGGCCGCCGCTGTGCCCCATGCGGTGTTCGCGAAGAACACGCTGTTCAGGTACCACTCGAGGATCTCCGCCTTGGTGTAGTGGCGCTCGATCTCGAACGCGAGGAGCGCCTCGCGCATCTTGCGGTCGAGCGACGCCTGGTTGCCGACCAGCCGCAGCTTCACCAGCTGCTGGGTGATCGTGGAAGCGCCCTGGACCGCGGACCCGGATTGATAGTCGACGATGGAGGCGCGCATGATGCCCTGCGGGTCGATGCCGGGCTCCGAGTAGAAGTTGTGGTCCTCGATCGAGATGACCGCCTCCGGGAGCAGCGTTCCCATGTCCACCAGCGGTTCGTAGTAGCTCTGATAGCCGGGCGGGTGCAGGTCCGCGAGGAGCGTCTTGCCGTCGGACGCGTAGATCAACGTATCCCCGGGAATGGCGGAGGTCACCTGGCTCGGGTCGGGCAGCTTATCGGCGAATGCGACGTAGCCCGGTGACGTGATGATCAGACTCGGCACGGCGATCACGACCAGGATGAAGAGCCGCACGAGCCAGCCGGCTGGTCGCGAAACCTTGCCTTTGCTCAGAACGTGCGCGGCGCTGGCGCGCCGTCGCATGCCGTTTACCCTACGAGGCCAGACGATCTGATCGTTGTGATTCAGCGCCATCCTGTTCCCCCGGTGACTCGTTCGGTGCGGCGGTCAAGGGTCCGTACCAGCCGAGCGATTGCGCGCTCATAAGCGCGTGGATGTCGATCACCTGACCCGGTCGCAGAGCGCTCGGGCTCAGACCTTGCCTGGCTGCTCGCGCGGTGCGTACCGCACTGCCGGCCTTGACAGCGAGACCGCTGATCGCGGGCTCGCCCGCGGCCGCATACCAGGAGCGCGCTGCGTACTGGAGGTGCGCCGTCGCGTCACGCAGCCCCTCCAAGCGAGCTTGCGACTCGACCCGTCCGACAACCGCAACCCGCGCCAGCCGGCGAGCCTCACGCGGAACCATGATGTTCCGCACCCAGATCGAAAAGTCGATCATCTTGGCCAGGGCCGCCGTCCCGGCAATCGCGCCGGTGGCGGCGAGCCTGCGGTTCACATCGGCGAGCGGGTCCGCAAGGACGAGCCGGCGACGCGCCGTCGCTGTGGGGGGCTCGGGCACTGGCAGCTCCATCCACTCGCGCAGCCTGATGCGTGGTCGCCATGGCTGGGCGCGGCGCATCGAGTGAAGAAACATGAGGGCAAAAATGTCGGTGCCGGCGATGATCACGAGCCAGCTCGCGATCGGGAAGCGATGGTCCAGGATCCAGCCGCCGAATCCTCCCAGCGCCAGACCGACCAGCGTATTGAGGATCTGGTTCGCGGCCCAGGCTGCCGATGCGCTGAGCTCACGCGCGTTGGGGTCGGTGATGCTGGCCACGCCGAGCACGCATACCGACACCAAGCCGACCCAAAGAAGGATCTCTACGGGCTTGGGGATCGACCTCCGGACCGGCGGCACGAAAGTGGCCGCCACCATGCCGGTGAACAAGGCGATCGAGAACTGAAGCAGCAGCGGGACCTCCACGCCTAGAAGAACGCGTCCCCCGTCACGAGTATTGGCCGAGTCCGGGGGCGCTCGCGTCCTCAAATGACGTCTGGCGCCGGGGCGCAATTTGAAGCGGACCCGACATGTTCACATTCGCCCCGCGGCGCGTTGTCTGGATGGCGTGGACGCCGACCCGCTCGGTGTCCACGCCCTCGACCTATGTGATGGCTGTTCTATTCATCATCCTGCTGGCGACCATCGGTCTGTCCGTGAGAGCCGGCCTCTACGGGCGGCGTTGGAACGTCGCCGATTCGGACTCGACCGAGGAGTCGTGGCTGATGGACGCATGCGCGCGGGCCTTCATCCTGGTCCTGCTCTCTCTCCTCGGATTGCTCGCGCTGGGTGTCATGTACGGAAACGTGCTCGGCGCCGTGCACGCGAGCCCGTAGACGCCCGCGGTCCGACGTTCTAAAAGAGAAGCAGCCCACTGCCCCGGGCTGCTTCGCTTTTCTCCGGGCTGGTCAAGCGGCGGCATTTCCGTCACAATGCACCCGCCCCCGCGTCAAGCCCGACCGATCCGGCTCCAAAACCCCCGACTTTTGCCCTGATTCAGAGCAATTGACAACGCTTCAGGCTTATTAACCCAAGCGCCGTGGGCGCACCGGCATGCCGCCAGTAGCTTGCCCCCTGACATCTAGCGCCCCCGTCCCTGGGTGCGCCAACGGGGGTATCAGTGCACTCACTTCGACGGGTTTTCACTTCTTTCCAAGCGCGCCCGGCCGTCCATCTGGCGGTGGTCTTCGTCGCCGTGGCGAACCAGCTCACATTCACGGCGCTGGCGGCCGCCCCGGCCGCCGGCAGCGTCCTGCACCAGTCGACGGTGACCGTTTGCTCAGGCTCTGGTGAGGGGGGCGAGTCGTGCTCACCGGGCGCCGGTGAGAGCTTGCAGCTCAGCGTTCCCGACGGGGCGCAGCAGTGCCCTGCCTCTGGCGAAGGTGCCTCTTGCGTCACCAACGATGGCCTGGGTAACACCGCCGCGGGGACACCGTCGACTCCAGACGGGCAGTCCCCCTGCCCCGCGGGAGCCGACCCAACCCTCGCCACACCGGCGGCCTGCAGCGACGTTCCTCTCTCCGGTGGTTCGAACCCGGGCAACAACTCCGGCGCGCCGGCCGACACTCCATCGATTGCACCCAGCGTTCCGATCCTGTCTCTCCGGCCGGCGGCCTCCGTCCAGCAGCTGACTCTCACTTCCAACACGAAGGCGATCCAGTCAGGCGGCAAAGTCCTGCTCACCGCCACCGCGGGGGCGGGAGTGACCGGAACCGGCAAGGCGATCCAGATTTTTGACACGACGACCGCGACTCTGCTGGGTTCCTGCTTGCAAGGCGGGCAATGCGCGGTCGCTTACTCGGCCAAGGCAGGGGTCCACAACTTCGTGGCCTACCTGGGCGCCCCGACGGCAAAGGCCCCGACCAGCGGCGCGCTCACCTCGAACACGGTCTCCGTCGGCTGGCTCGGCCTCAGCCTCGCAGCGACCCAGTCGGCCGTGGGGCCGGGCAAGCCAACGACCCTGACCGCAACCTCGACCATCCCCGTCGAACAGTTTGGCTACGCGATTGAAATGTTCGACCTCAGCAACATGGGTCGGATCACCTATTGCAGCCGAGGGACCAATTGCAGCGTCGCGCTGACGCAGCCGGCGAGCGGCACGCGGTCGATCGTTGCTGCCATCGGAACGTTGACGGCCACGTTTTCCAACCCCGACATCTGGGCCGTCTCCGAACACGTCTCGGTCGCCTGGCTTTCGATCGCCATCGGCGGCAGCTCCACGTTCCAGGTCGGGAGCAACATCCACCTCACCGCCAGCACCAACGCCGACCTGACGAACACGCCCTGGAGCATCGGCATCTTCGACGAGCAGGGCCACCTGGTGGCGCCGCCCTGCAAGAACGGCAACACCTGCAGCGCCTCGGTCGCGGCCACGTCCGGCTCGACTCCTCAGTTCAGCGCGGCGATCGGCGCGGTCCCGTCGACGCGAAACCAGAGCAAGCTCGGCCAGCTCCTCCAGAAGGTGACGGGACCCACGACCCTCATCGACGTCCAGGCGCGGTCGGCGGCAATCCAGCCGGCCAGGCTCTTGTGGGGCGTCGACTCCTGCAAGGCCTTCACGGGCGATCCCACGGGTGAGGTCTTGCCGGGCGTGCAGCGGGCGCTGGGCAACCCCGACTTCTGGGGCCGTTACCTGACATCCACGGTGTGTCCGGGACTGAGCTGGCCCGAGATCTACACCGCCGCGAAGATGCGGATGGGCATCCTGCCGATCTACAACGACTACAACTGCTCCGCGGTCTCGGGCTACGACACCGGCATGGGCTACGCCCAGGTCGCAACCTCGGTGGCCGCGCACGACACCGAGCCCGTGGGTCACGTCATCGCCATCGATATCGAACCGCCCGGCGAGGCATGTCCGGGCGCCGGCAACATCGACTCCGGCTTCATCCGCGGCTGGTATGACGGCGTCACAGGAGCTGGTTACGTCCCGGTCTTCTACGGGAACGGGACGGCGGGAAGCGAGTTCGGAGCCGCCTGGTGCCAGGCCCAGAGCGAGCAGCAGGCGATCTCCTGGGACTCGTACATCTGGTCCTTTGAGCCCTCCCTCGATTCGGGCGGCTGGTCGAAGGCCAATGCGCCGGTATGGCAGCCGTATGAAACGGGCTGCCCGGACCACCTCGCCGCCTGGCAGTACCAGCTCGGCAGCAACAGCCCCGACCCGGACGTAGACGCCGACGAGGCGCTCTCCACCCTGCCGCTGTGGTATCCGACCAACACTCCCTGAGCTCACCTACCTCCCCCAGGCGCCCGGGTGGCAAAAACCACCCGGGCGTTTTCATTTGTGCCCGTTCATCGTTTTTAACCACGCAAAGGGAGTATTCAAAATGGAGCGAAGGGACACCGACGTCGAGCGTGATCCCGTGAGCGGCCGGGTGCATGAGCATCGGACCGTCACGACCGAGGATCCAGGAGTGCCGCCCGAATCGTCAGAGGTGGTGAGCACCTCCAACCCGGGCTGGCGCGCGGTTCAGTTCGTCTATCTCGTCTTTGGGCTCATCGACGGCTTGCTTTTGCTGCGGCTCGTTCTCAAGCTGCTCGGTGCGAACCCCGAGGCGGGCTTCTCCAACTGGCTCTACAACGTGACCGCCGTCTTCCTCGGGCCGTTCAAGAACATCCTGCCCACGATCGGAACGACGCAATCGCAGCTCGAGATGTCAGTGGTCGTCGCGATCCTGGTCTACGCGCTCGCCGGATGGGCTGTGGCGCGCCTGGTCACGATCATCTTCTTCCGCAACGTGACGGTGGCACGACGCTCGGGCGGCTTTCGACCGAGGGGCTACTAACCGGTAGTCAGTAGATTGGGCACCCTTTCCCCACGGGGGAGAGGGACCTGGGGAGAGGGGCGCGGTATAGGTGCCGGCGCCCCTCTTTTTTGATTACCCCGCTCTAAGTCCGGGTGCTGCGGCCAGGTCTCTTATGTCCTGCACCTGGCGGGTGATCCAGCGCGCGATGTCGTTGGTGCGCACCACCTCGCGGGCCCCTTCGTTCAGCCGACGCTTCTCCTCGACGCGCATGACGATCGCCTGGTGCATCGCATTGGCCGTCGCCTCTATGTCGAACGGGTTGACTGAGAGCACGTGTGGATGCAGCTCCTCGTGCGCGCCCACATTCTCCGACAGGACGATCACGCCGTCGGAACGGTTGACCAGCGCGCCTTCCTTGGCGACGAGGTTGAGCCCGTCATAAACGGAGTTGACCACCAGCACGTCGAAGTTGCGCATGGCGGCCATCGCCTTGCGGACGCTCTCGCCCAGCTCCAGCCGGATCGGCTGCCAACCATGCGCGCCGTACTGGGCGTTGATGCGCTGCACCGTCTGGCGGACCTTGCGCACGTAGTTCCGATAGACGGCGACGTCCTGGCGCGACGGCTGTAAGAAGGCCCAGAACTGCACCCTGCCCTTCAGCTCGGGATGATGCGCCAGCAGCTTCTCGTAGGAGAGGAAGCCGCGAATGATGTTCTTCGAAGGATCCGTGCGGTCGATCCGAACGATCAGGTGCTCGGGTCTCCAGTCGCGCAGCTTTCGCTCCTCGACCATCACGCCATGTGAATAAGAGAGGCGCGTCGTGCTCGCGACGTCGATGGAGATGGGGTAAGCGCGCGCGTAGACGACCCGCCCGTCGACCAGCACGGCCTTCTCACGCTCGTCCACCGCGAGCCCGGCGTTCTCTTCGCACGTCATCAGGAAGTTGCGCACATCGAGGCTGGTCTGAAAACCGACGATGTCGCAGCCGAGCAGCCCGTGGAGGATCGCGTCCCTCATCTCGCGCGGGAGCACCTTCCAGTATTGCGGCGTCGGCCACGGGATGTGGACGAAGTGCTGGATGATCGCCCCGTGCAGCTGCTCGCGGACGAGCTTCGGCACGAGGTAGAGCTGGTAGTCGTGGACCATGACCAGGGGTCGCCCGGGCAGCCCCCGCGCCACCTCAACCACCTTTCGCGCAACCTGCTTGTTGACCTCGACGTACCCGTTCTTCCACGCACGGTGGATGCGGCCGTTGATGACAGGCTGATGCGCGAGGTCCCAGAGGTAGTGCTGGACGAACCACAGGACCGGGTTGGAGATCACCGAGTAGTACTGCTCGTACTGCTCGGGCGTCGGAGTTGCGTAGTGGAGTTGCGTCTCGCTGCGGACCAGCGGTGCGTTCCACGTCGTGCCGTGGTCCTCGATCAGCGCGCGCTCACCCTCGGTGCGGGCGACAGCGACCCAGTCCGCCGCGGCGACCTCGGCGAGAGTGAGCAGGGCGGTGATCACTCCGCCCGCGCCGCGAGTGAAGCCTCCCTCGGCACGGGGCTCGTGCGGGGCGCGGTTGGCCACCACGATCGCAGAGCTGTGGGGCAGTGTGCGCGTCACGTAGCCGCGCAGCGACGTGCCCGGCCGCCGGCGCTCGACGCTCTCGAGAAACGGAGTCTCGGAACTTCTCACGGCAAGCATCAGCTCGGCGAAGGTGACGGTGACGGTGATGGCGACGCCGGCGGTGAGGCCGAAGGCGACGCCGAGGGGAGAATCGAAGGTAGGACCGAAGGCAACACCGACGGACTGCCGGACGGCGACGGGCTCGGGGACGAAGACGGCGAGGGCGATGCGGTGCAGGCGCCGGGCAGGAACGGGTCTTGCGTGTCGCTGCCGCAACCCTGCACGACGCCGGCCGGGCGTGCGTACCAGTCGTGCATGCCGGACGGGAGCGCGTTCACGAAGCGCTTCATGATCGTCAGGCCTACGTTTTCGCCATAGGCGCGAATCAGTCCGCCGCCCCCGTTCGGCGCGGTGTTGCCCACCCACACTCCGACCACGATGTCAGGGTTGTACGCCATGATCCACGAGTCCGGGATACCGCCCTTTCCGTTGTCGCTCGTGCCCGTCTTGCTCGCCATCTGACGGTTCCAACCGAAGTGCCACGTGTTCTGGTAGTTCTTCAGCACGTCTGACATCAGGAACGCCTCGGCAGGCGACAGGACTGGGGTGCCGGTCGGGTTCTCGTACTTGAAGGCGGCGTGGCCGGTCGAATCATCGACCTCGTTGAGCACGCGGAGGTCGATGCGCTGGCCCTGGTTGGCGAAGGTCTCGTAGCCTTGCACGTGCTCATAGAGAGTGATGTCGCTCGCACCGATGGCGGTCGATAGGTACGGCTGAAGGTTGCTCTTGATGCCCATCGCGTGGGCCAGGTTGTTCACGTTGTTGATGCCTTCCATCTGACCGACCTCGACGGCCGGGATGTTGCGCGAGTAGAGGATCGCGGTGCTCGCCTTGATGTCGCCCATCCCTCCGTTGTCGAAGTCGCGCGGCTGATAGCCGTTGAAGTTGGTCAGGCGATCGTGGAGGATCGTGGCCCACGTGATCTTGTGGTCGCGGAGCGCCGCCTCATAGACGTAAGGCTTGAACGAAGAGCCGGGCTGGCGCGGCGAAAGCACCACGTCGAACTGGCCTCCGATCGAGTCATTGCCGTAATCGGCGGAACCAATCCAGGCCAGAATCGCGCCGGTTTTCGGATCCGCCGCGAGCAGCGCCGAATTGTTCACGTTGAAAGGCTTGAGGTCCTGTACCCCGTTGGCGACCGCAGCCTCGGCATCATTCTGCACGCCGAGGTCGAGAGTGGTGTGCACCACGATGCCCCCCTGCTGGACGGCCGCTGCCCCAAAGAGCTTTTCCAGCTGCGTCAGGACGTAATCGACGAAGTGCGGTGCCAGGCTCTGACGCGCCGACGGCTGGATCTGCAGCTCCGACTTGACGTCCTCATTGGCCGCTTTGTCTGCCTCATCGGGCTTCAGGGCGCCGGTGGAAACCATGCCTTGCAGCACATATGCCTCGCGTCCTTGGGCGAGCTCGTAGTGGACTACCGGGTCGTACAGCGTGGGCGCCTGGATGAGGCCGGCGAGAAAAGCCGCTTGCGCGGCCGACAGGTCCTTGGCGTCCTTGTTGAAATATGTGCGCGCCGCCGCGCCCACCCCGTACGCGCCGTGGCCGAAGTACACGCGGTTGAGGTACATGCCGAGGATCTGGTCTTTCGAGTACCGCTGTTCGAGCGCCATCGCCAGGACGACCTCCTGGATCTTGCGTGTCAGCGATCTCTGCGGCGTGAGCAGCTGGATCTTCACCAGCTGTTGCGTGATCGTGCTCCCGCCCTGGTTCAGGCCGTGCGAGGTGAGGTCGACCCACGCCGCGCGCGCCGTCGACCCTGGGTCGATCGCGCCGTGGTTGTAGAAGTTGCGGTCCTCCGCCGCCAGCACCGCCTTTGGTGCGTAGGGCCCCATCTGCTGAAGGGTGAGGGTGATGTGGTAGTGGCCCGCGGGACTCCAGTCCTCGATGAGCTTGCCGTTGCGGTCGAGCACGACGACATCGCCCGCCGCCAGCACATTCTGGCTCGGGTCAGGCAGATCCTTGATCGCCCAGAGCACGTACAGCGTCGAAGCGATAAGGAAGACTCCGACCAGGGCCGCGATCCACGCCCGCTTGGCCCACATCCACGCGATTGGTCGAAGCCAGAGCGCATGGTGGCCGCGTACGGCAGGTTGCGTCGACACCCTTCACGCTCCTCCTCCGAGCGCTCTGGTGGGCGTCTCGGGCCCGCGTTGGAGCGCTACGTCAGAACAACGCCCGGTTAAATCGGGTTACTCAGCGGGCCGAACTCAGCCGAACTCGACCGCAATGTAGCCTCGACCGTCGGAACGGACCGCCCAAGCGGTCGCCACATAACGGTACGGACCGAGGATGTTGGCGCGGTGTTCGGCGCTGTTCATGAACATCGTGTTGAGCTGCGAGTCGTCGACACCGAGCGACCACCAGCCAATGTTCTCGCCGACCTGGGCTCCAAGATGACAGCCCAGATCTTGCTGCACGCCGTTGTAGTGCTGGAACGCGACGTTGGGTGAAGCAAGGTACGCGGACTGGCCTCGCGCGATGTTGTTGAGGCAGCTGCTCCAGGTGAGCGCGGGAAGTCCGTTGCGCGCGCGGTCCTGGTTGATCAAGGCCTGCTGTGTCGAGTTGACGACGATGGCCGGGCGCGCCGGTGGGGCCGGCGCGGGGGCCGATTCGGCCGGCGCGACGGGGACCGGGCTCGGAATCGGCGGCAGGATCTTGTGTGGTGGATCGGGCGCGGGGTCGTGAACCCCGAACAGGGCGGCCACCGGTTGGCGGGAGGCATTCAGCGAGTGCCCGCTGGCCGAGCGCAGCTGCACGGCGGAAAGCACCCCGACAAGCAGGGCGGCGACGACGAGAAATCCCCCGAACCATGAAACAAGCCGCATGGCAGACGGCAGAGCCTGACCGCGGGCGGCCGCCTAGCTGGTGCGAGTTGGGTTAAGGCTTGTAAAAAGAATCGCCGGGTATCGAAACCGCTGTTATTCGGGCAGCCGGCTCTTGAGGCGCTCGAAGCCGAAGACCAGGTAGGTTTCCGCGACTCGGTGCCACCCCGGCTTCGACCCCCACATGGTGGCCATGGCGCGCAGCGCAAACTGGAGCGCCTCATAGATGGCAAAGCGTTGAAGTGTCGCGTGGGGCCTCAGCTCGCGATAGCGGCGGATGAACCGGACGCGCGCCTCCTCCACGGCCACCGAGTCCCTCCAATCCTTGGGGCGCGTCGGCACCAGGTAGGCACAGAACTTACCCAGGTCATAGCTGGTCTCAGCCGTCGCGAAATAGTCGAAGTCCAGCAGCGTGAACCGGTCGTTGTGGAACATGAACTGGTCGTACTTGAGATCGCCATGAGTCGGCAGCCACTCCTCTTCAGTGGTCTTCTGCACGTGCTCGCGTATGTGAGTGATGAGGTCCTTGAGCAGGAAGTGTCCTTCGGGATGGACATATGCGAACTTCTCCGCGACCCTGTCGAGGCGTTCCAGCTCGGCCTGGATCGTAATTCGCTCGTCGTTCTCGACGCGTGATTCGTGGATCACGGCAAGCGCTTCGGCCGCCGGTTCGGCCATGAGCATGAACTGGGTGCTCGTCCGCCTTTCACCTACCGGCTTGCCGCGAATGCCTTCCTCGATGAGCATGCCCATCTCCTCGACATAGCCCAACGGACGCGGCAAGTTCAAATAGCCGGGGTACTTGGCTGACGCTCGCCACAAGCCCTCCACGATCTGGTTGGTCCGAAGCCCCCGCCGGCCTGGCTGGACCTTGCCGTAGATCACGTTCGGGGCGCCCCCCACGTCGATCGTGTACCGAAGGATGGCGCCGACCTCTGGCATGTAGCGGACGCGCTCGATGTCCACGCGTCCAGCCGCGGCCTGCATTTCCTCGGGTTGATCGAGCCCAAATAGCACGCCCGCCATCCTCGCCGCGTCGTTCGCTAGCGGCAGGTTGGGCATCGAAGGGTCGTACGGGTAGTACCAGTAGGCGTGCTGGGTCTCGGGAAAGAGCCGCGGGTAGCCAAGCCCGTTGATCGGGTCGCAGGGGTTGCCGGCTCCGTGCCGCATCAGACGCGCGCTGAGCTGTTCCCACGCCTCAGGGTTCAGGGCGCCCTTGGCGACCAGCCGCAGGTTGCGCTCTTCTCCGTCCTTATATATGTCGACGCTGAAGATCGACCAGTACGAATTCGGAGGATCGATTCGGTTCACGCGGTGCCGGATGGAGTCGACCTCCCAGCCGGTGCCGGCGAGCGTTTCGTCCACAAAAGCGGCCACCGACTCCTCGTCGGTTGCCGCCTGCATGGTTACTAAAGATGAAGTTTGCGTTTCCATTGCAAGCGAATTGCCCTACTAGGGAACGCTGAGCGGGGCGTTCTGCGACATATCCCCGGGGCTGCGGGGTTGGTGTCCAGGATGGCGGCGAGGCAATTTGCTCATTTCCACGTGGAGGTGGGCATTTGGAAGCGTTCGGTGAGTTCTTAGCGAGTCGACCCGCGCTGGCACGGCGCCTGGTCGTCAACGCATTCGTCTTGATGGCCGGACTTCTCCTCATGCTGGCTCGCACGTCACCGGCTCTGGCCTCCGACAACGGACACGGTCAGGGCAAAGCGCAAGATCACACGAGTGCTTCCGCGATGGCGCACCGCCAGGACAGCCCCACGGCGCGGAACGAGCACCAGATCGGCGGCGGTGGCGGAACGGGCGGCAGTGGAGGCGGTACCGGAAGTGGCGGCTCAAGTGGCCCCACCAGCAGCGGCAGTGGCACGAGCAGCCACTCCAGCAGCGGGGCAGCAGCCCCCAGCAGCAGCGCGGAGTCGAACAAGAGCGCGCAGGCTCCGGCCAAGCCGAAGCCCAAGGAGCCAGAGGTCGGTAACAGCACCGGCTCGACTGGAGCCGGCTCGGCGCAGACGGCTTCGACGCAGGTAGGCAACAGCTCGGGTTCGACCGGCCAGGGTTCGGCCAACACGACCAGCCAGGTCGGCAACAGCTCGGGTTCGACCGGCCAGGGCTCGGCCAACACGACCAGCCAGGTCGGCAACAGCTCGGGTTCGACCGGCCAGGGTTCGGCCAACACGACCAGCCAGGTCGGCAACAGCTCGGGTTCGACCGGCCAGGGTTCGGCCAACACGACCAGCCAGGTCGGCAACAGCTCGGGTTC
>VBHJ01000009.1:0-31917 GCA_005887685.1 Chloroflexota bacterium | reverse complement strand
TGGACAGGGCTCGGCCAACACGACCAGCCAGGTCGGCAACAGCGCCGGCTCGACTGGACAGGGCTCGGCCAACACGACCAGCCAGGTCGGCAACAGCGCCGGCTCGACTGGACAGGGCTCGGCCAACACGACCAGCCAGGTCGGCAACAGCGTCGGCTCCACAGGGGCCGGCTCGGCTAACACGACCAGCCAGCAAGGCACGGGCGGAGCGCTTGGCGCGTCCGCTACGGCCGGTGGCCAGGGTCAGGTCCTGGCGGCCACAGGAGCGCCCATCGCGGGCGGCCTGGTGGGCGGGATCCTCTTCCTGCTCGGCGGCCTCGGACTCCGCAGGCGACGGCGCTAAGCGGAAGCAAGACCAACCGGGCTCGCAACTCGCGAGCCCGGTCTCTTTTTATCCAGGGGCTGCCTCGCGCGGCCCGGTAAGGCCTCGAACCACCGCGTTTCTTAGATGTGCCCGCCTCGCAAGGGGTGGGCACGCCAGCTCCATGGCCACAGCGTCCGCCTCGCGTTCTACCTCACTTGTACGGTGACGAGGGCATCCCCCAGGCGATTTGATGTAGTTCGGGAAATCGCGCCTAGGGGGGAGAAGTGGGAACAGTAGCGTTGTCGGGCACCGCCAAGGTGTCGCTCGACGGCGAAGGCGCCCGGTCAAAGCGGACTGCGCAGCGAATGGAGAAGCCAGAAGACACGGCATTTGCCGCCCTGGCAGCGGTTTCCTCCTACCTGGACTCCGACGAGGAGCTGCCGGACTTCTTCGCCCGGCTCAGCGCCACGATCGCCGCGCTCAGCCACGCGAAGCGCGCAGCGTTCTGGCGCCTCGGACCGCGCGGCACGCTGGTGGTGCAGCCGAGCCCGCATGGTTTCGCCGCGGATTCGCCAGTGCATACCATCCGGCTTCAGCTCGGTGCCAACGGCGACGGAGCTGTCGAGCGGCTGGTTTTCGCGGATGAGCTCGACCTGGCCAAGGGATCCTCACCCGCGCTCGACGCGATCTGGCGGAAGTCCGGACTGGTCGACGTAAGGAGCTCGATCGCGGCCGCCTGGACCGCCGGCGAGAGGCGGGTCGGCGCCGTGGCCGTCTACGACTCCGAACACGGGTTCACGCAGCGTGACCTGTGGGTGCTCCGAATGGTGGGGGTCACGGCCGGCCTCGTCTGGCAGTACAAGGAATCCGAGGACGAGCTGGGTCACACGGCGGTGCGGCTCGAGGAGGCGATGGCCGCGCGCCGGCACCTCCTCAACAACATCGCGTCCGGCGGCGACGAGGCCCGTCGCCGTTTCGCCAGCGCGTTGCACGATGACTCGCTCCAGCTCCTGACCGGAGCCGAGTTGCAGCTGGAGCGGATCCGCGGCGACGCGGCGACGGGCCGTCAGATCGTCCAGCTGGATCAGCTGAAGCACACCCTGCGCAAGGTCGAAGACTCTCTGCGCAGGCTTCTGACCAACGTGAGCCCCGAACCGCTCCAGCTGCCAAGCGACCTACGCGGCGCAATCAGTGAGCGGCTCGAGTCGATGCGCATCCGCGCGGGAATCGAGCCTCACATCGACAGCCGGATCCCTGACGACCTGCCACCCGCGATCCAGGCGATCGTCCTGAAGAACATCTCCGAAGCGCTGACCAACATCGAGAAACATGCTCACGCGACGCGCGTCATGGTCGTGGCCGAGGCGGTCGACGGAGGAATTCGTGTTGCGGTGAATGACGACGGCACAGGTTTCGTCGTCGCCGAGTCGGTTCGCGTTCCAGGACATATCGGTCTCGTCGCAATGCGAGAGCGCGCTCAGCTCGCCGGCGGTTGGTGCCGGATCGAGAGCGAGCCCGGCGCCGGCACAAAGGTCGAATTCTGGGTTCCACTCAGCCTATGAGACAGGGCGACAAGCGGTAGGTAAGGAAGGAAGGAAGATGGCGATCAGAACTCCGGTCAAACGCACTGCGCGACATGTCAACGGCGCAGAGATAGACAGCAAGGTGATGCTGCGGGTCCTTGCCGCCGTGCGGAGTGGCGACTTCTCCGCGCGCATGCCGACCGACTGGTCAGGTTCGGCCGGAAAGGTGGCCGTGGCGCTCAACACGATCATCGAGTCGAACCAGCGCCTCGAGCGTGAGATCCGGCGTCTGAGCCGAAACGTCGGAAAGGAAGGCCAGTTCAGGCGCGGTCCCGCCGGTCATGCGGAAGGTGCATGGGCTTCGACGCTCGACGCGGTCAACGACCTCGTCGAAGATCTCGCCAGCCCGAACACGGAGATCGCGCGTGTCATCAGCGCGGTCGCCAACGGCGATCTGTCGCAGACCATGCCGCTGGAGATCGATGGGCGGCCATTGCAAGGCCAGTTCCTGAACACCGCGAAAACGGTGAACACGATGGTGGGCCAGCTCAACGGCTTCGCGAACGAGGTGACCCGTGTCGCGCGTGAGGTGGGCACCGAGGGCAAGCTCGGTGGCCAGGCTCATGTCAAGGACGCGGCCGGCGTCTGGAAGGACCTCACCGACAACGTGAACCTCATGGCCGGGAACCTCACGAGCCAGGTCCGCAACATCGCCGAGGTGACCACCGCGGTCCAGCAGGGCGACCTCTCGAAGAAGATCACGGTCGACGTCCGCGGCGAGATCCTCGAGCTGAAGAACACCATCAACACGATGGTCGACCAGCTCAACGCATTCGCCAACCAGGTCACTCGCGTGGCCCGCGAGGTCGGCACCGAGGGACGCCTCGGCGGTCAGGCCGAGGTCCGCGGAGTGGCCGGCATCTGGAAAGACCTCACCGACAACGTGAACATCATGGCCGGCAACCTGACCAGCCAGGTCCGCAACATCGCCGAGGTGACCACCGCGGTCCAGCAGGGCGACCTCTCGAAGAAGATCACGGTCGACGTCCGCGGCGAGATCCTCGAGCTGAAGAACACCATCAACACGATGGTCGACCAGCTCAACGCGTTCGCGAAAGAGGTGACGCGCGTGGCGCGCGAAGTGGGCACCGACGGCAAGCTGGGCGGCCAGGCCACAGTCGAAGGTGTCGCCGGCACCTGGAAAGACCTCACCGACAACGTCAACACGATGGCGAGCAACCTCACCGACCAGGTGCGAGGCATCGCCGGTGTGGTCACGGCGGTCGCCAACGGCGACCTGAGAGGCAAGCTGACCCTGGAGGCGAAGGGCGAGATCGCCGAGCTCGCCGACACCATCAACAGCATGACCGACACTCTTGCCGTCTTTGCCGAGCAGGTCACGACCGTGGCCCGCGAAGTGGGAGCCGAGGGAAGGCTGGGCGGCCAGGCCAACGTGCCAGGCGCGGCCGGCACCTGGCGCGACCTCACCTACAACGTGAACCAGCTGTCGGCAACGCTGACCACGCAGGTCCGCGCCATCGCCGAGGTGGCGACCGCGGTGACAAAGGGCGACCTGACACGTTCCATCCGGGTCGACGCGAGGGGTGAGGTCGCCAGCCTGAAGGACAACATCAACGAGATGATCGGCAACCTCCGCAACACCACGGAGAAGACCAACGAGCAGGACTGGCTGAAGACCAACCTGACCCGCTTCACCCGAATGCTGCAGGGCCAGCGCGACCCCATGACGGTTTCGAAGATGGTCCTCTCCGAGCTGGCTCCCCTCGTCCACGCGGAGCACGGCGTGTTCTACGGGATGGTCGCTGCAAACGGCAAGGCCGCGTACCTCGCGTTGCAGGCAGGGTACGCCTACAAGCAGCGCCGGAACATCCCGATGGAATTCGCCCTTGGCGAGGGGCTCGTGGGTCAGTGCGGGCTGGAGAAGAAGCGCATCGTCATCACCGACGTCCCGAAGGATTACATCAAGATCACCTCCGCCCTCGGCGAGTCGGTGCCGGCGAACATCGTCGTGCTTCCCGTGCTCTTCGAAGGCGAGGTGCGCGCCGTCATCGAGCTGGCTTCATTCCAGCCCTTCAGCCCGACCCATATCGACTTCCTCGACCAGCTGGCGGAGAGCATCGGCATCGTGCTCAACACGATTGAGGCCAACAGCCGCACGGAGGACCTGCTCAAGCAGTCGCAGTCCCTCGCCACCGAGCTGCAGAGCCAGCAGGACCAGCTGCAGCGGACCAACGACGAGCTGGCGGAGAAAGCACGCCAGCTGGCGGAGCAGAACGCCGAGATCGAGCAGAGGCGGCTCGAGGTCGAGTCCGCCAAGGTCCTGGTCGAGGAGAAGGCGGAACAGCTCGCGCTCACGTCGCGCTACAAGTCCGAGTTCCTGGCCAACATGTCCCACGAGCTGCGCACGCCGCTCAACAGCCTTCTGATCCTGGCCCAGGAGCTGGCGGCCAACCCGGACGGCAACCTGCTGGCCAAGCAGATCGAGTACGCGACCATCATCCGCTCGTCGGGCACCGACCTCCTGAAGCTGATCAACGACATCCTCGACCTGTCCAAGATCGAGTCCGGGACCGTGGCCCTCGACATCAGCAACTGGCCGCTGGCGGAGCTCAAGCCGATGCTCGAGCGCACGTTCCGGCACGTCGCCGAGGCGACCAAGCTCGCCTTCCACATCGACCTCCGGCCGGGCTTGCCGGAGGCGATCCCGACCGACCCGCAGCGCCTGCAGCAGATCCTCAACAACCTGCTGAGCAACGCGTTCAAGTTCACTGAGAAGGGCAAGGTGGAATTCCTCGCCGAGATGGCGACGTCAGGTTGGAGCCATTCGAACGAGTTCCTGAACCGCGCCACCCAGGTGATCGCCTTCCGGGTCATCGACACCGGGATCGGCATCCCGCATGACAAGCAGCAGTCGATCTTCGAGTCATTTGCCCAGGCCGACGGCTCGACCAGCCGCAAGTACGGAGGGACCGGGCTCGGGCTCTCCATCTGCCGCGAGCTGACCCGGCTGTTGGGAGGTGAGATCCGGATCCAGAGCGAGCCTGGCGTGGGCAGCATCTTCGCCGTCTACCTGCCCTTGATAGTTCCGGCACAGCACCGCGGCGGTCCCGTCGAGGTCACGCACGTCGAAACGGCCTCCTCGCCCCGGCCCGTGCTGGTCGGGGTTGGAGGCGACGGTGGATGGCAGCTCGAAAGCAACGGTTCGGCATCAGCGGGGTCCGATCTCCCGGAGGCCAGGTCTCTCCTGGTGGTGGACGACGACCCTGTTCAGCGGCAGTACATCACCGACCTCATGGCGCCCTCCAACACGCAAACGACGGCGGTGTCGACAGGCGACGAGGCGCTGGCCCTGCTGCAGAAGCAGGCGTTCGACTGCGTGGTGCTCGACCTCGGGCTGCCGGGCATGAGCGGGTGGCGCGTGATCGAGGAGCTCCAGTCGAGCCGCGTGTTGGGCTCGACCCCGCTTCTCGTCTACACGGCGAGAGACCTCACCCGAAAGGAGGAGATCAAGCTCGGCAAGGCGGCCAAGAGCATCGTGATCAAGGACGCCCGCTCACCTGAGCGCCTGAAGCAGGAGATCACGGCCATCCTGCGGGCGGACGAACCGGAAGATGCGACCGACGTGGGGTCGAACGGGACGGAGCCGGGAAACAGCGAGCTGGCGGGCAAGAAAGTACTGGTCGTGGACGACGACATCCGGAACATCTTTGCGCTTACGGCGATGCTGGAGCGGCAGAAGATGGAGGTCGTCTCGGTGGACTCGGGGCAGGAAGCGTTGGAATTTCTGCAGGGGAGCGACGACATCGACATTGCCCTGGTCGACGTGATGATGCCGGAGATGGACGGTTACGTGACGATGACGAAGATGCGGGAGCTCGAGGCATACGGCGACCGGCCGATCATCGCGCTGACTGCCAAGGCAATGAAAGGAGACCGCGAGAAATGCATCGAAGCGGGAGCGTCCGATTACATAGCCAAGCCGGTGAACAACGCCCACCTCCTTTCCATGCTCAAGTCATGGCTGGTGCAGTGAGTCGGAATGCAGGGGCAGCACTCCGGCTGGAAGGGACAGGTACCGAGGTCGAGGAGGTCGAGATCCGGCTGCTGCTCGAAGGCATCCGGCTCTGTTACGGGTACGACTTTCGGGAATACGCCCTAAACCCGCTCCGGCGCGGCCTTGTGACCGCCATGGCGCGAGAGAACGTGCACAGCATTTCCGCCTACCAGGACAGGATCCTGCACGACGCCTCCTGCATGCAGCGATTCCTCGGCATGGTCGGCGTGAACGTGACCACGATGTTTCGGGATCCGGACCTCATTCGCTGCCTTCGGGAGGAGGTCATCCCCATCCTGAGGACGTACCCGTCCTGCCGGATCTGGGTGGCCGGGTGCGCCACAGGCGAGGAGGTGTATTCGTTTGCCGTGCTGCTGGACGAGGAAGGTTTGCTCGGCCGCAGCAGCCTGTACGCGACGGACCTGAACGAGGACACGCTGGCCGTCGCCCGACTCGGGTCGTATCCGATCGATCGACTGCGGCGATATGAGGAGTCGTACCAGCAGTCCGGCGGTCGGGGCTTTCTCGCGGATCACTACTCTGTCAGCGGACGGAGCGCGCGATTCAACCGCGACCTTCAGGACAGCATCACCTGGGCGCGACACAGCCTTGTCACGGACGGATCCTTCAATGACTTTCATCTGATCGTCTGCGCGAACGTACTCATCTATTTCCGAGCGTCGCTTCAGGAGCGTGCTCACCGCCTGTTTTATGACAGCCTGATCCGCGGCGGTTTTCTTGCCGTCGGCAAGCGCGAGTCGCTGCTCTACTGCCCAGATCGCGACCACTACGAGCAGGTGCGGGACGGGGTGAACCTGTACCGCAAGATCCGATGGTGACGCGGGCGAGGCAGGCAGCCTCTGTGAACCAACCCGCGCCCGCGCCGCCCGCGAAGACGAAGGTCAACATCCTGATCGTCGATGACGACGCGACCAAACGCTTCGCCTTGAAAACCATCCTCGCCCCAATGGACGAGAACGTCGTTGAGGCCTCCTCAGGCGCCGACGCGCTGCGGCAGCTGCTTCGTAATGAATTTGCAGTTGTGCTGCTCGACGTGAGGATGCCGATCATGGACGGCTTCGAAACTGCGCAGCTGATTCGCCAGCGTCCACGCTCCGAGCTGACGCCCCTCATCTTCGTGACGGCGCTCGACCAGGCGGAGACGGACATGGGACGTGGATACAACCTCGGCGCGGTCGACTTCGTGTTTGCCCCTGTCGTGCCGGCGATCATGCGCGCAAAGGTGACCGTCTTCGTCGAGCTCTACCGCGCGCAGGAGGAGCTCCGGCGATACCGTACGCAGCTCGAGACGCTGGTCGAGGAGCGCACGATCGCCCTCACGGCGATCAACCGCGAGCTCGAGGCTTTCAGCTACTCGGTCTCCCACGACCTGCGCGCACCGCTGGTCTCGTTCGACGGACTGAGCGAGACGCTGTTGCAGAAATACGGCGAGCAGCTCGATGACCAGGCGAAGGACTACCTGAAACGCATGCGCGATGCAAGCGACCGCATGACGTCGGTGTTCGACGGCCTGCAGATGCTGTTCCGGCTGACGAGCGGCGAGATCCGCCGCGAAGTGTTGGACATCAGCGCGATGGCGAACCAGGTGGCGGACGAGATGCGCGCGGCGAACCCGGAAAGCAAGGTGGAAGTGGACATCGCGCCCGGGATCACCGCTTCGGGCGACAAACGCTTGGTCCAGATCCTGCTCACCAACCTGATCAACAACGCCTGGAAGTTCAGCAGCCTGAGAAGCGCCCCGAACATCACCGTGGGCCGCGAGATGGTCGACGGCGAGGCGCGCATGTTCGTCAAGGACAACGGGGTCGGCTTCGACATGATCGAATCCCATCGCCTCTTCGGCGCCTTCCAGCGCCTGCACAGCCAGAGCGAGTTCCCGGGCGCAGGGATCGGGCTCGCCACGACCAGGCGCATCGTCAACCGCCACGGCGGGCGGATCTGGGCCGAGGGCGCCGTCGGGGAGGGAGCCACCTTCTATTTCGTCCTGTAAAGCTCGACCGAAAGACAGGCCTTAGCGCCCCGCCAGGCGTTCTACCAGCGAGATGCACGCCCGCCGTGCGCTATTCCGCCGTGCCGACGCGCCCGCCGTGGGCCGCTTTGGCCGGCTACTCACCGTCGTCTGGGCGACCTGCCTGGTGGTCGGGCTGCTCCTCATGGCCAATTTCGGCTACGGCATGTGGAAGGGATACTCGGATGGGCAGCACCTGAACAAAGTCTGGGCGTACCAGGCCGGTGCGGCAAGACCGGCGGCCAAGGCCATCGATCCCCACTTGAAGCAGCCCGTCGACGGCGTCGATTTTGCGATCCGCATCCCCAAGCTCGGCTACTACGCCGCGATCAAAGAAGGTATCGACAGCGGCGTCCTGTACGCCAGCCCCGGCCACTACCCCGCCACCCGATGGCCCGGCGACCCGGGCACCGTCGGGGTGGCGGCCCACAACGTGTACTGGATCAACTTCCCGCAGCTGGTCAAGGGTGACGAGGTCGACCTGGAGACCAGGTACGGGCTCTACCGCTACCGCGTGACGGGCTCGGAGATCGTCAACCCGGACAATCGCACCGTCCTGGTGACAGACTCGAACGGCTATCACCTGACGCTGACGACCTGCTGGCCGTTATGGGCCGGCGCGTTCGCCACCCAGCGGTACATCATCCACACCGACCAGTTCTGGCCGGTCCCGGTCCGCCCGGGCTACACGTGAAAGGTCTCTAGCCGCCGGCGATCGCTCCGATGATCAGCAGGGGCTCTTTGCCAGTGGCGACCTCGTTGGGCAGCGGTGCGTCCAGGGACTCGTCCGAAAGGTCCTCCTCGCAGGCGAAGAACCTGATCATCGACCGGCGCTTTTTGGTCTGGGCATCGCGGAGCGTGCCGAGCAGCGCGGGATGGCTTGCCTCCAGGGCGTCCAGCACGGACCGCTGAGTCGCCTCGCCGCTGACCTCGAGCTCCACGACCCGGCCGACGCCGGCCAGGATCTGCAGGTTCTTGGGCAGGACGACCTGGATCACTTCAGCGTCTGAACTTCGACCGAGAGCACCGCGGGCAGGTCTCGGACGATCGCGTTCCAGCTGTCCCCGCCGTCAGCGGAAGCGTAGACCTGGCCGCCACTCGTTCCGAAATAGATTCCGCTGGGGTCGAGCGTGTCGACCGTCATCGCGTCACGCAGCACGTTCACGTAGCAGTTCTCCTGGGGCAGCCCCTTGGTGAGGGCCTCCCAGTCGTCGCCCCCGGTGCGGCTGCGATACACGCGCAACTTGCCGTCGGGGACGAAGTGGTGGGAATCGCTGGTGATCGGGACGACGTAGACGGTGTCGGGCTCATTGGCGTTGATGTCGATGACAAACCCGAAGTCCGTCGGCAGGTTGCCGCTGATCTCACGCCAGTTCTCACCGCCGTCGTCGGTGCGCATCACGTCCCAGTGCTTCTGCATGAACAGCGTGCTCGGGCGAGAGGGATGCATGGCGATGCGGTGGACGCAATGTCCGACATAGGCATCCGGGTCAGGGATGTAGTTCGACTTCAGGCCGTTGTTGATCGGTCGCCATGATTGGCCCGCGTCATCCGTGCGGAAAGTGCCCGCCGACGAGATGGCGACGTACATCCGATCCGGCTGGCTGGGGTCGATGACCATGGTGTGAAGGCACATCCCTCCGGCGCCAGGCGCCCACTCAGACGCGGTCTTGTGCGTGCGCAGGCCCGCCAGCTCGCTCCAGGACGTGCCGCCGTCGCTCGATGCAAACAGGGCGGCGTCCTCGACCCCTGCGTAGACCATGTCCGGATCGTTCAAGGAGGGCTCGAGGTGCCAGACACGCTTGAATTCCCAGGGATGCGGGGAGCCGTCGTACCACTTGTGCGTGCCCGGCTCGCCGTCGTACACGAACTGGTTGCCGACCGCGTTCCACGTCTTGCCGCCGTCGTCAGTCCGCTGCAGCACCTGGCCGAACCAGCCGCTCGACTGCGACGCGTAGATGCGATCCGGATTGACCGGCGAGCCCTTCAAGTGGTAGATCTCCCAGCCGGCAAAGTGCGGACCGTCGACCTTCCAGCTCTTTCGGCTCGCGTCTGAGCTCAAGACGAAGGCTCCCTTTCTCGTGCCGACCAGCAATCGAACCTTGCTCATGCAATCACCCCTGCTCAGTTATGCCGCCCATGAAGCTTGAGACCGGCTGCAACACTAAAACTAATCGGTCCAGTGGTGGTCTATCGCTTGACGGCGTCGGGTCCAATTCGGTTTTTGGGCGCCTGAGCGGCTCCATCGCTCGCACCATTCGGGGGCGGGCCCGCGGGCAGCTGCAGGGTGAACGTGCTCCCCTTGCCTTCAATCGTGGCCACCGTTATGTCGCCGCCGTGCATGCGCGCCAGCTGGCGCCCGAGGAACAAGCCCAGTCCAGTCCCCTGGAGGTGCTGCGTCTCGGGCGTGATGACCCGGCCGAACCGGGTGAAAAGGGTGGGCAGGCCGTCCCGCGGGATGCCGAGGCCCTCGTCGGTGACCGCGACCCGGGCAACCCCTGCGCGCGAGCGGACCTGGCAGGTGATCACGCCGCCCTCCGGCGAGTACTTGATCGCATTGCTCAGGAGGTTGGCGATGATCGTTTTCGTACGATCCGCGTCGACCTTGACCCGCACCCGCCGGTCGGGTAGATCGAGCACGAGCCGATGCCTCGAGTCGAGGAGCGGTGTCACCGCGTCGGCGGCCGAGCTCGCGATCTGCCTCAGGTCGGCGTCGGCGGTCCGCAGCGTGAGGGCGCCCTCCTCGAGCCGGGCCGCCTCGATCATCTCCTCGATCAGCTCGTTCATCTCCGACACCTTCGCCGCCATCACTCCGGCGGCCTGGCGACCGCGCTCGTTGAGCTGGCCGAGCAGGCCCCCCTGCAGCATCGACACGTAGCCTCTCATCACAGTCACCGGACCTCGCAGCTCGTGCGACGCGAGGTTGAGGAACTGCGTCTTGTTTTTCTCGATCCCCGCCACACGCTCGGTCACGCCGACCCGCTGCAGACCCGCGGAAACCGAGTTGGCGTAGGCGCGTAGCTGCGACACCTCCTCGGTTCCAAACACGGGGGTGAAGTCTCCGGCGATCACGCACAGCCATCCCTGGCCCTCCGTGAGGTGCAGGGGCGCCCGGACGATCGCTCCGGACTGGCCCGGATTCGCAGCCAGCCTGGTCGCTTGATCGCGGCCGATGCCTGACGCGGCGATGACCTTGCCATCGGGATCGACGACGAATCCCGCCGTTGCGCCAAACAGGCGCACCGCCCAGAAGGCGGCGCGGTCGGCCAGCGCCTCGCGGCTCGGACTATGGATGAGGAGGTCCTGCATCGCGTCTCGGAGCGCGTTTTCCTCGCTCATCCGCCAGATGCGGCGCAAGAGTGAAGGTGGCGCCAGGCTGACATAGATGATGGGTACCACGGCCAGCGCGAGCACCTGCGTGACGATGATTGCGGTTGGGCTCTGCAGCCGGCTCCCTCCCAGCACGTCGACGAACAGGATTGCGATCAAGACGGCAAAGCCAAGACTGAGAAACCGCATGCGCGCCCTCTGCACGGCTGGAACGCCGTTGCTGGCCAGCCAGAAGCGGACGATCGGCTCGCCCGTGAAGATTGCCCAGGCTGTGATCAGCACCAGGCCGAGCAGCGTCACAAGGATTGGGTTTGCACGCTGGAGCAGGGTCACGTCGAGGATCCCGGCGAGGATCGACACGCCTAGGAGGACATTGGCCGCGCGATAAAGAGTCCTGCGCAGGGGAATGAATTCGTTGCGGAACATGAGCACGAAGTAGCCGGACAGCATGAAGGCGACGATCACGACCACCGAGAGAAGAGGCGAGGAAGGCAGCCTGCCCAGGGCCGCAACAAGCGCCAGCGAGATGAGAGCAAGCGCAAGCTTCGCCTGGGCCCGCCCCCGATCGCGGTACCAGTGGTAGGCGATCGCCGCGCCCAGCGCGACAAAACCCGCCGCCGTGAGGTCCTGAGCCAGGACGACCGCCTGGGTCAAGATTTGCCCGGTCCGCCTCCCCCGCCCTGTTCAATCCAGGCAGGAATCCTTCGCACTATTTCGGACGGTGTCACCCGCGACTTGACCAGATACTCGATGGCCCCAAGCGAGCGACCGCGGTCGATCATCGAAGGTTCGCCGTAGTTCGAGAGGATGACGACCGGCGGGTGAGTTGGAAACCGCTCGTTGAGGGTTGCCAGCACCTCGAACCCGCTGCGGTCTGGCAGCAGTAGATCGAGAAGGACGAGGTCGGGTGCTTGACCTGACAGGGTCGAGAAACCGACCTCGCCAGTCGTTGCGACCGTGACCCGAAAACCGTCGTGCTCGAACTGGAGCCTGTACATGTCGGCGATCGATGGGTCGTCCTCGATCATCAAGACATGGATCGGCAGCCCTTCGCGTCCTTGCAGCCGGTGGGCAAGCACGCCCTTTGTGATCCATGCGGGGGCCGGCACGCCGGACTGATCAGGAAACCAAATCCACGACGCCGAACCCGTGTCGGGCCAGTCCGAGCCTAGAGACCCCGTCGCCATGCCACCCTCGGTGATCATAAGGTTCGGTTTTCAGGCTGTGGGCTCGGGAGGAGCGAAGCGAATACCTTTTGACGAACGTCGTAAAGGTTTGTTAGGGTTTCACGCACAGGGGAAGACAATGGCAACCGCACGCATCCTCAATTCGGCCGTGGACGACGTCTTGGACCGGCTGCGCTCCGCGACGGCCGCCCTCGACCGCGCCGGCGATCCGGATGAAGTCGCCGCAACGGCAGCCGACCTCCTGTTGCGGCTGACCAGGTCTTCTCAGGCGGTCGTCATGGTGGCTCGACGCCACTACACGCGGTCCGAGGCCGCCTCGCGACCCCTAGAAGAAGACGAGATCAGGGAGGTCTTTGCCGCAGCTCGAAGGGGAAGCGCCAGCGCTGTGGAGGCAGAGCTCCGCGCAGGCGGTGAAGCCATCGGAGCGGTGGCGGTGGCGCGGGTCACCCCGTACTCAGAAGCCGAACGGCAGGCCGTCGCGATATTCGCGTCCCACGTCGCCGGCGCACTGGACAGCGCCGAGAAGCTCCGCAGTGCCCAGCGCGTGGAGCGCGCGCACGAGCTCGCCGTTCAGGTCCTTCTCGCCGTATCGTCGCAGCCGGTTTCGGGTCAGAACCTCAGCGACTTCTACCGGCACCTGGCCGAAACCTTCGGCGAGTTCGTCGGCGCAGACAAAGTTCTTTTCTGGCGGCTCCGCGATGACCGGTTGCTGGCTCCTATCGACGGTGGCTTCGGCGTCGAAGGTGCATTCCTGTCTCGGCTCAAGCCCACTCGCTGCGAACCGGACGGCGATGACCTGGCGAGTCGTGTCGTATATCAGGACATGGTCTTCCGGGCCAATGCCGGCGAACCAGTGGAATTCGACAGTGTGCTCGAGACCCTCGGCGTGTCGAGTGCGATCAGCGTGGCGTGGCGAGCCGGAGACGAGCGCCTCGGCCTCGTCGCGGCCTACGACTCGCGACGGCCGGGCGGTTTCTCCAGGGAAGACACATGGGTGCTGCAGAAGGCGGGCCTCGCGGCCGGCCTTGTGACCCAGCTCAGGCGCGCAAACGACGACCTGACGAAGTCCGTGGAGCGTCTCTCCAAGGTCGACGGCGCGCGCCAGATGCTGCTCAAGAACATGTCGACGGTCGTCGAGAAGGAGCGCAAGCGCTTCGTGAGCGAGCTGCATGACGACGCGCTTCAGAAACTGACGGCGGCCGAGCTGCAGCTGGCTCGCCTCGCGCCGGGTGGAGAGATCGATCAGTCCAACCTCGACACCGTGAAAATGCTGCTCGAGCAAACCGAGGAGTCACTGCGCCGCCTGGTGTTCGAAGTCCGCCCCCCTGCGCTCGAGAGTCCTGAGGGCCTCGCGGAATCGATCCGCGAGCGAGTGGTGATGCTCGAACGCTCAGGCATCGCGTGCAAGCTCGAACTCGATCTGCGCGCCGACATGAACCTGGATGTTCGATCGATGGTCTTTCGGCAGGTGGCTGAAGCAATCGGAAACGTGGAGCGGCATTCGGAGGCGACGTTCGTCAAGGTCTCGGTCACGGAAGCGGATGGTGGCGTGGTCGGCATCATCGAGGACAACGGGCGAGGCTTCGTGGTGGCTGAGCGCAGCAACCTCCCGGGACACCTGGGGCTTCTCGCCCTTCGTGAGCGAGCCCTCATGGCGGGAGGGCGCTACAAGATCGAGAGCGAGCCTGGTTCCGGCACTCGGATCGAGTTCTGGATTCCGCTCGGGCAGTAATTCAGGGCGTCAGCGGAACCGGCTCCGCCGCGGTCGGCACCACCTCATCCGCGCTCTTTCGGGCCCGCCCGGGAAGGGCGACCATGACGATCAGCCCGGCCGCCGCCACCACGACGGTGGAGATCAGGAACATCGCGCGCGGCCCGATCGTCCCGTAGATCAACCCTCCCCCAAGGGAGCCGGCGATGGGCGCCAGCCCAAACAGGACCGACTTCATCAGGGCCTGGCCGGTCGCGCGCAGATGCGCCGGCGACAGCTCGTCGGCGATCACGACCGACGCGACATAGGTCAGCGCGAATGCGACGCCGATGGCGAGCTTGAGCAGCGCCGCGGTAAAAGCATCGGACACGAAGGCCCAGGCGAGAAAAACGACGAGGTATATCGCGCACCCGATGGCATAGAGGCCGCGGTGACTAAGCCGCCGGGTGAGGACGTGCGTGTAACCCATCGTCGGTATCTCGGTCAGCGCCTGGAAGGCAGCAGCCGCCCCGATGATCAGAGCCCCTCCGCCGAGGAAGCTGATCCGCAGAGTGAGGAAGTTCTGCGTCGCCGCAAGCGACGCACCGAGCAGGAATGCGCTGACCAGAAATCCAACCAGGGCCACCGGCACCCTCGGCACGCGGTGGGACACGGGCGCACGCGAGGGCGGCTCGACCGGCTGACCGGGCAGCGCGGGCGTGAGCGAGCGCCACACCCACATGCCAAAGAGCAGGGTCAGGGGCGCGTACACAAAGGGAATGAGCCGGAGGCTGACGACCTGAAAGATGGCGCCCGACACCGTGACTGACCCCGCCCAGCCCGCGCTCATGCGAAGTCGAATTCGCGCGTAATCCGTGCGTGGCGCCTTGCGCAGCCTCCGCAGCGTGATCGGATCGAGGAGCATGAACGGCGCCCGGGCGAGCCACAGCACCACGATCACGGCCGCGAGGGTGACGGCTCCGTTGGTGAGCGCCAGCAGGAGCGCGGCGAGGGCCGCGGCAACGCTGGCGACAACAAGGATTCGTTCCGGGTGGAGCCGCCGGTCCGCGAGGTAGGCCCAGCTCATCCCTGCGACCAGCGAAGCCAGCGCCGCCGCGGCCAGCACGGCTCCGATCAGCTGCGCGCTGAGGCCGCGCTGGAGGAGGAACAGCGGGATGAACGGCAGCAGCGTCCCGTCGGCGACTCCCAGCAGGACATAGGCCCAATTGAGGCCGCGGATCTCTAGGTTGGGCTCACCTTTTTGGGTCGGTGGTCTCGGCAAGTGATTTGGGCACGACCATACGCCAAGCATCGATCACCAACTCATGCATCTCCTTTTTATCCAGGGCGGCTAGGCGCGCGAGGACCCAGTTGTAGCGAAGGTCCGATGCGATCGGCTGCATGAACTTGTCCGGCGAGCCACCGATGAGCCAATCCCTCTCTTCTTTGGGAAAGGCGAATCCCATCACCGTCTCGTCCCTGGAGAAGGCCAGGTAGACGATCCGGCCGACCCGAAACTTCACCCGACCTCCGACGAGCGCCTCGTAGCTGCGAGGCAAGGTCAACGCGAGGGCCCGCACGTCATGGATGGTCACCATCGCGGCGGTCAGCTTCCCGGGGCAGTAAGTGCCGGCGTGCCGCTCGGGACGACCTCGAGGTCGAGCCACATGCCGCTCGCCTCGCTGCCTGGGACGAGAGATGCAATGCGATAGGTGCCGGTCGCCTGCGGCGTGAAGGCAAAGCTTGCCGATTGGCCCGGGTCAAGACCGCGGGTCGGGTCGGGCGTGGTCCAGCCGGCCTGGGCCGGCTGCGTGTCGCTTTTGGACGCGACGACCGCGCACGAATTCGGCACGGTCGAGTGGTTGGCACACTGCACTGTGACCTGCCAGCCCACCGGAACCGTCAGGACCAGCGAGCCGTTCCCGTAGCCGTCGTAGTTGAACTGATAATCGGTTGCGGGATAGCCCGCGATCAAGGTGACGATCGCCGTCTTGCTCTGGGCGTCGACTTTGAGGTACTGCTTGGGATCAGGCGGTGTTCCAGAACCGGTTCCCGTCAAGGGATCGCACGAGCAGACCGCCACGATGACCAGCGTCGCGAGCAAGAATGAACGAGCATTCATGAAGTCTCCGCCTCGTCTTGTCTTGTGGTGGGAGTCCCTCGAGACGTGGCGGCAGCTCGCTGTGTCGTTTCCTGTCTTCGCGATCATCACCTTCCTCCTCAACATTGGTCCTTTTTACCAACCTCTTGGGCGGTCGGTTTTCTACGGATTCTTCGAAGGCGGTGTGCTGGCGGGTCTGCTGGCCGTGGCGACTCGAACCGAGCGCGAGCGACGCAGGAAGAACCGCTAGCCGCGCGTCAGGCGATAGCGCCGAGCCACATGCGAATGGTCGGAACAAGCTGTGGCGCGAGGCCTACCGACGTGTTGTCGTCGGAAAGCAGGCCGGTCGGGTTGACCAGCATCCCATGGCCGGTGGGCACGAGCTGAACCTTGAAGTTGGGTTTGTTCATCGCCGCCAGGATCTCCACGCACACTTTGGTCGGTACAGTCCGGTCGTTGGCGCCCAGCACCCACAGCGTCGGTACGGACAGCGCCCGGAGCGCGGGCATCGGGTCATAGCCCGTGTGGGTGGCGCGCACGGCGGCCAGCATCTCAGCCTCGGATTGCGTGGGCTTCGACTCTCCGCCGCCACTGAATCCCGACCACAGGTCGGTCTGATCCACCGTCGTGGCCGGTGCGGACACGAGGACGGCGAACGCCGCGCCCCCGTGACGCGAAATTGCCAGGGGCACTGTCCAACCGCCCTGGCTTCCACCATGAAACCCGACTCTCGACGGGTCGATGTCCGACCTTGCCGCGAGGAAGCTCAGCGCGGCCGAGGCGTCATCCGCGTAGGTCTGCAGGGCATCCACGGTGGGGAATTCGCCTGGATAGCGGCCGGTCGAGGAACCATTGCCTCGCTTGTCGTAGGTGAGGACGGCAAGCCCAAGGCTGGTGTAAAGGCCGACCCAGATGTCATAGAAAAACCGCTCGCCCGGTTCGGAGCCATGAACGATGACGATCCCACCCCTGCGCGCGCTTCCCCCAGTCTCTGTGATCGTGCCCGCGAGTTGTGCGCCGGCGGCCGGGATGGTGACATCGGTCTGCGCGTACTCGACACGATGCGCGACGGTGGTTTTGTGCGCAGAGTCGGTGACGGTAAGTGTGCCGGCTGTGAATTTCAGGTCGGCGCACTTCGGACTCGGTTCGCCAAACCGGCAGCCGATGGCGAAATCGTCAGGAGCGTGCTGCACGTAGATGGTCCGGTAGGCGCTCGTTTCCATGTCGAAGAACCAGCCCAGGCGCGCGACAACCAGGGTGTCGCCTGTATCCGTCCTATAGCTGCCGTAGTGCGCGGACAGCTCGGCCAGACCTGACGGCGCGAGCTGCGCCGGTGTCGGTCCCGGCGCACTCGAACCGCTGCATGCGACCAAGGTGGCCGCCAGTGCGATCGCCGCCGCTGGACGCATTGTCCTCCAGACACTACCACGGCTCCGTGGTAGTTAGAACGGATTCGTGGTAATCGAAAAGCGATACAGTCTGAGCTGAACTTTGCGGGCGAACATGTCGATCCTGTTCGACTTCTTTGTCACGAGTCAGCGTGTCCGGCGTGTTTTGTCAGAGGCCATGGCGCCATCGGGGATGAAGCCCGACGAGTACGCCGTCTACAGCGTCCTGTTCGAAAAGGGACCGTTGACCGCCACCGAGATGGCGGATTTCCTCGGCATGCCGCTGACAACGGTGCTGGATTACCTGAAGGCCATTAGCGCGGCCGGGCATCTACAACGACTGCCCCACCCCAGTGACGGCCGCGCGGTCCAGCTGCGCCTGAACTCGCGCGGCCTTGGCGCTCACCGGCGTGCTCACGACCATTTCGAAGTCGTGAACCAGCAGATAGTTCGCACGCTTGACATGCCGATCGACCGCCTCAGGGTGGCGCTGGCTGCCCTCGACGACGCGGTCCAGACGGTTGGGGGTCGGCTGTCCCGGCCTCACTAGACTGATCCCGTGAACATGAAGCTCGAGCTCGTGGCCGTTCCGGTGACCGACGTCGACCGCGCCAAGGCGTTCTACGTCGATCAGGTCGGTTTCCATGAAGATCACGACCACAAAGTCACCGAAGACCTTCGCTTCGTGCAGCTCACACCGCCGGGGTCGGCGTGCTCGATCGTGATGGGGATCGGGATCACGGAGATGGCCCCAGGCTCTCAAAAGGGACTTCAGGTGGTCGTCGACGATGTCGAGGCGGTTCGTCAGGCGCTGCTCAGCCGCGGGGTCGAGACCGGCGAGGTCGACGCGCAGCCCTGGGGATCCTTCATCTATTTCGCCGACCCCGATGGGAACACGTGGTCGGTGCAGCAGATCCCTAAACGGCAGTAGTCAGGCCCGCAGCAGGTCCGCGATGGTGAACCGGACGGAATCGTGGCGGGCAAGGGTGGGCCGCCAGCTCGGGTCGACGCTGCGAAACGACTCGGGATCTCCATCCACGATTCCAAGGATGACCTCGCCGACGATGAGCGAGCCGACGGGTCCGAGGCGCTCGCCCTCCTCACGAATCTCCGCCTCCTTGAGCAGGTAGTACCAGAGCGGAGTCTCGCCCGACCAGCCGTATTGCCCGAGCCCGATGTCCTCGGGACGGAGCGGCTCCTCGCCGACGTACCTTGCGATTCCCTCTCCCGACGGCAACCCGGTGGCGACGCCGCGCTGCAGGTCGCGCACCGCCAGCGACTCGTAATCCTCGTCGTCGAGCTCACCGGTGATCTCGGCCGGCAGCTTGAGGAGGGCGTCCGGCAAGCAGGCATCGATGGGTCGGGCCCGCAACGCGGGCGGCTGCCCCGGGATGTCGAAGAACAGGCTCCAGTCGATCACCCGACTGGAGGGCACCGCACGAAACCCGATCAGGTCGGGAAAGAGCGTCAGGTCCGGCCCGCCTCGCTGCAAGCGATACGTCTGTCGCGTCTGGCTGTGCCCGTACCTGTAGGCGGCGTCGGCGAACTCGAATGGGATGGAAACCACGGCCCGCGGGCGGAAGAAGCGCGGCCCCTCGTCAAGCAATCTCCGCACTCGGTGCTCGCCGATCGTCATCGGCAGGAAATCGAAGAGCGCGATCCACTGGTAATGCCAGGTCATCGCCCGGCGGGCCTCGGTGAACAGGTCTGGTTCGGCAACGCCGTCCTCGCGCAGGCGGTCGACGAACCGGTTGTGAGCTTTGATCATCGCCACCTGCATCTGCGAAACGAGTAGATGGACGTCCTGGCGGGGATCGCCGACCAGGGCCACTCCCTCCTGATTCCGAGGAAGGTCCTCTTCGCGACCTTGTTCGTTGATTCCCACCAGCAGCTTGGCGGGATCGTTGCGGTTGAAGAGAAACGGGTTGCCGACCGGCCCCTCGGCGTAAAGGCATTCCAGGTTGAGCCGCGCGCTGCGGATGTTGCGCAACACCGCCTCATCGTCGTGATGTGAGACGGGTGAGCGGTCGGCCGTGATGTCATGCGCCACGTACTGTCCGAAAACAGGCCAGCCCGCCGCGACGGTGCGCGCCTCCTGGCGCGCCGAGTTCGCGGTGTCACAGGCTCCGCCCGCACGACCGATCGCATGCAGCAGGGTCGCATCCATGGAGAGGTGGGGCAGATCCGGGAACATCCTGGTGTAGCGATGGTCCGTCTGCGGCGCGTCCAGACTCCTGGCCGGTGCCAGGCAGTGGTCGCGAGCCGGCCTGGGCTGATCGTGTTGCCGGTCGACCGTGGTGGCCATGATCCCGCTATTAGACGACAACCTGTTCGGTGGCTGGATGGCGCCCGGGACCGGGTGTCATTCCAGGACGGAGGGCGTACCAAGCGCCACCCTCCGTCGCGACTTCTGCTTGCCTAGACCAGTATGAAAATGGTGAAACCTTTGCCCTCATCGGTGTACTCGCTGCTGGGACCGCCGCCGAGGATCAGGTGGATTCCTTCACCCACACTTGGGGGCGGCGAACCGATTACGCAGAAAATCGTCAAGACGCCCTCCTGGCCGTTGTCGAACGACACGCGCAGCTTCGCCATTCCACCCGTGGCCGGCGGACCGGGCAAGCCGGACCCAGGCAACGACGTTCCATAGCTCACGAAGCCTTCGACGCTGGTTGCCGTCCAGTTACCAGCCGCGCCACCAGCGATCGAGAAGACGCCGCCGCCCGTGGCAGAACCTCCCGGGCCGGCTTCGAGCGTGCCGCGCCCCCTGATGAAGATGGTCGATCCATCGGGCGCGATAGCCGTATCACCCGCCACGACCCAGACGTACGCCTCATGGTTGCCATGGGCATCGGCCGCAATTGCCGGCGCAGTTGTCAGAGCAATCGCTGCAAGAGAAATGCCGAATACCGCCAAGATCTTCACGCAACACCTCCCGTCAACGCCAAAGGACCCATCCGCCGGGTGGATGAGCAGCCTCCCCTAAGCGGACGATACTCCGCTACCGCGAAGGTGACAAACACCCCGCTGCGCCAAAGATTCGGGATCGGCTTCAATTGCTAGTTCCTCCCGACTCAGACGGTCCGACAAGACTCAATTCATGGCGTAGACGTGCGGCCATCTCGGTGATTCCGAGGCGCTCCGCGAGGTCGAGGGCGGAAGCGTACGTGCGCTCGGCATCTTCGCTTCTGTCCAGCTCGACCTCGGCCCTGGCGATGCTCGCAAGAAGCCGGAGCTTGTGCCGATCATCTCCCTGCTGGTTGGCAAGCAACAGGGACTCCTGCCAAAGGACATTGGCCAGCGCTGGGTCATTTTCGAGGTAATGCGCGGCGCCGAGATAGTCCAGGGCCCAAGCTTTCATTCGATCGTTTTGGACCTCATCAGCAGTGCGGAGAAATGCGTCGGAAATACGTCGAAGATCCTCTCGCCGTCCCAGCGTCCGATACGCGTTGGCCAATCTGGCCAGAGCCCGTGCTGAAGCGTCCAGGTCGACGTGAGTACTGTTTCGGAGGGCGAGTTCGAGGGCCGCTAGCACCCTATCGGTCTCGGGTCCTGGATCAGGTGGCACGTCCCTGGCTAACGTGCCAAGGAGTTGGTTGCCAGACCGCACTCTCCACCAGAGATACCCAGACAGCCAGGCGAGGCCGGCCAGCAGGAGCGCCAGTGGAACCAAATGATTCAATGGAGCTCGGATCAGTGGAAGGGCAATGAGGCTACCTACGACACCCACGATCGCCAACGCGATGTGTTTCTTGCGTACTCCAACGTAGTCGGGAGACACCAGAAGGACGAGGGACCCAGCACACCCCATGATCATCAGGAAATCTCCGGCGCTGAAATCGCCCAGGCGATGGATTAGCAAGAAGTCTGTGACTGAGCCTTTCTGCAGTAACTCGGCGAAATTCGAGAGCGCGCCGCCGGACCCGATTGCTATTGCAGCGACGAGTGCCCATCGGCGCCTCGTCCACCATCGAAGGCGGGCGTTCATCACAGGAGTCACTCCAATCAGGAGAAGTGGAAGGAGCACGCCCCCAACAAGCAGCACCGGAAAAGGAACAAACAGCCAGTGCTCAAGGGGGCGAAGAGTGAACCAACCCGGAATTAGTTCCATCGACCGGACATGAGTTCTTGCGAGCAGGTCAGCACCGTAGGCCGCCATGAACCCGAGGCCGGCAATCCCGACGGTTAACGGCAGCACACCGTCCGTTACGACGGCGCGGCGCCATTCTCTGACATCCATTCGGAGCGAGTCCCTGATTCGACTCACGCTAGCCCCAACTGTGGCGGTCAACTCGGCTGTCACACCCGCGGAATTTGGCGGGGATGGATGGGAATCGAACCCACCCAGGACGCCTCAGCAGCGCCCCGCAAACAGTTTTGAAGACTGCGGGAGGCACCAGCCCCCATACATCCCCGGCGTGGGACTAATTATCCGAGGTTCTCTTGGGCCGGCCGGATCGCCGCCACGACCCAACCCGTCTGCGCATGCGGCGCCGGCAGCAGGGTCCTGCAGTAGTGGCAGATCCGCCCGGTATCCACGTCGATCGGCGCTCCGCACGTCGGGCATTCCAGTCGCATCGCGGAGGGACTCGTCGCGCCTGCGGTGCGGCTGAACGTCCAGAACTCGGTGAACGCGCCAGGGCCGCCGGGCGAATAGCCACCCGCGTCGGCGGAACCCAGGTAGGAGAGCGCGACGGCCTCGATCCGCAACGTGATCGCGTCACCCTCCGGACCTCGATCCGCGGCCGCGACCGTGATTCTGGTCGGCGCAAGGCCGTCGAAGTGCTGGACAGCGTCTCGTGCAACGAGACTGGCCACGTCCTGGCTCATTTCGTCAAAGACGCGATCCGAAAGCAGGTCGAGGACCGGAGTCAGGTCGCGCGCCTCGACCGCCTGCTTGATGCTCAAAAAAGTATCCGCCGCCTGACGTTTGAACAGCTCGAGGTCGAACTGAGTGTCGGCGGCCTGGATCTGTCCGAGCCCGACCGCGGGATCCGCGGGCAGAGCTGCGCTCACGGGGTGCCGGCGGTTTGCTCCGTCCCCGTCAGCGCGCGACCGCAGTTGGTGCAGAACCGCGAGGTAGTTGCATTCATCGTTCCGCAGCTCAGGCACTTGACCTGCACGGAGCCGCTCGAAGCGACAATTCCGGCGCCCATGTTCAACCCCGCACCGATGACCGCCGCGCCGCCCGCTCCCCCGCCTTTAGCGGCGCCCTCGCCGATGCCCTCCATCGCCTCACCGGCCGCCGCGGCCTGAAACGACCCTGCGAGCTTGGTGTACTGGACGTCGCGGCGGTACTTCTTCAGCGCCTCCTCGTCGTCGGGTTTGATCGAGATCGTGAAATTTCCCATGCGCGCGACCTGCAGGCCGTAGTCCGCCAGGGCCGTCCCCGCCCCATCGATCACCTCGTCCTCGATCTCCGCGTTGCGGGCGGCGATGCCGAGGATCGGCCACGCCTGCGCGGTGATGTGGGTCACGACCTCCTGGCGGAACACCTTGAGCAGCTGGTCCCGCATCCAGTTGGTGATCTGGTCGTTGCTCAGCAGATCCCTGGTTCCGACCAGGTTGACGATCAGCCTGTCCGGCGCGCTGACCTTCAGCGAATAGTCGCCGAAGACCCGGAGCCCCACACCCAGCTGCGTCTCGGGGTCGATGACGTTGTCGACCATGCCCCCGAAGGGGAGGTTTGCAAACTCGCGCGTCGAGACGAAGTACAGCTCGGTCTTGAAGTAATTGCCACCCGTCAGTGAGTCGACCAGGTCACCCAGAAACGGAATCTCGGATGAGTCCAGCGTGCTCACACCGGGCTGCAAGATGCCCCTCACAGTACCGTCGCGGAAGAAGACGGCCACCTCGTCCTGCTCGACCGTGACCTGGCTCCTCCTGCGGATATTCGTGTCGGGCCACTTGAAGAGGATCTCCGCCTTGTAGGCGTCAGGTCGGGCGATGAACTCACGGCGGAGGTCGCGCAGGAAACCCATGACGCGAAAGTATGCGGGCGGGTAAGGGACCCGGCTACGCCTTATCCAAACGGGGAATGGCGAACTCCCGGCGGAGTCGTTGAGCCTCCCGGCCGGCCACGCAACCCTTGAGGTGGTCGTTGATCAGGCCCATCGCCTGCATGAACGAATGGACGGTGGTCGGGCCTACGAACGACCAGCCTCGCCGGCGCAGGTCCTTGCTCAACGCGACCGCCTCAGGTGGAAGGCCGGCGGCCATCAGCTCCGCCCGGTCGAGCAGCCGCCGACGGCGTTTGGGCTCGTAGCGCCAGACATAGGCGGCGAGGCTGCCTGCTTCCCGGCGCAAATCCGCGTAGAGGCGTGCATTGTTGATCGTCGCCTCGATCTTCGCTCGGTTGCGGACGATGCCCGCGTCGCCCATCAGCCGGGAGATGTCGCGGGCGCCGAACCCGGCGACCGCCTCCGGCTCGAAACCACGAAAGGCGGCCCTGAAGTTCTCCCTCTTGCGGAGGATCGTCAGCCAGCTCAGGCCAGACATGAAGCCCTCGAGGATCAGCTTCTCGAAGAGCCGGCGGTCGTCATCCACCGGGCGACCCCACTCAATGTCGTGATAGCGCCGGAGGTCGTCCGAGTCCGACCACCAGCACCGGGCCACGCCATCGGGCCCAACGCTGATGCCGGACGAAGCCAAGGAAACCTACTCGGCCAGCCGGCCTAGATCAGCGCTTCGAGCTTTGCCTTCAGGTCGCCCTTCATGTTGGGGCGATAGCCGACGGTGCGCTCGGCGGGCTTCCCGTCCTTGAAGATGATCACGGTCGGGATCGACATGATCCCTAGCTGCATCGGCACCGACGGGTTCTCGTCGATGTCCATCTTCATGACCTTGATCTTGTCGCCAAGCTCGCCGTGGATCTGCTCCACGATCGGGGCGATCATGCGGCACGGCCCGCACCACGTCGCCCAGAAGTCGACCAGCACCGGCTTGTCGGCCTTCAGGACGGCGTTTTCAAACTCGCTGTCGGTTACTTCCTGGATGTTTGCCACGTGCTTCCCTCTACTCGCTTAATCGCTTGATTCTGATTTTGATTCCGGTTTTGACTCCGGTTTGGAGTCGGGTTTTGACTCCGGCTTGGAGTCAGAGCCCGAGCTGGACCCGTTCTCCGACTTGGCCTTGTCGGGCGCCCCGTAGTCCGTCGTGTAAAACCCGCTGCCCTTGAAGATCACCCCGGTCGGGTAGAGGATCTTGGTCAGCTTGCCCTGGCACTTGGGACAGACCTTGAGCGGGTCGTCCGACATCCTTTGCTGGATCTCGAACTGGTGGCCGCAGTTGCTGCATCGATAACCGTAAATGGGCACTTTGTTGGGTTCCTAACTATAGACGCCGATCTCGTTCCAACCGGTCGAAAACCATCCCGGACGGAGGCTTCGGGTGGAAATAGGTCGCCTTCTGAGGAAGAGTTTTCCCTTCCCGGGCCAGCTTCAAAACCTGCCGCAGGTCGGGCTGGTCAAGGAAGAACGCGGCGGCGCCGATTCCTTCGTCCACCCACCGAACCGCCTCCGCAGGGTCGCGCGTGTACAGGAGAAGCGCCTCCGGGTTCCGTTTGCCGAGGATGTTGTCGATCACCTGCTCGTGCAACTCCACCAGGGCCACATCTCCTTCCAGCGGCAGGACCTGGTACTGGTGGTTGCGGTAGGCGCCGGCGGCCACCCGGCCGCGCAGGGCGCCCAGCGTCTCGCCGAGCGACCCTTTGGGATCGCCACCGGTGATCGCGACCCCGGTCTTCATGACCCGATGCGTTGGCATGACGACGAGGCCGGGGTCGGCCAGATCAGTCAGCAGGGCAAGCGTGAACCGCGAGGCGGCGTCAGGGGGTCCTCCGCTTTCTTCGGCGTAGGCCAGCGCGGTCTCGTACCGGTGATGGCCGTCGGCGATCAAGACCTGCAGTGGCTCGAGGGCGGCGTGGACCGTGGCGTGGATGGCGGGGTCGGAGATGACCCAGAAACGGTGGTCAGTGCCTTCGGAGCCTGTGAACGCCACCGCGGGCGCCCGGGTGGCGACACGCTGCACCATCTCCGGCACCCCGGTGCCGGCCCCTTCGTACAGGAACCAGAGTGGTTCCAGGCTCACCCTGGTTGCCCGGAGCAGGGCCAGCCGGTCCTCCTTGGGGCCCGGGTGCGTGCGCTCGTGCGGCAGGACGACCCGGTCGGAATAGGGCTGGAGCCGCAGGCCGGCGACGAGGTCTCGCCGCACCCGCCCCTCGAACTCCACCTCATGGACGTACATCGACCGCGGGTCCGGTTCGAGGATGCGGTCATCCAGCCATCGCTCAAAGGTCCGCCCGGCACCCTCGTAGTCGGTGCCGGGCCGGGTCAGGTGGACGACGTTGTAAGGCGACAGCGAGCGATAGTGGGGCAGGTCCGACTCCGGGATGACGTCGTACGGCGGCGCGACAAGCTTGCTCGGATCGCCCGCCCGCGCAAGGTAATACCTGACGCCGGGCAGAGCCCGAACGTCAGCCGTCGGAATCCATGCCGAGCTCTACATAACGCAGGTCCGACATCCCCCCAACCTCTCTCAACCGTCCCAGGACGTCCGGCGCAACCCGATCGTCGACGGCCAGGATCATCATCGCATTCCCCCGCGGGGCGTCGCGGCCGACCTGCATGCTGGCGATGTTCACGTCGTGCTCGCCCAGGATGCTTCCGACCTTTCCAACCACGCCGGGCCGGTCCTCGTGCCGGCTGACCAGGAAGCGCCCGTCCGGCACGAGGTCGACGCGGAACGAATCGATGCGCACCGCACGCGGCTCGCCCATGAGCACAGTGCCGGCGATCTCGTGGTCCTGCATGCGCAGCGTGACCAGGCTCGCGTAGCTGCTGTGGGAACGGCTGCGCCGCTCGACGAGCTTGATGCCGCGATTGCCCGCGATCAGGCGGGCGTTGACCGCGTTGATGCGCTCCTCGGTGAACGGCTGCAGGACGCCCTTGACGGCGGACGCGACCAGCAGGCTGACGTCGTGCTCGGCCAGCTCGCCTTCGCAATCGAGCTCGATCGCGCTCACCCGCCCGCTGAAGAGCTGGGCGTGGAGGGCGGCGAGGCGCTCGGTGAGGCTGGCGAATGGCCGCAGGTAGGCCATCTCCTCGGGCGGTAACGCGGGCGCGTTGACCGCAAATCGCGGGAGGTCTCCCGCCAACACCGCAGCCACTTCTTCTGCAACGTCAAAGGCGACCGAGACCTGCGCTTCGGTGGTCGAAGCGCCGATGTGCGGTGTGGCGATGAAGTTGGGCAGCCCCAGGAGGGGGTTCTCGCCGGGCGGCTCGGTCACGAAGACGTCCGCCGCGGAGGCGGTGATCCGGCCCGACGCCAGCGCCGAGTGGAGCGCGGCCTCATCGACGATGCCTCCGCGCGCGGTGTTGATCAAGCGGGCCGAGGGTTTCATCCGCGACAGCTCTCTTTCCCCGATGAGGTTGCGGTTGGAGTCGACGAGCGGGACGTGCACAGTGATGAAGTCGGCGCGCTTGAGCAACTCCTCAAGGGTCACCAGCTCGACGTTGAACAGCTCGGCGCGCTCAACGGAAACCACGGGGTCGTATGCGATGACGTCCATCTCGAGACCGTGCGCCCGCTTGGCGACCTCTGAGCCGACGTTGCCAAGACCGACCACGCCAAGGGTCTTGCCGCGGATCTCGGTCCCTATGAATTTCGAGCGCGTCCACTCGCCGCGCTTGACCGATGCGTCCGCCTGCGGGACCCATCGCGCGAGCGCGAAGAGAAGGGCCATCGTGTGCTCGGCCGCGGCGATGATGTTGCCACGCGGTGCGTTGACGACGAGGATCCCTTTGCGCGTCGCCGCCGTCACGTCGATGTTGTCGACTCCGACGCCGGCGCGGCCCACCACGCGCAGCTTTCGTCCCGCCTCGATGACCGCCGCCGTCACGCGCGTCTCGCTGCGCACGACCAGGGCGTCGAACTCGGGGATGCGGCGGATCAATTCGTCTTCCGCCAGCTTGTTGACCACGGTCACGTCGCCGGCCCTGCGCAGACGCTCGATGCCGTCCTCCGCGAGGGGATCCGCGACGAGGATCTTCGCCAATACTGAATGCCTGATGTCGCGCGTTTAGCGCGCGGCGGCGGGCACGCCCTGCACCGAGGCGGTGACCGCGGCCACCCCGCGTCCGTCCGCCGGCGCGATGTCTAGCTCCTCCAGCGCCTGCTCGATGGCCCATATCACCTGCACCACGTCGCCTTCGGCGACGGCGCCGAGGTGCCCGACACGGACCATCTTTCCCGTCATCTTGCCCTGGCCGCCGGCGATGACAACGCCGTATTTCGTATCGAGCAGCTTTCGCAGCGCGCTCACGTCGAGGCCGCCTGGCGGCAGCGCCGACGTCACCGTGTTCGACCGGTAACCGTCCTGCGCGTAAAGATGAAAACCCAGCGCCTCCAGTCCTGCCTGCGTCGCCCGCGCCAGCCGGGCGTGGCGTTCATAGACTTTGCCCAGGCCCTCCTCCTCGAGCATGCGCAGGCCTTCCTGCATGGCAAAGGCGACCGGAACCGCGGGCGTGAAAGGCGTCATGCCTTTCTCGGCCCAGGTCTTGGCCTCTTTCCAGTCGAAGTAGAAGCGAGGCGACCTCGCCTTGACTTGCTGTTCCCATGCCCGCTCGCTCACGCTGACCAGCGCCAGGCCCGGCGGCGCCATCCATCCCTTTTGCGAACCGCTCACCGCGACGTCGATGCCCCAGGCGTCGGTCTCTATCTCGATCGAGCTGATCGAGCTGACGCCGTCCACCACCACCAACCTGTCGGCGTTGCGAGCAGCCCGCGCCAGCTCGCGCAGAGGGTTGGTGAGCCCGGTCGATGTTTCGTTGTGCGTCAGGAGCACGACCCTGGCGTTGGGATGGCGTTCGAGGATCAGGCGAAGGTCGTCGGGCTCGACGGGTTGCCCCCACTCGAACTCCAGCCGCACCACGTCCGCTCCGTAGGCCGCCGCCAGCGCAGCGAAGCGCTCCCCAAAGTTGCCGCAGAGCGCGGCCACCACCTGGTCGCCAGGCGAGACGAGGTTGGCCACGGCCGACTCAAGCCCGCCCGTGCCTGATGAGGTGAGGAGCAGGAGGTCGTTCTTGGTCTTGAAGACGCGCCTGGCGCCCGCTGTGATCTCGGCCAGGATGGCCGCGAACTCGGGTCCGCGGTGGTCGATCATCGGCCGGTTCATGCTCCGGAGGACCCGCTCAGGGAGCGGGGTCGGTCCGGGGATTCTCAGCTGGGTCTGGAAGGTCATGGGCGCGCTCCAGTGACTGGTTTCGGCGGCGCTTTGAATTTTGACCTAATGGCTCTCTGTCGTGTAGGGCAGAAGCGCGATCGCGCGGGCGCGCTCGAGCGCCATGGTCAGAGGACGCTGGTGCCGCGCGCACGTTCCGGTGACGCGACGGGGCAGGATCTTCCCGCGGTCGCTGACAAACCGGCGCAGCCGCGAGATCTCCTTGTAATCGATGTACTCGATCTTCTCGGCGCAGAACGCGCAGACCTTGCGGTGCTGCCGCTTCGGTCCCCTCGGACCGCCGGGACCGCCCGAGGTATGTTCGCGTGATGGTGGACGGCTGACTGCCATGGGTATCTCCTAAAAGGGAATTTCGTCCGGGTCGACGTCGCGCGGCGCGTCGTCCGGAGCGGGAATGTCATCTGAAGCCGCGGGCCGCTGCCGCGGAGTGCCATCGGTTGGGCCGCCGCTGCGGCTGTCGAGGAACTGCACGTCGTTGGCGATGATCTCGGTCGTGCGCCGCTTCTGGCCGTCCTGGCCCTCCCACGACCGCGTCTGAATCCGTCCCTCTATGTAGACGAGGGCGCCCTTGCGCGTGTACTGGGCCACGACCTCGGCGAGATTTCGCTTCCCGGCGTTGTAGGCCACGATGTTGTGGTAGTCGGTGAACTCCTTTTTCTCGCCGTCAGGTCCGGTCGACCAGCGGTTGGTCGCGATGCTGAAGTTGGTCACGGCGGTGCCGCTCGGGGTGTAGCGCATCTCCGGGTCCTTGGTCAGCCGTCCGATGAGCAGCGCCTTGTTCAAGTTCGACATTTAGGTCTCCTCCTCCCGATCCGGGCGCACTCGCCCCGCCGCATTTTCCGAGTCCGTGGTGATCGGCTCCAGCACGACCTCCGCCGGCGGCGGGGCCACGGCGGTCACTGGAGCGGCCTTCTCCGGCTTGCGCACGACGAGATGGCGCAATACCTCTTCTGTGATCTTCAGGCTGGACTCGAGCTCGGGCACACGACTGGGCTCGAGCTGGAAATCCTGCAGCACGTACGCCCCCTCTTTCTGATGCTTGACCTCGTAGGCCAGCTTCCGCTTGCCCCAGAGGTTGGTGCGTTCGATCGTGCCGCCCGATCTTTCGATCAGCGTGTTGACCCGCTTCACCGCATCCTGGACCTTGTCGTCGTCAAGGTCGGCGCGGACGATGTACAGAACCTCGTAATCCCTTATTGGGGAACCTCCTTCCTATGGGTTTGAGGCCTCGGTCGAACGGGAGCCGAAAGGCCCCCGGCCGAGACCAGAAAGGTCAGGCCGGTATTCTACCGAGTCATGGCGAACAGGTCGCGAGCGAAGGCTGCCGCGGGCTCCGGCAAGGGCAAATCCGGCCGCCGGCCGCCGGTCAGGGCGAAGAGCGGGTCCGACCTTCCGCTGCTGGCTGTGGTCGTCGCCGTGATCCTCGGCCTGCTCGTGATCGTGATGATCGGCGCGATAATCTATTTCAACCGGCCCCAGCCTGGACCGCAGACCGTCGCCGGCATTCCCTGCGACCACCTCGAGCACAGCCAGGTCCACTATCACGCCGCGGTGCAGATCGTCTACCACGGCGTGCTGACCAACATCCGGGACAACACCGGCATCCAGACCGACTCGGCGGGTAACGTCACCTGCTACTACTGGCTCCACGTTCACCCCGCCAACAAGAACGTCATCCACATCGAGTCACCGGCCAACGACACGTTCACGCTCGGTCAGTTCTTCGACGTCTCGAATGCCTGGAGCCAGGCGAACGGGTTCGGCGCGCAGAAGCTCGACGCCACCCATGTCGCGACCTTCACGCTGCAGCCTGGCGACAAGATCGTCGCCTACGTCGATCTCGGTGATGGCAAGGGGCCGCAGCCGTTCACCGGCGACCCGCGAAGCATCGTGCTCAGGTCGCACGAGGTGATCACCATCGAGATCTCGCCACCTGACGTGAATCCACCGCCGGCCTTCGACTGGAAGTCGGCCGCGAACTCCGGCCTTTAGGGTTTAGCCTCCAGCAGGATCCTGGCCGCCCGGTAATGCTCGAGCTCGTCGTGGTTGTTGCCGTATCGCGTGGCGCGGTCGGCGAGCTTCAGATGGGCCTCGACCGGATCGCCTTCCACCTGGAACCGGTCGCCGCGCTCGACCGCGCGCAGCCGCTCCAGTCGATGGCGGTCGTTGTGCAGCTCGATCTGCTTTTTCTCCCCAGCCAGGATGGCCGCGGCCTCATCCCGGCGCCCAAGGGCGATCAGGGCCTGGGCCTGGGACACTCGCGCGTCCGAGCCGAGCGGCCAGTCGTAAGAGCTGAGGGCCGGCTTCAGCGAGAGCAATGCCCTGCGGGGCTCGCCCTTCATGACCAGGACGCGCCCTCTTTCCAGAGCCAGCTCGCGCTCGATGCCCGCCTCCTGGCCTTCGAGGAGGTACTCGACCTCCGTGCCCAGCCGCTCGGCGATCACCCTCAAGACCCTGATCGACGGTCTCGCCTTGCCGAGCTCGACCTGGTTGAGAAAAGCGCGGCTGAAGTCGTCGCGAACGACCTTGGCCAGGCTCATGCCCCGCTGATGGCGGATTCGCTTGATGCGCTGGCCGAGCGTCTCGTTCTCCGGCATCCCTACTGAGCCTTATCGTAAACGAGCTATTTACAGGTAGTCCTGTGGGTTAAGACTGCGTGTCAGCCGGGTGAAGTTCTTGAACCCGTGGGCCGTGACCATCCCGGTGTCTTCGACGCGCACCCCACCCAACCCCAGCATGTAGACACCCGGTTCCACCGTTACCACGTCGCCCTCCGCGAGTGGGTAATCACTGGTTTCGCGCAAGGACGGCTCCTCATGGACGTCGAGGCCCACGCCGTGGCCTGTGCTGTGGTTCATCCTGGCCACGCCGTCGGGGCCCTCGTAACCCTTGGTCGTGGTGCCAAAGCCGCGGTCGACCAGCACCTGGCACACCGCCAGGTGGGGTTCCTTGCCCGCAACGCCCGGCGCGATCGATTCGATCCCAGCCTCGAGCGCCTGGACCACGGCGGCGTGCATCCGGCGCACCTCGTCGCTGACCTCACCGACGACG
>VBHJ01000238.1 GCA_005887685.1 Chloroflexota bacterium | reverse complement strand
ACCAAGCCGGCCCACACGAGGTCGTTCAGTCCGGACGTGAGTGCCCCGTTCCCCGCACCGGCGATTGAGTACGCGAGGGCCGCGCACACCGAGACGAGCACGAGGAAGACAGCGCCGACCGCGGCACTGGACGCGGTCGCCGCCGACCCCCAACCGCCCTGCCCAGCCTCACGCAGCGTGCTCCTGATCGCGGCTGCGAACCACATCAGGTTGAGGACTCCCCCGAGACCGAAGAAGACCGCCGCCCACAGGATCCGCGTGTGATGGCTGGCGTAGAACGCGGCGACGGCGTCGGCGGGCGCACCGATCCTCGGCAGGCTGCCGAAGACGAAATACCCGACGATGAAGAGGGCGACGGCGTTGACGCCGCTCCCGCGCCACAACCGTTCCCACGTGTTGGGGGCCACGGCGGTGGACGGCGCGGCGGTGGTGGATGGGCTCATGATGATCTCCTCTCGAGCTGAGGGTGAAGGTGCGGAGACGCTATGCTTGGGCCGGGACAGGTCTATCAGACCTTAGTATTGGTCTCATGACGATTCGACAGCGTCACAGGATCTCGTCGATCCGGTGCACCGCTCCGTCCGGGCGAGCTTCACCAACACCGACGCAGAGGATGCGATTCAGGAATGCGTATGTTGCCGTCGAAGTCTCGAATCGCGGCAGCGTTCGAAAGTAGTAGCGCGCGGGGTCGACGACCTCTCCACGGCCGAGGGCGGCAATGGCGTCAGCCGGGCCATGACGCAGCCCCTGAAAGGTCATGTAGATCAGCGCATGATCGTCTGTCTCCAGCGTGATGCGCAGGTCCAGCTCCAGAACACCGTCGGGGCGCAGCAACAGCCAGTCACCTCCTCCAGGCAGAACCTTGCCGCGCAGCCGCGGGCCTTCGAAGTCCCCTCCTGTGACCGGCACGATGCTACGAATGCCATGGGGTACCGTCCCGAGCTTTTGCGGCGGAGCGGCGACGATTTTCACCGTCATCAGTGGTCGCGACGTCATGGCGGTCTTCGCCCCTCTTCGGAATGAGAACGCGGTTCTCGGCGTAGGCATCCTGCGTGAATCCGAAGGCCCTTGTGGCACCGGCCACGAGAGGCGCAGCGACTGCCTTGAGCACGTCCCTGCGCCGAATGCGCATGGCTAGAGGACCTCGTCGATCGTGTAGATCGGTCCGCTCGCGCGGCGATCGCCCGACGCGATAGCGATCAATCGGTTCAAGAATTCATACTGCGGC
>VBHJ01000230.1 GCA_005887685.1 Chloroflexota bacterium | reverse complement strand
CAAGACCAAACCCGAAAACAGTGTCGAGATCAACCGCAGCCTCACCACCGCAGGCATCGACGTGAGCGAGCTGCGCCCATTCGAGAGATCGCTGGAGGAAGTCTTCTTCCAGCTCACAGGAGAAAAGCAGGGATCATGATCGCAACCATCAAAGCGGAATGGCGTAAGAGTCGACTGCGACCGGCGTTCCTCATCGGGGCCGGCGTCATCGCCGGAATCACAATCCTGGTCTACGCCGCCAACTGGTACCTCGCGCTTCACCCGCTCGCAACTCGCGGCGGCGACCGCGCGATCGTCAGCCTCGGCACCCTGTACCCCGATCAGTTCGTCAACAACGTCATGGGCGCGGCATTCCCCATCGGGGCGGCGATGGCGATCGTCCTCGGCGCCCTCTTCGCCGGGTCGGAGTACGGCTGGGGCACCGTCAAGACGATGTTCACGCAGCGGCCCGGGCGGCTGACCGTATGGGCCGGGCGCGTGTTCGTGTTCGGAATCTGGATGCTCATCCTTACCTTTGTGTTGTTCGGCGTCGGCGCGGCCACCAGCGTGGTGGTGGCGTTGTTCCAGGGCCACGCGATCACCGGGCCGGCGGCCATCGACCTGGCCAAAGGCATCGGCGCGATCTGGCTCGTCTTCATGGTCAACGGGAGCATCGGGCTCGCCCTCGGCGTGCTCATCCGGCAGCCCGCGGCCGCCCTGGGCATCGGCCTCACCTACGTCCTGGCGGTGGAGATCATCGCCGTGAGGATCATCAACCTCATCAACAACGGCCAGTTCAAGAACGTCACCGAGCAGTTCGTCAACCAGAACGCGACGGCGCTGACGCAGAGCTTCACGTCACCCGCGTTCGCAACGATTTCCGCTCCCGTGGTCAGCGCCGACCACGCGGTGCTGGTGCTGCTCGCCTATGGAGTCGGCCTGACGATCGTGGCGGCCGGATTGCTCCGGCTGAGGGACGTCACATAGACCCACAGGTTCCCCGACTACCTTTGCGCGGCCGGCCGTGGTCATGGATCACAGGCCGGCCGCGGCTTACCGACGGTCTGGTGGTCGCGTTCAGCCTGGCGGTCGGAGTCGGAGGTGCCATCGGGATGTACGTCCGCGGCTCCTTCACCCCGGCACTGGTCGTGTTCGTCGTGCTCGAGTCGCTGCCGCTGTGGTGGCGCCGCCGCTATCCCGTGCTCGTCCTCGGGCTGATCGTGTGCGCGGACGTCGCCAGGTGGGCACTGGGTCTTTCGAATGAACCATCAGGCCCGGCCCTTGTCTTCGCCGTCTACGCCGTGTCGGTGTACGCCCGCTCGTCCGCTCGTCTGGTGGTTGCGGGAATCGCCATCGCGGTTATCGTCACGGCCGTCGCCTTTCTGCTCCTCGGAGAATTTCCCGTCTCGCGAGACCTCATCCCGGCGGGCGCGCTGTCGCTGGTCGGGTGGGTGGTCGGCGATTACATGCGCTCGCGCCGGCGCTTCTTCACCGAACTCGTCGCTCGGCATCAGAGCGAGCGTGAGCAGTCGGCCGAGGAGGAAAGGCTTCGCATCGCGCGCGAGCTTCACGACGTGGTCGCGCACAACGTGAGCGTCATGGCCATCCAGGCGGGCGCGGCGCGCGTCTCGGGCAGCTCAACCGAGGAGACGCTGCAGTCCATCGAGAAGGGCGCTCGCGACACGCTGGTGGAGCTCAACAAGCTGCTGGGCGTGCTGCGCAAGAGCCCGGGCGCGCCGCAGCTCGAGCCGCAGCCGACGCTCAGCGACGTCGACGGGCTGTTGAAGCCGGCCCGCGAGGCCGGGCTCGATGCGAAGCTCAAGGTGACCGGCGAGAGGCGGCCGCTGCCCGCTGCGCTCGACCTGTCGGCCTACCGGATCGTCCAGGAGGCGATCACCAACGTGTTGAAACACGCCAACGCCAGCCGCGTCGAAGTTCTGATCGATTACCAGCCCGAGGGCGTCGTCTTGACGATCAGCGACAACGGAAGCGGTCCCAGCGGGGCTCCTTCAGCGGGTCACGGCCTGATCGGAATGCGCGAGCGCGTGGCGCTCTTCGGCGGAAAGATGGGCACAGGCTCGTCGCCGCTGGGCGGATTCACGGTGCACGCAAAACTTCCCCTCTCCCCATAGGGGAGAGGGTCAGGGAGAGGGGCGTGGCTGCAATCCGTGTGGTGATCGTC
>VBHJ01000237.1 GCA_005887685.1 Chloroflexota bacterium | reverse complement strand
GCGGTAAGGACGGCAGCCGCGTCCGCTACGGTGCGCGCGTGCGGGCCGACGGTGTCCTGCGTGTGGGAGATAGGCACTACGCCCGCGCGGCTGACCAGCCCGACCGTGGGCTTGATGCCAACCACGCCGTTGTGGTTCGCCGGACACACGATGCTGCCGTCGGTCTCGGTGCCAATCGACACGGCGGCGAAGTTCGCCGAAGCCGCGGCGCCCGAGCCGGAGCTGGAACCGCAGGGGTTGCGGTCGATGGCGTAGGGGTTGTTGCATTGCCCGCCGCGGCCCGACCAGCCGCTCGAGGAAGAGAAGCCCCGAAAGTTGGCCCACTCGCTCAGGGTGGTCTTGCCCAGGATGACGGCGCCGGCGGCGCGCAGCTTGGCGGCCACAGTGGAGTCAAGCAGCGCCGGCGTTCCTACCAGGGCGAGCGAACCGGCAGCCGTCTGCATCTTGTCCGCGGTATCGATGTTGTCTTTGAGCACCACGGGGATCCCGTGCAGTGGACCCCGCACGATTCCGGCTCGGCGCTCCGCGTCCCGCGCCAGGGCGATGGCTCGAGCATCCGGATTGACTTCGATGATCGAGTTGACTCTGGGTCCGCTCTGATCGAGCGTTGCGATGCGCTGCAGGTAGACGTTCACCAGAGAAATCGATGTCTGCTGGCCCGCCGCCATGGCCGCCTGCAGCTCGGCGATGGTCGCGTCGGTCAGGTCGTCCGGGGCCGCAGGCTGAGCCTGCGCCAGGGTGACCGGCCCCAGTCCGGTCAGGGAGGCGGCGGTTCCAGCGAGCGCACCCAACTGAAGGAAGTTCCTCCGACTCAAATCCCGCGTGCCATTCCGGTTCTTCATCGCCGGACCCTCCTTAATATGGGAAGGAGTTCGCCTCCTGTGGGTCCTTCGTGGCGTCAGCGCTCCGGCGTCGCGGAGGGAGCCGGGGACCCGTGGCCTTGTCGCTGCGGCGTTGCTGGCGGGACTGAAATACGGCGCCCTCAGTCGGGCGTCAAGTAGTTCGCTCGGACCCACCCCTTGACCGCGGCAACCCCTAGCCAGACGAAGAGCAGCAGCACGAGGCCCTGCGTGAGGGCAAAAGGCGGCTCGGACTGGGTCGGCGCGGCGAGGAACAACACCGGAATCCTCTTGAACAGCTGCGCGACCAGGACGAAGACGTTGAGGTACGTGGCGAGGACGACGCCGACCGCGTAGGTCGCGCGCCACCTTCCAGCGAAGTGTTTGACGTAGTGTGCGACGATCACGGCCGCCAGGACCACCAGCGACACGATCCCCACGGCGTGCGACGGCAGGAACTTGACGAAAGGAAAGCCGAATCCGCCGGCGTTCGCCAGGACTGTGGTGACCAGAAAGACGGCGGCCCAGCGGTCGAGCCGCGTCCCCGTGGCGAGGCCCCCCGCCACGACGAGGCCCGCGACAATGCCAACCAGACTCAACCCCACGTGGATCAGGGTGTACGTCGCGATGCTGATGCCGAGGATCATAGGGCGTCCTTCCGCTAAGTAGTTATGCGCCCAGGACGACTCGAACCCCCAACCTCTTCATCCGTAGTCACGTGTCCGGCGATAGGGGAGTGAAGCCGGTTTCACCATCATGCTCGCTTGGTGCCGGCGGCTCCCTCCAGCGCCATCCAATCGCCGTCCTGCCAGCCGTGCGCGACGGCCGGGAGGTAGGGATCATCGAGTGCAAATGCTTCATCCAACATAACCGGCAGTCTTGCACGCGCCGTGCCACGGGGGGCCGCTTGCTCCGATGCGGCCTGCTCGATTCAGACGCGAGGTCATTGTCGGTTTCCAGGCAGTTCTGCTCGAACGTCCGCATCAGCCACGCGGACGTATCCCGAGGGCCAATGGCCCTCCGCTAATCGAACGCGCGGCACCCCAGCAACTTGCTCGGAAAGCCGGCTTCGGCTAGTGGCTGGCATGCGGCGTGCAAATAGCACGGCGCCATGAGAGCCACGCTCACGTTGAGTTTGCCCGAACCGGTGTACCTGCGGTGCCTTCGCGTCCTCGGGGCGTGGTGGTGCCTCGGCTCGAGCGCGCTACAACCGCGGCTGCTGACACAGTACGAGGCACGCCCGTGAGGCGTTCCACGCTCCACACTGCGGCGGCGATCGCGGGCCCGACGGCCTTGCTCGTGCTGCACCTTGGGGCCGCCGGGGCGGCAGGCGCGCGGTCCATGACGGCGCGCGCGCTGGTCGTTTCCGATCAGGCGCGCGGCTACCTCACGCTCGCCTACCGCGCGTTTTCTACCGAGTTCATGGGCTGTATGATCGGCGAGGTCCGCGGCCCGGTGGTGTTCGTGCAGCGCATCGCTCCCGCGGACGTGGATCCGGTCCACTCAACCCAGACGCACGTCCT
>VBHJ01000236.1 GCA_005887685.1 Chloroflexota bacterium | reverse complement strand
AACTCGGGAGGGTTGTCGATCATCTCTTTGACCTCGGGAACCTGCTGCGCCTGCTCCTCGGTCAGCGCGAGGCCGAAATCGAATGCGAAGTCGCTGTTGTAGGTAGATACGTAGGGGAACTGCCAGCCCATCCGTCGCTTGTAGGCCGTGAGCCGCTCCACTGGCGCCCGCGAAAAACAGAGAAGGGTCACATCGAGGTGGCTCAGGTGAACGAGCGAGCCGTCGAGCCCGTCGCCCAGGCTGGTGCAGCCGGGGCAGGCGCCGAGCGTGTAGTCGGGGCCGTACATGATGTTGTAGGCGAGCAGCTGTGAGCGCCCGTCGAAGAGCTCGCCCAGGGTCTTCTTGCCATCCTGGGTGTCGAACTCGTACTCCTTCTCGACGCGGACCCAGGGCAGATCGCGACGCGCTTTCGTGATCTCCTCGTTTCGCTTGGCTTGCTCGGCCTCGAGCTTCGCGAGCTCGTTCCGGGCCACCTGCCACTCCTCGCGGGTTCCGATCCTGTGTTCCTGCATCTCATCTCCTCCAGTCCGCCAGAGCTCGAGCACGAGCCGAATCCATCATCGCGTCGGACGCCAGCGTGATCACCAACTAAGACGCCTGACGACCAGCAAACTAATCGCAACTGTTCTCGAAGCGTAGTTGGGGCGGAGCCGACAGGTCACAGTCGCGACGAGTACCCTGACTGAAGGGTTGGTCATGGCTTTTTCGATGGCGGCGATGATGACGGCGTCCGCGGTGCCGTTCTTCTTCGCCTACGGGCGCGACAGCCGGCGGCCGGCGGCCACCGCCATGGTCGTCCTTGTGTACGCGGCGACCTGGGCTCTGATCGGCTTCGCTCTCGATTACGTGATGGGCATGGTGATGATGCCGTCGTCGTTTCTGATCGCCGCTGGAGCGGTTGCGATGGCTGTCGTCTACGCCCTCACGCCATGGGGCAGATGGGCAAGGGATCGGTGCCGCGGGATGGCGCAGCGGGAGCCGCGCAAGTCCCGGCTCCGAGACACGTTGGCCGACGGCGCGGGCTACACCGCGTACTGCATCGCCTGCAGCGCGGGCATGATGCCGGTCCTCGTCGTGGGTGGCATGTCAAACGCTCTCGTGGTCGTGGCCGGGGCCGCCGCGATGCTGCTCTACAAGATCACGCCCTGGCCCGTGCCCGCTCTTTCACATAGTCGGTGAAGCCAAAGTGGGCCGGCGCTGTTGAGGCGGCAGCGTTGAATCGAGTCCGCCAAGCCTCGCGCCGTTGCCAGACAGAAGGCAGAGCCCGCAATCTGGGGGCCCGCAACTTTCGGCCTTTGGGATACAGAAGGTGGGTCGAGGGCGGACTGTAAGCCGGGTTCTGTATTAGCGACTTCACCACGCCCATTCTCAATACGAAACGACCCTTAACGACACGTCCTGACCGAGAGCGACTGCGTACTGGATGCGTACTGGTACGCAAAACTTTCTGTATCCCGTCGAACGGCTTCGCTTTTACAGCAGTCGCGGGACGCGACTGTGACTCGGCGATGGTCCACACACCCGGTCAACAGCCGACCTACTTTCCGTGGGAACGAACTAAGACTCGCTGTTGCCGACCTCCGCGGCGATACGGAGAACAGGGACGGGAGTCGGTGCAGCGTGGAGATGTCGGACGGTGCCCAGCGATGGAGGAGGTGGCGTTCGCGGAGCCACTCGTCGATGTCAATTACCCCGCTCTCAAGCCGGAAGGGCGATACGGCCCTACCGTAGCGCCCCCACAGCTTTACGCGATCTTGGCGCCCGGAACCTTACCCGGCTCCTTTCAAGCCGCCTGCAGGGCGGTGCCCTTGGCGAGCGCGATCAACTCGTCCACGGACCACTGGTCATAGGCATGGGTCCCGTATTTCACTGCTTTGATGCGCCCGGACGGCGCGATCAGAAAGTCGCCCGGGAGGC
>VBHJ01000235.1 GCA_005887685.1 Chloroflexota bacterium | reverse complement strand
CGCCCGCGCATCTCGGCAATGTGCGTGTTGCAGATAGGGCAATCCACGAACCGCCGGAGTTGCAGATGGACGAGACGGTTCGGGTCGGGGAGCTTGATCGACTCGCCGGTGACGGATTCCAGAGTTGTGGCCGGAACAATATCGCCTGCTTTGAATTTCATGTTCATTCGCTCCTTGCTCTATTAGGCCGCGATCTCGCGAGTCATCTCGGTCACCGCCTGTAGGACCTGACCGGTTTCGGTTCTCGTGGTGTAGTCGGCGTGCACATCGATCCATCGGATGACGCCGTCCGCATCGGCGATGACGACGGTGGGCATGGGCAGTCCGGTGGTCCCGTCCGCATTGACCTGGGTCAGGTCCAGGCCCAGCTGTAGCTGGGCGGCGCGGGTGCCGTCGCTGGGCGCGGTCAGGATGCCGAGCT
>VBHJ01000234.1 GCA_005887685.1 Chloroflexota bacterium | reverse complement strand
ACTTCGTCCACTTTTACGATGGCGTCCCGAAGCCCCTTGATCCAGTCGGCCTGGTGCATGCCGACCAGGCGCACGCACCAGGCCAGCGCCTCGCTCCGGCTTCGCGCCACGCCGCCGGCGACAAGGGTGTCCAGGATCGAGCGCTCGCCCATCCGGAGCCGGGTCATGACCGGCACGCTGAGGGTGGTGAAGACCTTCACCTCGTCGCCGCAGCGGGCGCCCCAGGCCACCTTGCGCCGAAAGTGCCGCTCCGCCTCACGGGCGATTCGAATTCGATCCTCCCGCGTTTCCTCCCGGAATCGCTCGATCCGGGCCGAGCGGGCGGCCGACCGAGCGTCGGCGGACGTAGCGCCGGCGAGCTCCACGTCAGGCAGCTCGCCGACGACGAGGATCTCCTCCCCGTCGGCGCTGACCTCGGGCGGACCGACAAACCAGCCGGCGGGTACCCGGGAAGCGAACCAGGCGCGTACATCCTCGGCCATCGATTACAAGATTACGGTGCGGGACCCCCGCCCGGCCTGGTCTTCAGGCTGCCGCCTCCTGGGGTCTCGCCCCCAACGGCTTCAGGCTGTCCACCACGACTTCGGTCCGGTAGCGCTTCTGGCCGGCCGTGTCCTCCCAGGTGTTGGTCTGCAGCCGGCCGTCCACGTAAACGAGCCGGCCCTTGTGCAGGTACTGGCCGACGAATTCCGCAGTCTTACCGAAAGCGACCAGGTGGTGGAACTCCGTCTGCTCGCGGGCGTTGCCGGTCTCGTCCTTGCCCATGTACGTGTTCGTGGCGAGCCGAATCTTGGCGACGTAGGTCCCCTTGGGGGTCGCCTTGACCTCGGGGTCCGCTGTCAGGTTGCCGACCAGAATGACCTTGTTGACCATCGCAACACCTCCGTGAAATTGAGCTCAGGTTAAGTACGGACGGCGCCTGCGCCTACCCAGCCTGTTAAGAACCGAGAAAGGTCGACGGGTCCACAGGGGTGCCATCGACGTCGACCTGCAGATGGACGTGCGGGCCGGTCGCCAGCCCGGTTGCCCCCACCAGGCCTATGAGCTGGCCCGGCGCCACCTCTTGCCCCGAGGAGACCCGCATCTCCGACAGGTGGCAGTAGAGGATGCGCACGTGCGGATCCATGACCACCTCCACGTAGTTGCCCGCGCCGGCGGGGTCGTAACCGACGTAGGCGCTGCCGGCGGTCGCCGAATAGACATTGGTGCCAAGGCGCGCTGCCAGGTCCACGCCTGTGTGGAAGTGGTGCGCCGGGCAGTTGGGGTCGAAAGGCTCGAGCTCCAAGTCAGTGCAGCCGAAGGGTTGCGTGACGGTCGCTCCGACCACCGCGCTCGCCAAGGGCAAGCGTTCATGGCTCGGCACCTGCGTCGCGGCGACGAGCCAGGTCACGATCGCGACCGAGGCGATGGCGAGGAGCCGCATCAGGCCTTCGCGAGCGCGTGCCCGAGATGCTTGAAGGCAGTCGCGACGGTGGACTCGAGCTTGTGGGCCGCCTTCTCGGCGCCGCCCATCGCCCCGGGCACCTTGAAGACGATGAGCAGCGATGCGAGCGCGAAAAGGTGATGGATCGGGCTGATGCCGTCACGCTCGAGCGCGAAGCCGATGGACAGTACGAAAAGCTGGGCCGGCTGCATGAAGAGGTTGGTCGTGAAGTGAGAAGCCCAGAGCTTTGAGAAGTGGTTTGTCTCCGGGAGCATGAACAGGAGCGCCGCGAGCGGGGCGGTGATCGCCAGGACGATCAGGATCGCGTAGCGGATCAGGTAGCTGATCGCCAGGACGCCGTAACCCGCGGCCAGTCCGGCGGTCGTGATGATCTCCCACGTGCCGGCGCTGGGATCGTTGGTGTAGCTCGCGGCGAAGGTTGCGATGTCGTCGTGGGTGTTGAAGCTGCGCACGGCCTCCGAGACTGCGTTGGTGGCGCCGACGCTCATCTGAAACAACGGCAGCGCGAAATTGATGAGCACCGTGGCCATGAAAAGTCGCGGCAGGAGGATCCGCGCCGTGTACTGCGTGAAGAGCCCGTGGCCCCACATGATTCGGTACGACGCCCACAGCGCGACCAGGACCAAGGCTGCATCGGCGACGAGCTGGACCTTCGGCTCAAACCGCTGGATGGTCAGGTTGTTGACGAAGGCGCCACCGGTCTCGATGTCGGTGGTGCTGAGGATGAACTTGAACCAGACGTTGAGGAGCAGCCCGACGCTGTCCTGCAGGACCTTGGCCAGGATGAGGTTGGGATGGACGATCGTGTCGAGATAACCGCTGATGCGGCGCAGCTCGGTTAGAAGCTGAGAGATCCAGGTGACGTCCATCGGATCAGTGCGACGGCACCGAGCTCGTAAGGATTCCGACGAGCGAGCTCGCGACCTCGACACCGATCGTTCCGACGACGATGCGCTGGATCCACTGCTTGGCCGCTAGCGCCGACTTCGTCTCGACCGCGGTGATCTTCCAGATGAACGCGAAAATGAACGCCAGCGCGCCGATCGAACCGACTAGCGCCTGGCCGATGTGAATCCACGTGGTGATGAGGTCGGTGATGGGTGTGATGTCAGGGCCGCCGGCAAGAAAGAG
>VBHJ01000027.1 GCA_005887685.1 Chloroflexota bacterium | reverse complement strand
AGCGTCGCGGCGCCGATCCATGGGCACCGTTCCAGCGTGACCGGCCTCGCCAGAGAAAACGATCTCGAAACGGCTCTGTCCGGCGATGGCCGACACGATCCCTACGGGCAGGCCGCGCGCCTCGAGGACCGGCCCCTGCTCGATATGGACCTCGCAATATCCGAGCAGGTCTACGCTCTGCAAGCGATCGTCCTCGATCCTCGCGGGGTCGCCGCCGAAGGATTCGATCGCTGACGCCACCGTGATCCCCTCGGCGTCTGTGAGCGCGAGATCGCGGTCGACGAACTGCCCGGCCAGCGCCCTGCTGCCCAGGTAGGTGGAGCCGTAGCGAAGCCCCTCCTCGTCCGCGAAAGCGAAAACCTCGATGGCGAATGGCAACCGGCGGTTCGCGTCCTGCAGGCGCTGCACCGCT
>VBHJ01000026.1 GCA_005887685.1 Chloroflexota bacterium | reverse complement strand
GGGCGAGATCAGTCATCAGATCGCCGTGAAGCTGATCTCCTGGGCGCCCTTCCACAGCACGAGGTTCCCGAGCTCCTGGAGCCACTCGTTGCCTTCATAGATGGTCGCAAAGTGGTTACCGGCGAGCTGGCCCATCTTGCTCGCGAACAGCGTCGCCCCGTAAGGAAACAGGATCTCGGTCTCGCTGAAGCCGCCTGGGTAGAGGAGGAGCTGGCCCGGCGCCGGATGGCTGGTGTGGTTCTCGTAGCCGATGTCCAGCTCGATGTCGCCGAACGGGATCCACGCCGCCTCGCCGCTCCAGCGTGCCTGGATGAGCTTCGTTTTGAGGGGCAGCATGGACTGGAACTTCGCGCAGGATTTCGGCGCGCGTTGGGTCTCGAGGCGCGCTATGAAGCGCAGCCCCGAGACCAGTATCTCTATGTCTATGCTCGCGTACCCATGGCGGCTTTGGGCGCCTGCTGGCTTCGCGTCATCATGTTGAACACGTAATACAGGGCGCCGGTGACGACAAAGCCGACGATGAAGGTGATGTCACCGATCTGCGGGTTGTTGTTCGCCAGCGGTCCCGTGTACACGGAGTACACGTTGGCGAAGAGACCGACCGAGACGACAAGGCCAATCGCCATGGCGGCGACTCCTTGCCACCGCTGGTATTTGGTGTCGTAGAACATCGACTCGTCGCCGTAGTCGCCCTTGCGCATCCAGTAGTCGACGAAGACCACCGCGAGCCACGGAGCGATCCAGTAGCTGATCAGGAGCAGGAAGTACTCGTACTTGCTGCCCGGTCCGACGTTGGCCCGGCCGACGAGACCGATGACGTAGCCGAGGACGCCGGCGCCCACGGCAAGCACCGCCCGCCTCTGGCGGAGGGTCATGCCCATCTCACGAATGCCGACCGCGACCAGCGACATCGTGCCGCTGTAGATGTTGATTGCATTCGCCGCCACCGCTCCGACCGCGATGCAGAGCAGCGTCAGGTAGTAAAGGAAATCCGGCATGGCCTGCTTGAGCTGGACGGTGGGGATGTCGGTGGGGCCCCACTTGGTGCCGGACACGGTCGCCAGGGCCGCCCCGGCGAGCTCGAGGACCACACACGAGACGAAGACGCCCAAACCCGCCCAGAAGCCGACCATCATCCGGTTGGTCGTCGGCGGGAGGTAGCGGGTGTAGTCGGCCGCGTACGGGTTCCATCCGGCCGCGTAGCCGAACGTCGCCGTGAACAAGAGGGTGAAGGCGCCGAAGTGTCCGATCGGGCCCGGGTTGGCCGCGACGCCGAAGTTCGCATGGCTGAAGATCGAGATCGTCGCAAGCGCGAAAACGATGCCCAGTAGCGGGAGCGACCAGCGCTCGAAGAAGTGGATGAAGTTGTGCCCGAAGGTCGCGATCACGACCTGGGCCACGACGATGATCAGGAAGGTCAGCCAGAACGGAAGCGTCAGGTTGGCCAGGCCGCCGAGCGCCTGGAGGGCAAAGGCCCCGCTGACGCTGTTGACGATGAACCAGCCGATGGAGCCGGTGAAGGCGTTCAGGCCCGCGGGCAGGATGTTGCCGAGGAAACCAAACGCGCCCCGGCTCTCGACCATCATCGGCACGCCGAACTTCGGCCCCCACGACGACAGGACGAAGTGTGTGATCGAACCGAGCGCGCTCCCGACGATGATCGCCACCGCTGTCTCCCAGAAGCTGAGCCCGAAGACGGCGATGCCCAGGACACCCACGTAGACCGTTGCGAACTCGAGGTTGGGTGACAGCCACGTCCAGAAGAGCTGGATGGGCTTTCCGTGCCGCTCTTTGAGAGAGATGTACTCGACACCGCCCGGCTCGACCGTGGCGACCCTCTCCCCGTAGTCGCCCTCTCGAACCGGTACGTGCTTCTCTACGTCCTCGACCGTTTGCATACGCTTCCCCTCCCTAAGGGCGACCACCGGAAAGTACGCCCGAAGTTTAAGGGTCAATTAGGATTCCGTCGATGGCCGGCATAGCCGGACCAGGAGGGGACCTACTGAATGCTGGATTTGCTGCTGCGGGGAGCACGTCTGCCGGGCGAGCTGGAGACCAGGGATATCGGCGTCAAGGACGGCATGATCAGCGACCTGGAGCCGGAGAGCCGCCAGACCATCGACCTCGGCGGCGCCCTCGTCACGCCTGCGCTCGTGGAGCCGCACATACACCTGGACGCGGTGCTGACCGTCGGCGAACCGCGGCAGAACGAGACCGGATCGCTCTTCGAAGGCATCGCGATCTGGGCCGAGCGGGTGAAGCACCTGACGGTCGAAGACGTCAAGCAGCGAGTCCGCACGGTGCTGCGCTGGCAGCTCGCCAACGGCGTCCAGTTCGTGCGCAGCCACGTCGACGTCTGCGACCCCGAGCTGAAGGCGGTGCGCGCGCTCGTGGAGCTCCGCCAGGAGATCGGCGACCAGATGACCCTGCAGCTGGTCGCGTTTCCGCAGCAGGGCATCATGTCTTTTGACGGCGGCCAGGACCTGATGCGCAAGGCCGTCGACCTCGGCGTGGACGTGGTCGGCGCCATTCCGCATTTCGAGCTGACGCGCGAGTACGGCGAGCAGTCCATCAAGTTCGCTTTCGCGCTGGCGGACAACAAGGGACTGCGCGTCGACATCCACTGCGACGAGACCGACGACGATCAGTCGCGCTTCGTCGAGGTAATGGCCGCCGAGACGATCCGGCTTGGAATGGGCGGCCGCGTCACAGCAAGCCACACCACCGCGATGCATTCGTACAACAACGCCTACGCATACCGGCTCATCAACAACCTCAAGCGAGCCCAGATGCACATGGTCACCAACCCCCTGGACAACTCGACCCTCCAGGGTCGTTTCGACAGCTACCCGATCCGGCGGGGACACACCCGGGTCAAGGAGCTGCTGGCGGCGGGCATCAACGTTTGCATCGGCCACGACTCGGTGATGGATCCCTGGTATCCGCTCGGATACGCCGATCCGCTGCAGGCGGCGTTCGTGCTTGCCCATTACGCACAGATGTCGGGTCACGGCGAGCTGCGGACGCTGATGGACATGATCACGTGGAACCCGGCCAGCGCACTCGGTCTCGAGAAGTACGGCCTGCTGCCCGGCTGCCGCGCGGACCTCTGCGCGTTTTCCGTGCCGAGCGAGATGGACGCCATCCGGCTGGTCGCGCCGCGCAAGCTGGTAATGCGTGGCGGGAAGATCGTGGCGCGGACAGAGCCGGAGCGCACGACGGTGATGTGGAATGACCGCGAGGAGCTCGTCGACTTCTTGAAACCGGCGCCGCATCCCGCCGTCACAGGCTAGCCTCACCGTGACGCCAACGCCGGCAGACCGTGCCTATGAGCTGGTCAACGGTTTTCGCGCCTCACAACTTGTCCGGGGTGCGGTCGAGCTGAGGATCCCCGACCTCCTCTCCGGCGGTGCGATGTCGGCGGACCAGTTGAGTGCCGCGACGCGCATCGACGCCGGCAGACTTCGCCGTCTCATGCGTGGTCTCACCGCACTCGGGGTTTTCATCGAGCACGATGACGGCCGCTTCACGAACACGGAAGTCGGCGAGCTCTTTCGAGAAGGAGTCCCCGGTTCTCAGCGCCCAGTGGCCATGATGCTGATCCCGGAGAGCTACCGCGGCTGGGACCATTTCATGGACACGCTTCGCTCGGGGGTGACCGGCCACTCCCTGGCCCACGGCGGCACTCTGTGGGAAACCATTGCGCGGGATCCCGATTACGCTGCCCGCTTCAACCAGGCCATGGCTTCCTTCAGTGAGGGGGCTGTCCAGTTCGTCGCCACGTCAGGCCACTTCAGGGATGGTGCGCTGATCGTGGACGTGGGGGGTGGCAAGGGCGCGTTGGTCGCGGGGATCCTGCGCTCCAATCCAAGCCTACGTGGGATCGTTTGCGACCTGGCGGCGGGTCTGGCGGAGACGCCTCAATACCTGGCCGGGCTTGACGTGGCGGATCGCTGCTCTGTGGTGGAGGCCGACTTCTTCAAGTCGGTGCCGAGCGGGGGAGATGTCTATCTGCTGAAGCAAATCATCCACGACTGGGACGATCAGCACGCCGCGACCATTCTTTCGGTCTGCCGCCGTGCTATGAGTGCGGGGGCGCGGATCATGATCGTCGAGCGCGTTCTACCCTCCCGGGTGACCGACGACCCTTCGCACCTCAATCCGGTGATGACCGACCTACAGATGATGGTGCAGCTCGGTGGTCGCGAGAGAACCCTCGAGGAGTACAAGCACCTTCTGGCAGGTGCGAGCTTGAGCTTTACCAACTCGGTTCCGGGTGCCGGGTGGGGGCTGATCGAGGGGGTTGCCCTCTAGCTCAGGTCAACGACGCAGGAGGGGCTCGAGCGGCTAGCTCAGGGCGTAGATCCCCGGCAGCTCCCGATAGAGGCCGGCGTAATCCAGCCCGTAGCCGATAACAAAGCGGTCGGGGATGGCGAAACCGGTGAAATCGATGTGCACGGGGATCTCGCGCCGTGCCGGGCGGTCGAGCAGCGCCGCTACCCGAAGCGAGGCGGGCTTCATCTTGCGAAAGCGTCTGAGGATCGTGTGTATGGTCCTGCCCGAGTCCACGATGTCCTCGACGAGCAGGACATGGCGCCCGGCCAGGGGGCCCTCGACCATGTGGGCGATCTTCACCCGGCCGGTGGTCCTTGTCCCCGCGCCGTAGCTTGCGGCGCGCACGAACTCCAGCTCGGCGGGAATCGCGAGGCTGCGCAGCAGGTCGGCCGCGAAAACCGTGGCCCCTTTGAGGATCGCGACGATGACCAGTGGCGTCTCGATGTCGGCGTAAACCTCTGAGATCTCGCGGCCGAGCAGGCGGACCCGCTTGGAGATGCGCTCCGAGGAAATCATCGCCCGGCCAGGCGCGCGCCTCCGACCGCTAGGTCGTCGCGTGGTCGCCGTTGCCTCGGGCACTGAGGGAGAGTCTAGTGTTGGCGAGATGCGCAAGGTCTACCGCGGCCGCGACATCGAGGTCAGCTTCGACCTCGACATCTGCGTTCACATCGGTGAGTGCCTCCGCGGCGAGCGCAATGTCTTCAAGCTCGATCGCCGCCCCTGGGCGCTGCCCGACGCGGGTGAAGCCGACGAGGTGGCCAGGGTGGTCGAGCTCTGCCCGAGCGGCGCCTTGCTCTACCGGCGCGTGGACGGCGGTCCGCAGGAGAAGCACGACGGCCCAACCCGGATGACGCCGATCCGAGATGGACCGCTCCTCGTTTTGGGCGAGGTCGAGGTGAAGCGTGAGGACGGTACGGTCGAGATGCTGCCGCGGGCGACCCTGTGCCGCTGCGGCGAGTCCCTGCACAAGCCGTTTTGCGACAACCAGCACCTCAAGGTCGGGTTCCGGGCTCCCGGGGTGCCGTTCAAGGTCCACCTGAGCCCGGTCCGCCCGCGGTTGGACGAGCCCATCACCAAGGCCCAAGACCCGCGCGGCGCCGCCTGAACCCACCGCCGACGCCAAGCGGGCGGAATGCGCTTTCGAAAGTGGCTCTTGCAAACGGCCGAGAGCCGACTACGATAGCCGCGACTCGACCTCTGCGTCGGCGGCTCGAGTTTGAAATGGGGGTGCGCTATGGCTGTCGCATCTGCTGCGCGGGAGCGCGGCGTCGTCTATCCCGAGGACCGCCTGCCCTGGCCTCAGACGATCCTGCTGGGCGTGCAGCACGTCATGGCGATGTTCGGGGCCACTGTGCTGGTTCCGCTGATCCTCGGCTTCAACCCCAACACGGTGATCTTCTTCAGCGGAGTCGCGACGCTCATCTTTCTGGTTGTCACCGGCCGCAAGGTGCCCAGCTATCTCGGTTCTTCGTTTTCCTTCCTCGGCGCGGTGCTCGCCATCCAGGGCGGCAGCACCGGGCACCACGACCTGGCTTACGGCGGGATCCTGATCGCCGGCGTCATCTACTTCCTGATCGGCGTCGTGGTCCACTTCGTGGGCATCAACGCGATCCGCTTCCTGCTGCCGCCGGTGGTGACGGGAACCGTCGTCGCCGTCATCGGCATCGCCCTGGCCGGTGCCGCGTGGAACAACTTCAAAGGCGATCTTCTGACCGCGACGGTGACCGTGCTCGTCGCCGTACTCGTGAGCGTGTACCTGCGCGGATTCCCACGCATGCTGCCGGTCCTGTTCGCGGTGGTAGTCGGCTACATCGTGGCGTTGATCGACCCGACCTGCCAGGCGGCCAAGTCGGCGTGCCACATCAGCTTCTCCGGCGTGCAGAGCGCGGCGTGGGTAGGCTTTCCGACCTTCTCGTTCCCGAGCTTCGGCGACCCGGTCCGGCAGTTCAGCCTCTTCTGGTTCATTCCTTTGATCCTCGTCGCCGAGAACGCCGGCCACGTCTTCGCCATCAGCGGGATCATGAAGCGCGACCTGTCTGGATACCTGGGACGGACCTTCATGGGCGACGGAATCGGGACCATGGTGAGCGCCCTCTTCGGTGGCACCGGTGAGACGACATACGCGGAGAACATCGGAGTCATGGGTGTGACGCGGGTCTTCTCCATCTGGGTCTTCATCGTCGCCGCCGCAGCCGCGATCCTTCTTGGCTTCATCCCGAAGTTCGGTGCACTGGTCGACAGCATTCCCGCCAGCGTGATCGGCGGGATCGAGCTGTACCTGTTCGGCCTCATCGCTGTCATCGGGGCCAAGATCTGGGTCGACGGCCGTGTCGATTTCGGCAAGCGGGCCAACCTTGCGGTGGCTGCGGTGCCCCTGATCCTCGCCGCCGGCGGCGCCGACGTCAAGTTCGGCGACTTCGAGCTCAACAACCTTGCGCTGGGTGCGCTCGGCGCCATCGTGCTCTACCAGATCCTGCGGCCGGGCCACGTACGCGATAACGAGAGCGAGCCCGTGGAGGTGGTCTCGAGCTAGCCGCCGGAGCTGTGGCATTGTTGGGCGCGTGACCGAGGACATCGGCGCGCTCCAGAAGAGGCTTCGGTCGGGGTCGCTGCCGCACGAGCTTCTCAAGCCGGGTCACGAGGTCGCGCTGCGATCCGGCGATCGGCAGCTTACCCGCGACGAGCTGCGAACCGGCGCCGGACAGGTCGCCGGCGGTCTCAGCGACCTGGGCGTCAGGACCGGGGACCGCATCGCTCTGTATGCGGCGAACTCGCTCGACTGGGTGGTCGCGTACCTCGGCGTGCAGCGGGTTGGAGCCTGCGCGGTGATGATGAACCCCGACTACCACTCCGCCGAGGCGGAGCACATCCTGCAGGATTCCGAACCGACCGCCGTCATCGCCGATGCGGACCGAGCCGCCATCGTTGCCAAGCTTGGACTTCGAGTCATTCGGCTCGAGGAGGTGCCGAGGGCCGCAACCCCGCCGATGCCCGACCTGACGCCAGACGCCCCGGCCGCGATCCTGTACACCTCAGGCACGACAGGCCGCCCCAAGGGCGCCGTGCTCGACCACGGCAACTTCCTCGCCCAGGGTCGGGGCGCGCTCGAGGTGTGGCGATGGACGGCGCGCGACGTGCTCGTGCACGCCCTTCCGCTCTTCCATCTCCATGGTCTCGGAATGGGCATCCACGGCTCGCTGCTGAGCGGGGGCAGCGCCACCCTCGTCCCGTTCACGCCCGCCGCGGTCGTGGCTGAGCTGACTCGGAATGACGCGGAGCGCGGAACGATGTTCTTCGGAGTTCCGTCCATGTACCACCGCCTGTGCGACTGGCTGGACGAGAATCCCACCGACCTTTCACACGTGCGTGTTTTCGTTTGCGGCTCGGCCCCGCTTCCGCCCGCGCTGTTCGAGCGCTGCGATCGTCTGCTGGGCCAACCGCCGGTCGAGCGTTACGGGATCACCGAGGGCGGCATCGTGGTGACGAATCCTTACGACGGCCCTCGCCAGCCCGGCCGAGTGGGCTATCCGTTTCCAGGAGTCGAGGTCAGGCTGGGTGAGCTGGACGAGGTCCTGCTCAGAGGTGGCCAGGTGTTCAAGGGATACTGGCGCAACCCGGACGCGACCGCGGAGGCGTTCACGCCAGACGGTTTCTTCCGCACCGGCGACGTCGGCGAGATCGGTGCCGATGGGACGCTGGCGATCCGAGGCCGGATCAAGGAGCTGATCATCACCGGCGGATTCAACGTGTATCCGCGCGAGGTGGAGCTTGTGCTCGAGGCGCACCCCGCCGTGCAGGAGGTCGCGGTCGCCGGTGTGCCGAGCGACCAGTGGGGCGAGGAGGTCACCGCATACGTGGTCCCGTCTCTGGCGGCGCGGCTCATCGAGAGCGAGCTCATCGCGTTCGCGCACGAACGCCTCGCGTCCTATAAGTGCCCCAAGCGGGTGATCACGCTCGACCGATTGCCCCGCAACGCTATGGGCAAAGTCCAGCGGTCACTGCTCACCAAATGAAATTCCTCGATCTCACGCAGGACTTCTCGCTGCACACGCCGGCGTTTGCCGGCTATCCGGGCCCGGCGATCCGCTGGATCAAGCACCTCGCGTTCGACCGGGCCGGGGGCCAGGAGATCACGATGACGCTGCACGTCAGCACGCACCTCGACGCGCCCGCGCATTTCCTCACGGGCGGCAAGTTCATCGGCGACCTGCCGCTGGACTTCCTGATCGGTCCCGCCTGCGTGGTCGATCTGCAGCGGTACGGCATCGGCGACTACGACGTCTACGGGCCGGAGCATTTCGAACAGTGGGAGAAAGACACCGGGATCAAGATCGATGCGCGCGACATCCTGATCATCCGCACCGGGTACCACCGCTACTACCCGGAGAACTGGACCGACCGTTCACGCGTCGACGAGACGACGTACTTCATCCGCCATCCGGGTCCGAGCCGCAAGTTCGCCGAGTGGGTGCTGGATCGCCGGATCCGCTGGATCGCCGTCGACGCGGGCAGCGCCGACCATCCCATGAACACCGTCATCCGGCGCATCCGGGCCGACGAGGCGGAGGAGGCGGAGAAGAAATTGGGTCGAAGCCTCGACGAGATCTTCCCCAAGCAGGACTACCAGATCATGCACACGCTGCTCTTTCCCCATGACGTGATCCACATAGAAAATCTCGGCGGGCAGCTGGACGACGTCCTGGATCGCAAGATTCGATTCGGCTGCTTCCCGTGGCGCTTCCAGGGCGGCGAAGCCGCGCTTTGCCGAGCAGTCGCCATGCTCGACGAGTGAAGCCGCCGCCTTTCGAGTACCACGCGCCGACGACGGTCGACGATGCGTGCACGCTTCTGGGCTCGCTCGAGGACGCGAAGGTGCTGGCCGGCGGTCAGTCGTTGATCCCGCTCCTGAACTTTCGCCTCGCGCGTCCGCAGCACCTTGTCGACATCAATCGAGTCGCCAACCTCGATCGGATCTACGAACGCGACGGCGGGGTCGCGGTGCAGGCCCTTGCTCGCCAGGCGGCGGTGGAGGACTCGGAGATGGTCGCTCGCGTCTGCCCGCTGTTGAGCGCGGCTACGCGGCTCGTCGCGCACCGGGTCATCCGCAACCGCGGCACGGTCTGCGGCAGCCTGGCCCATGCCGACGCGGCCTCGGAGCTTCCGGCGGTGCTCCTCGCGCTCGGGGGCGCTGTGGTCGTTCGCTCGAGCCGCGGCGAGCGCACCATCCCGGCCGGCGAGCTGTTCGCGGGCGTGTTCGAGACCACGCTCGCGCCGGACGAGCTGATGGTGGAGGCGTGGTTTCCCGCAATTCGCGAGTCGTTCTCAATCCTCGAGGAATCTCGCCGGCACGGCGACTTTGCGCTCGCGGGCGTGGTCCGCGCGGGCGCCAAACTCGCCCTCTTTGGCGTGGCGCCCACGCCGGTGCTGGCCGACCCTCGCGACCCAGCCAGGGGACTGCTGCCCAGTGGAGACCTCGAGGCGACGCCCGAGTTTCGAATGCACCTCGTGCGCGTCCTCACCGAGAGGGCTTTCGCCGCATGAAGGTCAACGGTGTCGAGCATGCATCGGCCCGCGGTCCGCGCCGCCTGCTCTCCGACCACCTTCGCCACGACCTCGGCCTGACCGGCACGCACGTCGGTTGCGAGCACGGGGTCTGTGGGTGCTGCACGGTGCTTCTCGACGGCGCACCGGTGCGCTCGTGCCTGATGCTCGCGGTGCAGGCCGAGGGCCACAACATCACGACGATCGAGGGTCTGACGCGAGACGGCCAGGCCCTGCATCCCGTGCAGCAGGCCTTCCACGAATGCCACGGCCTGCAGTGTGGCTTCTGCACGCCGGGATTCGTGATGTCGGTGGTCGGGCTGCTGGCGCAGCACCCAAACCCGACCGCCCAGCAGATCGAGGAAGGCATTGCCGGCAATCTGTGCCGCTGCACCGGCTATGCGTCGATCCGGCGAGCGGTGAAGCGCGCCGCTGAACTTTCTCCCTCCCCCCGCTCGGGGGAGCGTCGGGCAGAGGGGGAAACATGACGACCCGATGGTTCGGCGCACCGGTGCAGAGGGTCGAAGACGACCGTCTGCTTCGCGGTCACGGGCGCTTCACCGACGACATCGACGAGGGCGCGCTCGAGTGCTGCTTTGTCCGCTCGCCCCACGCGCATGCAC
>VBHJ01000008.1 GCA_005887685.1 Chloroflexota bacterium | reverse complement strand
GCTGCCATCGCTTTTCTGCTGCTTGCCCATGAAACGAAGCACGTCGTAGGCGGTTGCCGAGTCGCCGGCGGCAAGCAGCCCGCTCGCCGCGTGATAGAGGTCGCGTGGCCACACCTTGCGGTAGCCGACATCACCGTCGTCGTCCGGAGCGGTGTCGCCCCAGGGGCGGGCGAGCGAGGCGACGATGGCCCCCGGGTGCAGCTTGTCCTCGGCCATCTTGATCACCTCGGCGCTGTAGAAAAAGAGCGACGCGTCGCCCGGAGGCGCGCTCAGCTGCTGTGTGTACTTGCGCCAGCCGCCGCGATAGCTGTCGAACACGGCCTGGACGCCACTGTTCTGGATCGCGTTCAGCTCGCCGTCGGCCGCCGCCCGGCTCGTCGCAAACGCGAGCTCGCTGACCCAGGAGCCGCCTCCGCTGTTGAGCTTCCAGGTGAGCGTGACGCGGCCCGGGCCGGCCTGCCGGAAGCGACTCGAGAGCGCGTCATGGTGAAGCTGGTCATAGCCGTCGCCGCGGCCGAGGTAGCCCGCCGTCCGCTGGTCGCTCGTCGTGTCGCCGCCGACCGCGAGCCACAAGCCGTGCTTGTTCACGTATCCGCGCGAGCCGTCGAAGAAAGCGGTTTGCGCTGCGCCCGAGCCGCCGAGATGCGGCACGAGGTAGCCGTACACCGTCAGGTTGGAGGTGTGGCCGATCAGGTGTCCTCGGACCACGACCACCGCGCTGGCCGGGTCGGTGGCCACTTCGGTGACCAGGCTGAACTGGTGCACCGGGTCGTCGACCTGCAGCACGTAGGTGAGCGCGCGATCGTCGGTTACGCGTGAGCTCGCGACGCCCTGCGTCGCGGCGTCGAAGAAAAAGCTCGATCCATCCGTGACGAGAAATCCGAACTGACGCAGGTTGTCGGCGTCGACGGTTGGATAGAGCACGTCGGACAGGGTGCCGTGCGCGGCGGTGAACCATACGTTCGACTGGCTGCTGTACGCCGTGCCGATGGCGTCCTTGTCACCGGTCGTCCATCGATCCGCCGCCACGTTGGCGACCGGCGCGACGTCTGACGTCCACTCGCTCGCCGGCCGGAAGACGACGATCGCAACAATGGCGAGCGCGGCGACGAGCGCGCCCGTGAAAACCACAAGCCGGTGGTTTCGCGTCAGCCCTTGACGCCGCCCACGGTCAGCCCCGCCCGGAAATATCTCTGCAGCCCAAGGAAGAGCGCCATCACCGGAACCGAGACGATGAGCGAGGCGGCCGCAAAGTAACCCCACGGCACCCGGTAGTCGTTCTGCAGACCCCAAAGGCCGACGGGGACGGTGTACGTGTTCTCATCCTGCAGCAGCACCGAGGCCATCACCCACTCGTTCCAGGCGGTGAGGAACATCAGCAGCGCCGTCACCGCAAGTGCCGGCAGGGAGAGGGGAAGGATGATGCGCCAGAACGCCTGGGTCACCGTGCACCCGTCGATGAGCGCGGCTTCATCCAGCTCACGAGGGATGGTGTCGAAGTAGCCCTTCAAGTTCCACGTGCAGAAGACCAGCGCAATCGACATGTACGCGAGGATGAGCCCGAAGGGCGAGCCGTAAAGGCCAACCGTCTTGAGGATCAGGTAGATCGGGATCAGCGCGAGCACCGATGGAAAGGCCTGGATGGCAAGTAGCAGGATCAGGGTCATCCGCTTACCGGCAAAGCGAAAGCGCGACAGCGCGTACGCGCCGGTCGCAGAGCCGACGAGGCCGGCCAGCATCGTGCCCACCGACACCCCGACACTGTTGCGGAGCCAGAGCGGGAACGGCTTTTTCGTCCAGATGTAGATGAAGTTGTCCAGCGTCGGATGGTCCGGCCAGAGGCTCAGGGTGAGCGAGTAGAGCGACTGCCCCGGACGGAACGCCGCCTGCACCACGAAGAAGGCCGGGAACAGGGCGAATATCACCATCGCGGTCAAATAGACATAGAGCAGAGCCGGCACGCCGTAGCGCGAGAGAGCCTTCACCGCGCCTCCTCACGCACGAGGCCGCTGAACCGAAGGCTGGCCAGCGTGACGCCGAACAGCATCGCGAAGATCACGACCGCGAACGCCGCGATGTAACCGAAGTTGAACAGCTGGAACGCTTCGCGGAACGCGTAGACCATCACGAATTCGGTGGCGCCCGGTTTCGCGGCGCTGACAAACGGGCCGCCTTGGGTGATGAGGTACGCGGTGTTGAGCGTGTTGAACGTCAGGATCGCGCTGAGCACGGTTGCCGGAAGGATCGCCGGCCGCAGCAGCGGCAGTGTGATCCGCCAGAACTTGCGCCATGCCCCCGCGCCATCGACCGCGGCGGCTTCGTAAAGCTCGCTGGGAATGCTCTGCAGCGCGCCGAGGATGACCACCATGAAGAACGGGTACGACATCCAGAGATTCGCCAGCACGATGGAGCCAAACGCCCAGTTCGGATCGGTCAGCCAGGGAAGGCTGGCCTGGGGACCGGCGACGAGCCTGTACAGCTGGTTCAGCGTCCCGAACTCGCCGTTGAAGAAGAACTTCCAGACCAGCGCCGTGATGTAGCTGGGCACGGCCCACGGCACGATCAGCGCCACCCTCCAGAACGCCTTGAAGCGAACCGCCGGATGGTTCAGCGCCAGAGCCGTGAGCATCCCGACCGCCAGGAACAGCGGAATGCAGATGGCGACGAAGAGGAAAGTCCTGCCGAGCACGATGAAGAAGTCGGCGTCGAAGGTCTTGAGAAGGTTCTGGTAGTTGGTCAGGCCGATGAAGGTGTAGTGGCGAAAGTGGTAGAGGTTCTGATTCGTGGCCGAGATGAAGACGTTGTAGAGAATCGGGTAGAAGCTGATCAGGCCGACGCCGATGATCATCGGCGTCAGGTACGCGAGCGTCGTTCCCGCGCGTACTCGATACATGTGTCAGCAGACAGCGGAGGGCGGCAGAGACTGCCGCCCCCGCATTTCGATCACTTACCTACTTGAGCTGAGCGACGTTTTTCTCCGCAGCGGTTTGGGCGTCACGTAACGCATCGTCCACCGATTGCTTACCCGTCCACACGGCCTCCAGCGCCTTCGCGACCGGGTCCCACAAAGCGGACATGAAAGGTGTGTTGGGGAGCGGCACGCCGTTCTTCACCTGAGCGCCGAATCCCGCGATGTCGGGAATCGCCTGGACCTTCGGGTCCGCCAGCGCCAGCTTGTTGGCCGGGATCTCGCGCGTGGTGAGGACCATGTTCGTCTGGTTGGTCGAGTTGGAGAAGAACTTCATGACGTCGACCGCGAGCGCGGGGTTTGTCGAGTAAGCGCCCAGCATGAGCGTCTTCACTCCGACAAACGGCGACGCGGCCTTGCCGGATGCCTGGACCACCGGCAGCGTGGCGTATCCGTAGTCCACGCCGGCCTTCAAGTAGTCGGCGACCGACCATGGTCCGTTGATGATCATGGCCGCCTTGCCTTCCTTGAACAGCGTGTCGGCGATGCCGTAGTCAACGCCGGCGGGCATCGCGCCCTTGAAGCTGGCCACGTAGTTGAAGCCTGCTTTGGTGCCGCTGCTGTTCAGACCGACGCTGCCATCGGCCTTGACGTAGAAACCTCCGGAACCGTAGATCCACGGTGCCTGGAAGTAGGCGTCTTTGGGGTTCCAGACCACGCCGTACGATCCCGGGTTGCTCTGGCTGTAGGTCTTGGCGAAGCTCACCAGCCCATCGGTCGTCTTGGGGATCTGGCTGCTGGTGATCAGCTTCTTGTTGTAGATGATCGTGATGGCCTCGACGGCCTCGGGCATGCCGTAGGTCTTGCCCTCGAACGTCGCGGCGTCCACCGCGGCGGAGGTGAACTGGGAGGTCATGTAGTCCCTGGACACGTATGCGTCCATCGGCTTGATGGCCTCGAGCTTCACCCATTTACCGATCTGGTCGTCGACCCACGCCACGATGTCGGGGCCCTGTCCCGCGCCCGCCGCGGCGGTGACGGCATCGGTCAGGTTCGGCTTGTGGACCAGGTTGATCGTCACGTTCGGATACTGCTTCGTGTACGCGTCGTAGATCGCTTTCTTGGCGTCGAGGTACGTGCCCTCGTAACCGTGCCAGATCGTGATCGTGCCGCTGCGGTTCAGGGTTTGGGTCGGGGTGTTTCCCCCGCTGCTCCCGCACGCGGTTGCCACCACGGCGACCAGCGCGAGCAGCGTGACCCCAACCGATCTGCTCCAACGGATCCAGGCCATCGAGTCTCCTCCCTAGTTGTGCGTCGAGCCGCTCCCGTGGCGCTCTCCAGACACATTGAAGAGCGGGAGTAAATCGGTTTAGCGGGAATCTATTCCGGACCCAAATTCCTGTCAAGGACCAATTCGGCCGCCGATCGAGGACGGATCAAGAGACCCGGTATCTTTGCGATGAATGATCGAGCGGGCGAAGCTGGGCGGGACCGACCTCGAGTTCTATCCGCTGAAGGGTTTGGGCGACGGCCTGCCGATGACGGTGAAGATCCTCCTCGAAGGGCTCACCCGCCTCGCCCAGGCCGGCACCACGGACGAGAAGAACATCGCCGCGCTGGCGAAGTGGCCCGCGCCGTCGCCTGACTCCGAGCTTCCGTTCCTGCCCGCGCGCGTCCTGATGCAGGACTTCACCGGCGTGCCGGCCGTGGTCGACCTGGCGGCGATGCGATCCGCGATGCAGCGGGCCGGCAAGGACGCCGGCAGGGTCGATCCGCTGGTCCCGGTCGATCTCATCATCGACCACTCGGTGCAGGTCGACTCGTTCGGCTTTCGCGATTCCTACACCCGCAACATCGAAAAGGAGATCGAGCGCAACCGCGAGCGCTACTCGCTCCTCCGCTGGGCGCAGCAGGCGTTCCACAACTTCTCCCTCGTGCCTCCGGGCATGGGCATCTGTCACCAGGTCAACCTCGAGTACGTAGCCAGGGTCGTCCAGGTCCGCGACGGGGTCGCCGTCCCCGACACGCTGATGGGCACGGACTCGCACACGACCATGGTCAACGGCCTCGGCGTGCTGGGCTGGGGAGTCGGCGGCATCGAGGCCGAGGCGGCGATGCTCGGCCAACCGGCGTACCTCGCGTCGCCCGTCGTCGTCGGGGTGCGCTTCCACGGCGCGCTGCCGGCGGGATCCACCGCGACCGACCTCGTGCTGACCCTCACCGAGATGCTGCGCAAGCACGGCGTGGTCGAGAAGTTCGTCGAGTTCTGCGGCGATGGTCTGTCCAGCCTGTCCGTGCCCGACCGCGCCACGATGAGCAACATGTGCCCCGAGTACGGGGCCACTTCCGCGCTGTTCCCGGTGGACGCCCAGACGCTGCGCTACCTGGAGATCACCGGCCGCAGCCGCGAGCAGATCGACCTGGTCGAGCGGTACACCAAGGAGCAGGGCCTGTTTCGGCGCGACGGCGATCCCACGCCGAAGTTCAGCGAGCTGCTCGAGCTGGACCTCTCGAAGATCGAACCCAGCCTGGCGGGCCCCAAGCGCCCGCAGGACCGCGCGCCGCTGCCCAAGGTCTGGGACAGCTTCAACGCGGCCTTCGCCCACGACCCCAAGCCGAGTCCGGACGCAATCTCGCGCCTGACCGGCGAAGGTGGGCCGGTCGACGGGCGCGCCGCGGTCGCGGTCGCCGCCGAGCCGACCGCGAAGCTGGAGAACGGCTGCGTCGTGATCGCGGCCATCACCAGCTGCACCAACACTTCCAACCCGTCGGTCATGGTGGCCGCGGGCCTGCTGGCGAAAAACGCGGTCGAGCGCGGACTCTCCGTCCATCCCTATGTGAAGACGAGCCTGGCCCCTGGCTCACGCGTCGTGACCGATTACCTCAACACCGCGGGATTGATGGAGCCCCTCGAGAAGCTGGGATTCTTCCTCGTCGGCTACGGCTGCACCACGTGCATCGGCAACTCAGGTCCGCTGGCCAGTCCCGAGGTGGAGGCGGCGGTGATGAAGGAGAACCTCAGCGTGGTCGCGGTGCTTTCCGGCAACCGCAACTTCGAATCCCGCATCCACCCGCTCGTCAAGGCCAGCTATCTGGGCTCGCCACCGCTGGTCGTCGCGTACGCGCTGGCCGGCACGGTGCACATCGACCTCACGAAAGACCCCATCGGGCATACAAAGGACGGCAAGCCGGTGATGCTGTCAGAGCTGTGGCCTTCGCCGGAAGAGGTCAACTCCGTGGTGCAGAAGTGCGTGAAGCAGGAGATGTTCAAGCGTGAGTACTCGCGCATCTTCGAAGGCGATGAGCACTGGAAGAAGATGACCTCGCCGACCGGGCCGATCTTCAAATGGGAAGAGAGCTCGACCTACGTCAAGGAGCCGCCCTACTTCGAGGACTTCGGTCCCGAGCCGTCCGCGCTGCGCGACGTCGAGGGCGCACGCGCGCTGGCGGTGCTGGGGGACTCGGTGACGACCGATCACATCTCGCCCGCCGGCGCGATCCCGGTCGACAGTCCCGCCGGCAAGTACCTCATCGCCCAAAGCGTCGAGAGGACCGACTTCAACAGCTACGGCGCGAGGCGCGGCAACCACGAGGTGATGGCGCGCGGGACGTTCGGCAACATCCGGCTGCGCAACAAGCTAGTCGAGCGTGAGGGCTACTGGACGCGTCACTTCCCAGACGGTTCGGAAAGCACGATCTTCGACGCGGCCGAAAGCTACCGGACGGAGGGAGTGCCGCTCATCGTGATCGCCGGCAAGGAGTACGGCTCCGGCTCGTCACGTGACTGGGCCGCGAAAGGTCCGCTCCTGCTCGGCGTGCGCGCGGTCATCGCGGAGAGCTTCGAGCGCATCCACCGCTCGAACCTGGTCGGCATGGGCATCCTCCCGCTGCAGTTCGCGCCCGGCGAGAACGCCCAGACGCTCGGACTGAGCGGGCAGGAGCGCTTCACCATCCGCGGCCTGGAACGCATCAAGCCGGGGCAGGACTTTCAGGTCGAAGCCGCGAGCGACGACGGCAAGGTCAAGCGCTTCACCACCCGCGCCCGGGTCGACAACGAGACCGAGGTCGGCTACCTGCACCACGGAGGCATCCTCCCCCTGGTGCTACGCGAACTGATCGCAAAGGACTGAGATCCGCCCCTTCGGATAGTCCGGACTAACCGCGGGTTTCAGTCGCGAGCATTCCCGGATAGTCCGGACTATCCGGGGGTGGGCGCCTAAGCCGCCGGGACCGCGGCCTCGCTGTCCTCGTAGCTGGTCTTGATCGGCAGCCAGCGCTCGTGCCCGCACTCAGGACACTCGAACAAACCGACCAGTACGTCCGGCCGCGACACATCGGAGTGCATCGTGCGCAGCTGCATCGACACACCCAGGTCGTGCCGGTCGCAGGCCGGTGTCTCCTCAAAGGCCATGCCTGGACGGTAACCCGACGCGTCGTCATCGTCCTAGTGGGCCGGGCACAACGCCGAGCCGCCCTTGCCTGTCCCCCGCCCACACCCTAAAGTTGCAAATCATGGCCACCAAGAGGGTCGAGGACGAGGTCCAGGAACCCCGGCCGACGGTGCGCGAGGCGATGCGATCCGTGCTCGCCCAGGCGAAGCTGATCGCAGGCGGCGAAGGGTTGGACCGGCGCGTCGAGTGGGTGCGCCTGATGGAGACGCCGGAGGTGCAGCCGCGGGCCGGCGACCTGATGTTCACCAGCGGCTTCCCCATCAAGGACGACGTGTCGGCGCAGATCCGGCTCGTCGGCCGCATCGCGGACTCAGGTGGAGCGGGACTGGTGGTTCGGCCGCTGCCCTACATGCGCAAGCTGCCGCCGGAGATGGTCAGCGAGGCGGACCGCCTCAAGGTCCCGCTGTTCACCATCCCTTCCGACGTCCAGTTCGTCGACCTGATGTCGCCGCTGCTCGAGCGGATCATCAACGCCGAGCACTGGCGGTTGAAGCGCTCGATCGAGATCCATCACAGGTTCACCGAGCTGGTCCTGGACGGCAAGGGCGTGAACGAGATCTGCCGCACGCTGGCCGACCTCCTCGAAAGCGCGGTCGTGGTCGAGGACGCAAGCTTTCACCTGCTCGCCCACGCGGGCGGCAGCGCGGACCCCCACCGCAAGGAGACCATCCTCCGCCAGGGCACGCCGCAGCGGGTGCTGTTCGACCCGCAGATCCAGCGCATGCTGCGCGAGGTCGAGGCCAAGCGCGGCCCGGTCAAAGTGCCGGCATTCCCCCACCTGGGGATGTCGCGCGAGCGTCTGATCGCGCCGATCTTCGCCTCCAACCAGGTGCTCGGCTACATCTCCATCCTCGACCACCCGCCGCGCAACGAGGAGCTTGCGTTCATGGCGATCGAGCAGGCGGCCCTCGTGCTTGCGCTCTCCATCGCGAAGGAGCGCGAGCTCTCCGAGGTCGAGGGACGGGTCCGCGGCGAATACCTCGAGGACCTGCTTCACGGCACGTACGGCGATGAGGCGGCGGCGCAGCGCCGCGCCCGCCACCTGGGCTACCCGCTGCACGGCAGCCACATCGTCGTCCTCGTCGACATCGACGACTTTCGCGGCTTCAACAAGGCGCGGCAGATCTCCGAGGATGCGATCCAGGCCCTGAAACGAGAGTTCCTGCGCCGGGTCACCGCCGTGGTGCGCACCACCTACCCGCGGGCGCTGGTCCAGGGCCGCTCCGACCAGGTCGTCGCGCTGCTGCCGTTGGGCACCGAGGTCGCCGACCACCAGGCGCGGAGCCACGCGCTGGGCCTGCAGATCCGCCAGGCGGTGGCCGACTGGAAGCCGGGCTTCACGGTGTCCGTCGGCTTCAGCGCGCCGATCGAGGCTCCATCCTCGGTCGCCGGAGCGCTGCGCGAGGTGACCTCCGTGATGGAATCGCTTGCCCGCTTCAAGCGATGGGGCCAGGTGGTGGCGGTGCCCGAGCTGGGGCTCACCGGCCTGCTCGCCGCCGTCAGCGACGAGCGGTTGGTGGACTACAGCCGCCGGCACCTCGGACCGTTGATCGAGCACGACAGCGCGCGCAAGGGAGCGCTCGTCGCCACCCTGCGGGCCTACCTCGAAACCGGCGAGCAGCAGCACGCGGCGCAACGGCTGCGGGTCCATCCCAACACGCTCCGCTACCGACTCGACCGCATCCGCGAGATCACCGGCCTCGACCTCGAAGACCCGGAGACGCGACTCAACCTTTCGGTCGCTTTGCGGGTGCAGTCGCTGTTGGGAATGTAGCGATCGCATAACAAATTCGGCGAGCTTTTTGTGAGCGGCGCACTAGCTCCCGCAGGCGACTCCACGTAGCCTTCCGCTACAGTGCCCCCCGCCCTGAGTCGATCACGCCTTGCATGGCCCGGGGAGCTTCCCGCATCCCGGGCGGCCTGCGGCATGGGATTTGTCGCCACGCCCGAGCTCGGCCACGAGTCGGTCAGCCTGGGCGTCACCGCGCTGGCTCGCCTCGCCCACCGCGGCGGCCTCGACGCGGATGGCAAGAGCGGCGACGGCGCGGGATTGCTGATCCAGGTCCCGCATCGAATGCTGGGCGGCCCTCTCGCGGTCATCGCCCTGTTCGCATGGGACAAGGGCGCCCGGGGTCTCGCCGAAGACGCGGTCGCCGCGTCCGGGATGCGGATCTCGGCGTGGCGCGCCGTGCCCCTCGACCCCGAGACCCTTGGCTCGCGGGCACGCGAGACCATGCCGGAGATCTGGCACGGCCTCATCGCAAACCCCGACCTCGACCCCAACGAATGGGAGCGCCGCCTCTACCTGGCTCGTCGCGCGGCAGAAAAAAGAGCCGAAGACGAAGGCGTGAGGATGTACGTCGCGTCGTGCTCGAGCCGCACCCTCGTCTACAAGGGCCTCATGGCAGGTACACGACTGGCGGACTTCTACCTGGACCTGCAGGACGAGGCTTGCGAGAGCCGCCTCGCCGTCTTCCACCAGCGCTACTCGACCAACACGATGCCTGACTGGCGTCTTGCGCAACCCTTCCGGATGCTGGCGCACAACGGCGAGATCAACACGGTGACGGGAAACCGAGCGTGGATGCGTGCCCGCGAGCCGGAGCTCGAACCCGAGCTTCGCGGCGTGATCTGGCCCGAAGGGTCCGACTCCGCTTCGCTCGACAACGCGCTGGAGCTCCTGGTGCACCGCGGCTGGGAGGTGAGCGAGGCGTTGATGAGCCTCGTGCCCGAGGCGTGGGAGGGCCGCGGCGACCTCGCCGCGCCTGTCCGCGATTTCTATCGCTACCAGTCGATCCGATTCGAACCCTGGGACGGGCCCGCCGCGCTCGCGTTCAGCGACGGGATCGTCGTCGGTGCGGCCCTCGACCGCAACGGCCTCCGCCCCCTGCGATGGCAGCGCACGCGCGACGGGCTCGTCGCCGCGGCGTCGGAGGCGGGTGTCGTGAGCATGGATCCCGCACAGGTCATCGAACGCGGAAGGCTCGGACCGGGCCAGATGCTGCTGGTCGACACTCGCGACGGGTCGCTGCTGCGCGACGCGGAGGCCAAGGAGCGCGCCGCCGGTCGACACGACTACGGGATGCTCGCGGACCGCGCGCTCGTCCCGGTCGAGCGGCACCACGTCGACCTCGAGCCCCTGGAAGACCTGCCTGGGCAGCATGCGCTCCACGGGTGGGGATTCGAGGACGTCAAGTTCGTGGTCGAAGTCATGGCCGAGTCCGCCGCAGAGCCGGTGTACTCGATGGGCGACGACATCCCGATCGCGCCTCTCGGCCGGACACCGCGGCGTGTTTATGGCTACCTGCGCCAGCGATTCGCGCAGGTGACGAATCCGGCGATCGACCCGCTGCGCGAGAAGGCCGTGATGTCGTTGCGAACCCTGCTCGGGGCACGCCGCCTCACGCTCGAGCCGGAGGGCGGCACCGACCGCGAGCTTCTGCGCCGGCATCACCCTGCCGTTCCCACCGATGGAAAGCTGTTGGAGCTCGAGTCACCAGTGCTGGGCGCGGCCGAGCTCGCGCGCGTGCTGCAGGACGCAACGGTGCTCGACGCGACCTACGCTCCCGAGGAAACCCTGGGCGACGCACTCCACCGGCTCTGTCGCGAAGCCGAAGACGTCAATGGAGTGATCGCCTTGAGCGACCGCCGCTCGGCTCAGCACCGCCTTCCCATCCCGATGGCGCTGGCCGTGGGAGCAGTCCACTCTCATCTCCTGGCGACCGGACGGCGCATGGCCGCCGACATCGTCGCCATCGCCGGTGATGCGGTGGACGTGCACGACGTCGCCTGCCTGATCACGATTGGCGCAACAGCGGTGCATCCGTACTTGGCCTTTGCGACCGCCGGCGATGAAGCTGCGCCGCGATATCGCAAAGCGCTCGAGGTGGGGTTGCTCAAGGTCATGGCGAAGATGGGCATCTCCTGCGTGACCAGCTACCGCGGTGCGGAGGTGCTCGAGGCGTTGGGTCTCGGTGCCGAGGTGATGGAGCTGTGCTTCCCGGCCGTGCCTTCACGAATCGGCGGCGCAAACCTCTCCGACCTCGAGCAGATCGCGCGCAACCGGCCCAGCGCGACACCCGACCACGGCCGCATGCGCTTCCGCAAGGCTGGCGAGCATCACGCCTACAACCCGCACGCGGTGAAGACCGCGCAGAAGGCGGCGCAGACGGGCGACGTAGATACCTATCGCGAGTGGCGCCGCCTCTCGAACATGGGCGCGCCTCAATCCCTGCGCGAGCTGATCCAGATCGAGGAGTGTCCGCAGCCGGTTCCGCTGGAAGAGGTGGAACCGGCGTCTGAGATCGTCAAGCGATTCGTCAGCACCGCGATGTCGCTCGGCGCGCTATCTCCGGAGGCGCACGAAGCGCTGGCCATCGCCATGAACCAGGTCGGGGCTCGCTCCAACTCAGGTGAGGGCGGCGAAGACCCTGACACCTACGACAACACGGACGGCGCCAGACGCGACAACAAGGTCAAGCAGGTTGCCTCGGCGCGGTTCGGCGTCACGCCTCGATACCTCAAGCGCGCGGACGAGCTCGAGATCAAGATCGCGCAGGGCTCGAAGCCGGGCGAGGGTGGACAGCTCCCCGGCCTCAAGGTGACGAGCCTCATCGCACGCCTACGCCACGCACAGCCTGGCATGCAGCTCATCTCCCCGCCGCCGCACCACGACATCTACTCCATCGAAGATCTCGCGCAGCTCATCCACGACCTCAAGACCGTGAACCCGCAGGCGCGGATCGGGGTCAAGCTTGTGTCGGAGGCGGGCGTCGGCACCATCGCCGCGGGCGTCGCGAAGGCTCGAGCCGACTACATCCTCATCTCGGGACACGATGGCGGCACAGGCGCTTCGCCGCTGTCTTCGATCAAGAACGCGGGCTCGCCGTGGGAGCTTGGCCTCGCGGAAGCGCAGCAGGTCCTCGTCGCCAACCGCCTGCGCGAGCGCGTCACCCTTCGCACGGATGGCGGCCTCCGCGGAGGCCGCGACATCGTCATCGCCGCGGCGCTTGGCGCTGAGGAGTTTGGCTTCGGCACCGGCGTCCTGGTCGCCCTGGGCTGCGACATGGCGAGGCAGTGCCACCTGAACACCTGTCCGACGGGCATCGCCACGCAGCGCGAAGACCTTCGCGCCAAATTCGAAGGACGGCCGGAGCACGTCGTCAATTACCTGTTCCTCATCGCGGGTGAGGTCCGCGAGCATCTGGCACGCCTGGGCGCGCGCAGCCTCCAGGAGATAGTCGGGCGCGTCGAGCTGCTGGCACAGGTTCCGGACGCGAGGCTCGACCTCTCTTTTGTCCTCGCACCAACCGACTCGACCCTGCCCAGGAGCCGGTCCTGGAGCCGCAATGGAGATGCGCCGCGGCAAGCGCCACCGAGCGGCGAGATCGACAACTCGCGGAGGACGGTCGGGGCGTCGCTGGCGCAGGGTGACCATCGCGAGTATCGGGGCAGCGCGGGCCAGAGCTTCGGCGCCTTTCTCGATGCCGGCGTGGAGCTGAGCCTCGAAGGACAGGCGCAGGACTACGTGGGCAAGGGCATGGGCGGCGGCGTGATCGCGATCAAACCATTCGGTCACGACGGCGCGGACGACCCTGTCCTTGCGGGCAACACCATCTGTTACGGCGCGACCGGCGGGAAGCTCTTCATCGCGGGCCGGGTTGGAGAGCGCTTCTGCGTGCGCAACTCGGGAGCCGTCGCCGTCGTGGAAGGCGCAGGTGACCACTTCTGCGAGTACATGACAGGCGGGGTTGCGGTCGCGCTGGGCCCGGTCGGCTGGAACGCCGGCGCAGGGATGACCGGCGGCGTCGCCTACGCGCTCGAGTTTCGCCAGCTGAACGCCGACAGCGTCGTGGCTCGAGACGTCCCGGAAGAAGACGCCAACGAGCTCAAGGCGCTGGTCGAGGAGCACCTTCGGCGCACCGGCAGCCGCAGGGCCGCCGAGATGCTGGCGAGCTGGACCGATGCAGTCGGCCGCTTCCGCCAGATCGTGCCGGTCGCGCCACCGCCGGTCCAGGCCGCCGCGCAACCGGAAGAGGCTTCGGAAACCGCGCCTAAGACCGCAGCCTAGCCCGAACCCGGCACTATGCTGAGGTCGTGAGGCGGCTTGCGCTCCTCGCGTTCTTTCTGGTCGCCGGATGCGGCTCGTTTGGGGCCGCCCAGGCGCACACCATCTCCCTTGCGTACAAAGCAGGCGAGACGTACAAGTACAACTTTCACGCTGCCTTCAAGTACACGATCGGTGCGCAGGGCATGTCGGTTCCGCTGGACATGGACATCACCGCGAAAGAAACACTCACGGTGAAGTCGGTCGATTCGAGCGGCACCGCGGACGTCTCGGTGGCGGTGAACGACATGTCGCTGAAAATGACCGTGAACGGCGCCAGCAACACCACGACCACGACGACCACCACCAACGTCGATATGAAGATCGCGTCGGACGGGCGAATCGTCAGCATCAACGGCAGCACGTTCGGCAATAACTCGCTGCCCGGCGCGACGGGTGCCCAGGGCGGCCTGCTGTCAGCGATCCTCCCCGACAAACCGGTGAAACCCGGCGACACATGGTCGAAGAGCTACGACCAGCCGAACCCCCTTGGCTCCGGCTCGAGCAAGGTGACGTCGGACAACAAGTACCTCCGTGACGAGAAGGTCGGCAGCGTGGACACCGCCGTGGTGGAGAGCAAGATCAACTCGACCTTCAACCTCACCATCGACCTGTCGGCGATGGCCGGCGGCTCTGGGACGCCGCTGATCCCCTCCACCGGCGCCGCCGCCGGACTGGAGGGCATCACCATGGCGGGGACGTCCGCCTCCGATGTGACGTCCTGGATCGACAATGGCGCCCACCGAGTCGTCAAGTCGCACGGCACCGGCACCCTCGACGCCACGATGACCTTGAACATGGCCGCCGGGGCCACGAGCCCGGGCCTGACGGGCCCGATCACCTTCAAGGGCACGCAGACCGTGGACATGACCCCTGCCTGACGTCGACGCGATTCGTGAGGCGCTCGAAGCCGAGCGCAAGGCGGAGCAGGAATTCGTCGAGCGAGCGCGCCAGAACGAGTCGGCACCCGTGGGTTGGCCCGCCGCCCTGGTGATGTTTCACATTGGGATGTGGCGCGAGCGGATGCGCAATGCGTTGTCAGACGTCGAAGGGGGGCGCTCATTCGCGACACCGCCCGCAAACATCGACGAGACGAACGACGCGGAGCTGCCGAACGGAATTGGTACGCCACTCGCCGATGCGGCGGCGCGGTCAGACCATTTGCTCGGCGAGATCATCGACCTGTACGGACGCCTGGGCGACCGCCCATTCAACTGGTACGCGGCCGCCAACACGACGGAGGCTGTGCTTCGTAACAGCTACACGCACCCGCGCCTCCACCTTTCCGAGTACCTGAAGGAAAACGGTCTCCTGGACAGAGCCGCCGCACTTTGGGTTGACGCCGAGGCCGACCTGCAAACCGCGGGGGCACCCGCGCGGTTCGTCGCGCTGGTTCGCTACAACCTTGCTTGCATAAGGGTGCCGCAGGGAGAGCTCGACGATGCCATCAAGCTACTGGCTGACGCGCTGCCGGCGAATGACGTGCTCAAGGCCGCCGCCCCCAATGACAAAGACCTGGAGCCGCTCCGCGACGACCCGCGTTTTCAAGAGCTGATCAAAACCTAGCCGCGTCTCGAATCCGGTCGAGGGTCTTCATATTCGCGATCGACTCGGTGAGCGGGATGGCGACGGGCAGGTCATGGAGCACGCTGTCGGCGAAAGACTCGATCATCAGCCGGTAGGCCACGGCGGGATCATCAGACGGTGTGAAGGGGCGTTCGCGGCGATGCATCCGTTCGCGCGCGATCACGGTCACCTCCTGTTCCTCCGGCGACTCGAAGCTGCACCACAGCGAAGCGGTGCGTCCACCGGCAAACACAAGCAGCGAGCTCGTCGTCATGTCCACTCCGTTCCGCATTCGTGCCTCGGCCATGACGTCGAGCGGTTCGCCCATGATCCAGCGCGCGACGCCGGCCACGTAGCAGCCGACATCGAGCAGCGCGCCGCCGCCCAGGGCGGAATGGAAGCGGTAGTTCGTGCCCTGCTCCAACCGAAACCCAAACGAAGCGTGAACGTAAAGTGGGTCGTGGATCGACTCGACGAAATCCACCATGCGCGGGTCGAATCGATACATGAAAGCTTCCATCAGCCGCCGTCCCGCCCGGTCCGCCGCCGCCGCCATGTCCCCCGCCTCGACCGCGTTCATCCCGAGCGGCTTCTCGCACAGCACATGCTTGCCGGCGGCGAGCGCGCGCAGGGTCCATTCCAGGTGGAGGTTGTTGACCAGCGGGATGTAGACGGCATCCACGTCGCGCTGCTCGATCAGCTGATCGTACGAATCGCACAACCGTGCCTCGCGATATGGGCCGAGCATCGCGCGCGCTCGGTCGAGTGACCTGCTGGCAAGCGCCACGACGCGGCCGTTGCGCGAAGAATCGATCGCCGGAAGAACGGCCTTGCCCGCGATCCATGCCGCGCCGAGGATGCCCCAGCCGATTCGGCGGGAGGCTATATCTCGACCTTGATCTGGGCGCCGCCTTGCGCGATCGATCGGGTGGCCGCCTCCATCACCGCCACCGTACGGCGCGCGTCCTCCGCTTTCACGGCGAGCGGTTCACCCCACGCGAGGTGGTCGGCCAGGTTGCGATAGAAGCCGTGCTCGTCGCGTGGCGGAAGCGTCAGCATCTCTTCGCCGCCGGCGCGAAACACCTTGATCTGCGCGGGAAAATCTGAAGGCACCGGTCCGTCGATCCACTCGCCGACCACAGCTCCCTGCGTGCCCAGGAGGTACCACTTGGGCTTGCGCGCGGCGGCGATGTCGGACTGCAAGAACATCGCCTGGGCGCCGCCCTCAAATGTGAGATCGACACGAACCTGGTCTGAATTCGTCACGTCGTGCCACACGCGCTTGTGCGCCTGGGCAGTGACCGTGCGCACCGTGTCCGGAAACAGCTGCAGGATCCAGTCGAAGTAGTGCGAGCCCCAGTCGTAGATGGTTCCGCCGGAGATGGGCTCATGGCTGTGCCAGAAGTCGCACGGATGATCGTGACCGCCGATGAAGGACTCGAGGTAGAAAGGCTCCCCGATCCGCCCGGACCGCGCCACATCGCGCAGGGCGAGATAGTCGGGATCCCATCGCCGGCTCTGAAACACCGTGAGCACGAGTCCTCGCGAGGCCGCGGCGTCGATCATCCGGTCGACCTCATCGACGTGCAGGCCGAACGGCTTTTCACACACGACGTGCTTGCCCGCGTCCAGCGCCGCCAGGACCGGGTCTGCGTGGGCGCTCGGCGGCGTGCCGACGACGACCAGGCCGACCTCGGGATCGCTGAGCATCTCGTCCTGGTGGGCGTGAACGCGCACCGGCCAATCGCGCGCGGCCGCCTCACGCCGCTCGGCTGAAAGGTCGCAGACCCCGGCCAGGCGAAATCCGCTCACTGCGGTGATGGACATGGCGTGCTCGCGGCCGATGGCGCCGTATCCGAGCAGGCCGACGCCGACCGACTCGGCCGCCTGCCTTCCGGCGGCGAGCATCAGGAGCCGCCCGATGAGCCTCTGGAAATTCGGGTCTTGGTAGGTCGACGGCTCGTGGCCGAGCCCCAGGTAGATGAACCGGCCCTCGCCGCAAGCCCGCTCGTATGCGACGACCTGCTCCGTGAATCTCCAGCTCGTGCGCAGCAGGACCTTTGCGTCCAGCGGGGGCCCTTCGGACAGGTAGAGCTCGTCGCGCACCTTCCATTCCGGATCGAGACGCTGAGTGACGGGATGATCCGGGTCGGGCCTGACGACAAGCTCGGTCAGCGGGCCGGGGCCGCTCGGCACCCAACCCGCGAGCTCACGTATCGCGTCTGACGACGACCACCCGGCCAGCGTGCCGTGCAGCAGCACGAGGCCGCCGCCTCGACGGACGAAGTCGCGCAGCTGCGAGGCATGCTCGGAGGGGACCGGCTCATCCGTGGCGACGAGCGCGACCTGCCGGCCCTCTAGAGCACCGTCAAGGTGGACCTGGAACCGACCCCCATCGAGGGTCCGCAGCAGCGGCCGCGCCATCCGCGCGTAGTCGTGCTTTCCACCATCGAGCCTGACGTGGACGGATATCGCGTTGCTCAACTAGGCCGCCTTCTTCTGAGATGTGTGGCCGATGCGCCGCAGGATGTCGAGGGTGCGCTCCGCGGCATTCGCCCAGGTATAACCCCTGGCGCGCCGCATCCCTTCCTCGCCAAGCTTCTTGCGCAGTCCTTCGTCGGCGAGCAAGCGCTCGAGCGCGCCCGCGATGTCGTTCGGGTCCTCGGCGTTGACCGAGATGGCCGCACCCAGCGCAAGCTCGGGAAGCGCGCCCGCCGCGCCTACGACCGCCGGCACACCGTGCGCCATCGCCTCCAGCAAAGGCAGGCCGAATCCCTCGTAGAGCGAAGGAAAGGCAAGCACTGACGCGGACTGGTAGAGCGCCGCGAGCGTCGGCTCGTCGACGTGTCCGAGATACCGGACGCCAGGCTCCGCACCGATGCGCTGGATCGTGTCCCCATACGCCCAACCCGGCCGCCCCGCGATGACGAGCTGCGGCACGCCGGGGCGCCCGTTGATGATGAAAGGCAGCGCGCCGTGGCGGCCGCGCAGCTGGCGGTAGGCGGCGAGAAGTCGGGGATAGTTCTTGCGCGGCTCGATGGTCCCGACCGCCAGGATGAACCCGGGCTCGACGCCCTCGGGCAGTTGTCCGGCCGAGACCTGCTCGGGCAACCCCTCCTGGATCACCTGCACCTTCTGCTCGAGCCCGGGGATGCGGTACAGCTGCACCAGGTCGCGCCGCGTCGCCTCGGATGGAACCAGCACGGCGGCGGCTCCGCGCAATGCCGGCGGCAGCACGGTGCGGAAGTACAGGCGCTGCTGCCAGGGAACCTCGGACGGGCGCAGGCGGAAGGCCAGGTCGTGGACGAAGACCGCGGTCGGGGGCGCCCCGGGGCGGCGGAAGGGCGGGCTCGGCCAGTAGGGATAAAGGATGGCGTCGCACTCGAGCTGGGGCTCGACCGCGGGCAGCCAGCGCGCCTTCAGGACCAGCTCGTGCCGGTACGGCGACAGCACCGCCTCGCACTCAAGGTCCTGGAGCGAGGGGGGTCGCTCCCGGCTGCAGAGCAGGACGAACTGGTCGGATGCCCGGCCGGCCGCGACCAGGGCCCGGGAGAGCTCCAGCGCCACCGTGAGCATTCCGACCCGCTGGGGCCGCCAGCAGGCGGTCACGTCGATCGCGAATCTGGCCACATAGAGAAATGTAAGAGAGGACTGAACTCAGCCGCGCGCGCGGGACCGCTCGGGGGTAATATGGATTTTGGCGCCAGTTTTGGCGCTCCAAGTTCGCCCTCCCTCCTTTCTGAAGGTCCTCTGCCCCCCGGTGGAGGGCCTTCCCCTTTTACAGAATGGGAGGGAACCGGCCGGGGGGACCCCGGCCGCCAGTCAGATGCTAGGGACGACTAGCCCGTTTCTGAGGAACGGATTGCGTAGGCGCAATCGAAGGTGCCCGTCACCGATCCGCATTCGACCTCTTCCACGTACCAGTCGTTGGCCAGCCCCGCCCACCGAAGGATCGTCTCGATCGACGACGTCCAGACATGACAGGACTTCACGCTCTTGATCCGTCCGAGCGCGAACATGTTGGAGAAGTGGACGAGCCAGAACTGGTGCTCGTCGACCTGCAGCCACGCGTGCGTGTGCTCGCCCCGCACGTTGTCCATCGCCTCGCTGAAGTTCTTGACCACCGCGGCGAGCTTGCGCTGGCGCCCGGGGACGAATCGCCTCGCGCCGCCAAGGCCGTGCCGGCCGTCGGCCAGCCACCGCTCTGTCGCGCGCCGGCCCCACGCTCGGATCATGTCCTCGGACTCAGGACCGTAAATCGTCTCGAACGCTTCGTTGAGCCGGCTCAGCGACTCCACCGGCGACGCCAGCTGGTCGTCGTGCGCCGCGTCCTGCTCGATGTACTGGACGAGGCCTGACGCATAAGCGACCTCCGGCCACCGGTCGCCCGTCACGTCGCGCGCGACATGGACGAAATTGCTGAAGTAGGAATTGAGGATGAACCTGCCTCTCGCTCTCGCGGGCCGCACACCCATGAGCTCGAGGGTGCGAATGGTCGAGTAGCCCGCCGCCGTCGGTGTCGGCGGTGGCGAGCCGTGGAGCATCGCGGGCGGCGGGGCTGGGGGAGATGACGGCATCGCCTTCATCGACGCGGTGTCCGGACCGTTCGATCCCACCGCGGGCCGGGGCAGCACCGCAACGCCGCCGCCGGTGCTGGCCGACGCCGCGGGCACGACAGCGGCCACCCCTGGCGGTGACGTCCTGCGCTGCGGCAGCTTGGCCATCTGACCCAGCAGGTCGCGCACGGTCTGCGGCCGCTTCTCGGGAAGCTTGGCCAGCACCTTCTGCAGCAGCTGGTCGAGCTCGTCGGGCAGGTTGGGATTGATCTTGACCGCCGATGGAATCTCCGCGTTCACCGTTGCGTACGCGACCTCCATCCGGTTGGACCCGATGTAGGGCAGCCGGCCGGTGAGCATCTCGAACGTCAGGACACCCATGGCGTAGATGTCGGCGCGCTTGTCGACGTCGTGACCCATCACCTGCTCCGGCGCCATGTAGCCCGGGGTGCCGATGGCGAGGCCGATCGTCGTGAGATGGGTCGGCTGTCCCGCTCCGCGCGCGAGCCCGAAGTCGGCCAGCATCGCCCGGCCGTCAGTGTGGATGAGCACGTTGGTCGGCTTGAGGTCGCGATGCACGATGCCGGCGTCGTGCGCATGCTGCAGCCCATCCCCGATCTCACGCAGGTAGCGCCAGGTGGTTAGCGCATCGAGCGGACCGCGGTTGAGGACGTCGCGCAGCGTGCCGCCGCGGATCAGGGGCATGGTCAGGAACGCGTTGCCGTCGATCACCTCGAAGTCGTAGATCGGCAGGATGTTCGGGTGGTCGAGCTTGGCCAGCGTCTTGGCCTCGGTCTCGAAGCGCTTGACGAAACCGTCGTCCTGGAACAGCTCCGACGACAGCGCTTTGAGCGCAACCTCCCGGCCAAGCGGTTGCTGGACCGCGCGGTAAACCACCGCCATCCCCCCGCCGCCCAGGCGCTCGACGATCTCGTACTGGCCGAGCCGAGTCCCGGTGAGGTCCTTCACTTCACGCTCGCCAGCTGCTCGACGATGGAGATCAGGTCGGCGAGCCTGAATGGCTTGCTGAGCACGTTGTCGGCGCCGGCGGCCAGGAATCGCTCGCGGTCACTGGACATCGAGTGCGCGCTCGCGATCACGATGGGCATGGCCGGAATCTCGGTCTTGATCCGCCGCATGGCCTCCAGCCCGTCGATGCCGGGCATCGCGACGTCCATCAGGATCATCTCCGGGCGCTCCCTCAACGCGATGTCGACCGCCTGCAGCCCGTCGGCGGCGATCAACACCGGGTACCCCGCCTTCTCGAGCACGCGCTTGCACAGCCTCTGCGCGACCTCGTTGTCGTCGGCCACCAGCACCCGGAACGTGGGGGTCCGCATCCCATTGGCGCCTACCTCAGGCATGCCGGAGCTGCACGGCGCTGGCGCCTTCGGGGGTCAGGGGGACCGTGAAGTGGAAGGACGAGCCGTGGCCCAGCGCGCTTTCCACCCAGATCTTGCCTCCGTGCATCTCCACGATCTGCTTAACGATCGTGAGGCCGAGGCCAGTCCCGGGAATCGACTGGGCGATGCCGCTGCGCACCCGCCGGAAGCGCTCGAACACATGGCCGATGTCTTCGGCGGGGATGCCGATGCCGGTGTCCGTCACGCTGATCAGGGCGAAGTGGCCCTCGGCCCGGCTGGTCAGGGTGACGGTGCCACCCTCGGGCGAGTACTTGACCGCGTTGTTGACGAGGTTGCTGATGACCTGGATCAGCCGGTCTCGGTCGCCGGCCACGATGGGCAGCCGCGGGTCGAGGTCGGATTTGAACTCGACCGCGACCGCCGATGAGGTGGCACGGGCGATGGCCTCCATCAGGATGTCGTTGACGTCGACGTCTGCCGTCCGCATCGTCATGCGGCCCGACTCCATGCGGTCGAGGTCGAGCATGTCGCCGATGAGGCGGTTCACCCGGTCCGCGTCATTGAATATGTAGCCGCCGTAAGCGCGCACCTCGTCCGCCTCCAGCCCGCCGTCCCGAATGAGCTCGCTGAAGCCCTGGATGCCCGTCAGGGCTGTCCTGAACTCGTGGCTCACGATGCTGAGGAACTCGCTCTTGGTGTGATCGATCTTCTCGAGGTTCGCGTTGGCCTCTCGCTGCGCCTCGAGCGACTCGGCCAGCTTGTCGGAGGTCTCGCGCACCGTGGTGACGTCTTCGATCATCAGCAGTACGTGCTCGGGGCGGCCGCTCGAGTCGGGGATCGAGGTCGCGGTCAGCTGCAGCCACAGCCAGTTGCCGGCGCCCGTCGCCGCGCGCACCTGGACGCTGCTGCCGTCCGTGATGCCGGCCAGGAATGTCGCCTTGCGCTGGCGCGAGGCCGCCTGGTCGTAAGCGCGCATCAGGTCGGGCCACACTGTGGTGCGCATCTCTTCAGCGTCGTGCTCGAGCATCTGGAGAAGCGAGGGGTTGGCCTCCAACAGCTCACCGTCGGCGCTGATTCGCGCGATACCGATGGGTGAGCGCTCGAAGATCGCTCGGTGATCCGCCTCGCTCCGGCGCAGCGCCTGGGAGGTCTCCGAGCGACGGGTGAACTGTCCGATCTCGACGCCGATGCCGGCGAGCATCGTCACCTCGTCGTCCTGGGGGTTCCGAACCCGTTCCGCCAACAGTTCGACGACGCCGATCACCTCACCTGTATCCACGACCGGGAAGGCGACCGCCGAGCGAAGGCCCGCGGATCGCGCGGCGGCCACCCTCTTGTCATCGGCCGCGCGCTCGAGGTCCTCTTCGGCCGCCAGCAGCCCTGCCTGCCAGACCCGACCGACCAGCCCGACGCCGCTTGCGGTCGGATGGCCGCGGCTGGCGTGCACGAAACCCTCGAGGACCGCGCTCGAGACGGTCGAGCTGTGGCGCACCCGCAGGGTCTGGCGATCGGAATCGACCCCCCAGTAAAGGGCCAACTTGGGTTCGAGGGAGTTGCAGAACGCGCCGAGGATCTGCGGCATGCCGTGCTCGACCGAAGGCGACGTGACGATGACCTGCCTGATGGCGGCTGCGCAATCCCGCAGCGCGTCGGTCCGCCTGCGGGCGGAGTTGTCGCGTTCCTGCACGAGCAGGACCGGTTCGCCCGTGGCGGTGTTCGGGAGCTTGACGACAAGAATGCCGACCGGCACTTCCGTGCCATCGGGCCGCGCCTGGCTGATCTCCGCTTCCCAGCGCACGAGGTCTCCATTGCGCAGCAGGACAAGCGCGGCCGCGAGCGCGGCGCGATCCTTCGCCGCCGTGACCTCGGCGAGCGTGGTCTGCACCAGGTCGTCGTTGCTGCGTCCGAGGATCGCGATCAACGGTTCGTTGGCCTGCATCCACCTCCCGTGGAGGTCGACCAGCCCAAGGCCCTGGTCGGCTGAATCCAGCGTGGCCCGCAGACGGCGCTCCGCCGCCGCCAGCTCAGTGAGCCGGCGCTGCGTCTCGGCCGCGCTCTCGCGCGAATGTGTGCTGAGCACGCTCATCGTGATGGCGACGCCGATCAGCACGGCGGCGAGCAGCACCGCGGCCGCGATGTCCGACGCCTGGCCTGCGGTCGCGAGTGGCAGGAACAGCACCGCCATCGCGGCGACCGCCACCACCGCAATCGACTCGGCCCGGTTCTGCCGGAGCGAGACGAGAAGCACCACCGCGAGGTAGAGGGGGAACGCGACCACCGGCTGCGCGTCGGCCAGGGCCTGGACCGCGAAGATGGCCGCCAGCGCGGCAAACGGCGTGGCCCGGCGCACCAAGACCCGAGTCCACGAGACAGACTCCGAACCGGCCCCTGGCAATACCCCTGATGCCTCGCCCCCCCTGGCGGGATGGAACGTGCGCAGGCGACAAAGTGTATCGACGCCAGGCAGCGCTTCAGCCCCCTTAAAAGAAGTCGCAAACGGCACCGGGGAGGGGGGTGCGCCCAAGTACAAAGCGTGGCTACGTTGTGTAAGCTTCGGCCCGGCTGCCGAGATTGAGTCATCCGAGCACCCCCCTCCAGGCCGACGGACTGAGCCGCCGCGTCTACCCGTTCCTGGGGCTCGCGATCGTCGGCCTCGTCAGCCTTCATGGTTTCGCCGCCGTCACCACCTCTCTCGCCCTGGCCGGCGCGATGGCGGTCGGCGTTGCGCTCGTCCTCATCCCTCTGGCCGAGATCGACACCCCGGCCCACAGCCGGATCGTCACGGCGGTCCCCGTCGTCGGCGGGTTCGTGCTCGCGTTGTATCCGCTTTGGGCCGACGGCACTGTTTTCGGGGTCGTCGCGTCGGTCGTCATCACGGCGCTGGGAAGCGCGCTGGTCGTCCTGCCCTGGGAGCGGATCCCGCGTTACCTGCACGCCATCTCGCCGATCGGCGGCCTCGCCGTGGCCTTTGCCCTCGAGATCCAGTTCGGGCTCAGCATCGTGCGGTCCTTCCCGTTCGTGCTGCTGCCGCTGATCTTTCTCGCGCTCTACTACACGACGATCGAGTTCGCCGTCGGCGCGGCGCTCGCGATCGCGGACCTCGTCTTGGTCACCTTCGTCAACCCGGCCTCAGGCGACCCGGCCGCGGCCGTGCTCGAGGCCCTCTCCCTGGTCGTGTTTGGAATCCTCGTGCGGCGCGTTGTCGCGCAGCTGGAGCAGAACAGGCAGGTTGCGATCAAGGCCGAGCTCGAGAAGTCAGTGCTCCTCTCGGACCTGTCGCAGCGCAACCAGGACCTGCAGGAGCTGACGCGACTCAAGTCCGAGTTCCTGGCCACGATGAGCCACGAGATCCGGACACCGCTCAGCGGCGTGATCGGTATGACTGGCCTTCTGATGGACACGGAGCTGACAGCCGAGCAGAGGGAGTACGCGGAGACGATTCGGGCGTCTGGCGACGCGCTGCTCGAGATCATCAACGACATCCTCGATTTCTCGCGAATCGAGGCCGGCCGGGTCCGGCTCGAAACGCTCGAGTTCAGCCCGCGCTACGTGGTGGAGGAGGCGGTCGAGCTGTTCGCCGAAGCGGCGGTCAACAAAGGCATCGAGCTCGTGCTCGACATCGAGCCGGGCGTGCCCGACCTCGTGATAGGAGATCCGGGCCGGCTGCGCCAGGTGTTGATCAACCTGATCGGAAACGCGGTCAAGTTCACCGACTCGGGTGAGGTCGTGGTGCGCGCGCGCCCGCACGAGACGAAGGGGCCGGGGGTCGCCGTCGAGTTCGAGGTCCAGGACACAGGCATCGGCCTCACCCGGGAAGAGGCGGGGCAAATCTTTGCCGTCTACTCGCAGCTCGACAGCTCGACCACGCGGCGCCACGGCGGCACCGGCCTGGGGCTCGCGATCGCGCGCATGCTCGCGCAGCTCATGGGAGGCGAGATCGGCGTCGACAGCGAGAAGGGCAAAGGGAGCCGCTTCTGGTTTACGTCACTTTTCCGCGAGGCGGCCGCGCGGCCCCGCGCGGCGCGTCCGAGCGGTCGCCTCGCGGGTACGAAGGTCGCGATCATCGACGACAACAAAACGAACCGCGCGATCCTCGAGCGCTACATGCACTCGTGGGGCATGCGCGGGCAAGGCTTCGAATCTGCCCGCGAGGGGTTGCGCGAGATGAGCCGCGCAATGACCGGCGAGGATCCGTTCGAGGTCGCGATCGTCGACCTGATGATGCCCGAGATGGATGGGGCCGCCGTCGCGGCCGCGATGCGGAGCGATGAACGGTTGCGTGACATCGCAGTGATCCTGCTCACGTCGGCGGGCCATTCCGACAGCGCGATACCGGGCGTCGACGTGGAGATCGTCAAGCCGGTGCGCCCGTCCCAGCTCTTCGACACGCTCCAGACGATGCTGTCGGCCCGCGGTCCCGAAGTGGGGGCGGAACCATATGCCCTCGCTCCGCACGCTGGCGGCGCTCGCGCTCGCGCTCGCGTTCTCGTAGTGGACGACAACGCGGCGAACCAGAAGGTCGCGCTGCGCATGGTCGAGCGGCTCGGTTATCGCGGCGATGTCGCGGCCACGGGAGCGGAGGCGGTCAACATACTGGGCCGGGGGCACTACGACGCGGTGCTGATGGACTGCCAGATGCCGGAGATGGATGGGTATGAGGCAAGCCGGCAGATCCGGCACAACGAGCGGGGCGGGAGACGCGTGCCGATCATCGCGATGACCGCGGACATGGTCGCGGGGGAGCGGGAGAGGTGTCTCGCGGCGGGGATGGACGATCACATCGCCAAGCCGGTGAAGCTGCATGTGGTGGCGGCCGTGCTGGAGAGATGGCTGGCGACGAAGGAGGCGGTTTAGGGAAGGGCCGGGAAGGGCCGGGAAGGGGTGGGCACCTCGGTTAGTCCGGACTATCCGCACCCACCGATCGTCCCCGACCCGGTTAGTCCGGACTATCCGGGAAAGGGGTCCCTCTAGAGCCGCCTCAGGGCGAGCACCGTCACGTCGTCGAACAGCTCCTTGTCCCGCCCGCCGTGGGCCAGGATGTCGACCATCTCCTGCGCGGTGCCCGCGCGGCGCGCTTCGTAGGGAAGCTGCACCTCCTTCGTCGCCAGATCCGGCCGCAGGTCGAGCAAGCCGTCCGAAAAGACCACCAGCGAGTCGCCCGGCTCGAGCGACACGCTCCCCGCCACGAACTGCGTGTCGGGAAAGATGCCGATGGGAGCGCTGCGATGCGGCAGCAGCTCCTGTCCCTTTGCTCCGCGAAGCAACCGCGCGTGGCCATGCCCCGCATCGACGTAGTCGAGCTGCCCCGTTCGCGGATCGAACGTGCAGTGGAAGACAGTGACATACGCGTGGTTGACCTCGAGGGCCGCCGACATCACGTCAGCGGCCTGCCTGACGCCCGCCTCGAGCGGCGCAACGCCGGCCACACCGCGTAGCGCCGCGCGGGCGGTGGCCATCATCAGTGACGCGGGCAGCCCCTTGCCCATCACATCGCCAAGCGTCACGGCGATGCGGTCTCCGCCCGCGCGGTACCAGTCGTAGAAGTCGCCGCTGATCTCTCGTGCCGCGATGAGGTGAGCCGCGACTTCGAATCCGTTCTCCTTGAACGGCGACACGGGCAGCATGCCGGCCTGGAGCTCGGCTGCGCGCTGCATCTGCTCCATGCGCTCCGCGACCAGGCCCTCGAGACGATCGAGGTTGGCCCGGTTGTCGAGCTCGAGGCTGCGCCGCCGCAGGTTGTTGACAACAAGAAGGTAGAGCTGGGTGGCGCCCACCGGCTTGACGTGGTACGCGAACGCCCCATGCTCGAGCGCGGCCTTGCCGAGCTCAGCATCGTCCACCCCGGAGATCATCACCACGGCGGTGTCGGGCCGGGTCGAGCGGAGCTCCTCGAGCAAGCCGTAGCCGGACTCGTCCGGAAGCCGGACGTCGAGCAGGGCGACCGCGTAATCGCCGGTCTCGAAGAGGCCCCGGGCCTCGGCGGCGGTCAGGGCCACGTCGCATTCAAACCCACGGCTCCGCAGGGTGCGCGCCATCACCCGGGCCAGAGGTTCGTCGTCGTCCACCACGAGCACTCGTTCCGTGACTTTGGAGCCTGCCAAGGCCATGCAGTGTAGAGAGGCTATCGGGGCTAAAGTCCTCGCTTTCTGCCATATGCTCTTCCGGCTGTGGCTCTCGACGTCCAAACCCGCCAGACGGATGGCGGCATCATCGTGCTCGCCGCCACCGGCCGCCTCGACGTTGCCGGCGCGCCGGCATTGAAGGACGCGGTCTCCGAAGCGGCCAAGAACGGGTCGTCGCGGGTGGTCATCGACATGGAGGGCATCAGCTTTGTCGACTCCACAGGGCTGGGCTCGGTGATCTCGGCCCTGAAGCAGATCCGCGGCAGCCAGGGCGACCTGCGGCTGGCCGCCCCCAACCAGCAGGTGAGAGTGGTGCTCGAGCTCACCACCCTCGACCGCGTGTTTCCTTATTACGCGACTGTCGAGGAAGCCCTCACCGGCTTTTAAGCCGTGGGGAGCAAGCAGCCATTTGAATTCCGAGCCAGGTTCATCGAACTTGATGAGGGACTCGAGGTCCTGCACACGTCAGTCGAGCGTCTTCGCCAGGCAATGGGCCGCACGGTGGACGACCGGCCACTCATGCTCTTCGAGACGGCGCTTGGCGAGATCGGGAGCAACGTGCTCACCCATGGACGCCCACCTGGCACCGAAATGCCCGTCGACTACGTGCTTCGCTTCGAAGGCGGGGTGGTCGAGGCTTCGCTCACCGATTCAGGCGCGCCCGTTCACGAGCATCTCAAGCGAGAGATGCCCGCGCATGAAAGCGAGAGAGGCCGCGGCCTCGCCATGGCGCGCTCGCTGCTCGACGAGCTTGGCTACCGACGCGATGGAGACGTCAACCGGTGGCGGCTGGTGAAACGGCTTTGAGCCAGGACGGCGAGCACATGGAGGATCCAGGTCGCGTGCTCATCCACGACTTCCGCAACCTGCTCGCGGTGATCGTGAATTACAGCGAGCTCATCGGCGAGGAGCTCAACGACCCGGAAGCGATTCGGGCCGACATCGCTGAAGTCAAGGCGGCGGCTGAAAGAGCCATCGCACTCACGGAAAAGCTGCCGCGGCAGGCAAGGCCGACCGCATGACGGTGACCAGGCGAGTGGGCGCGGGACCCGAGCGGCCGCGCTCGGCGCTGGCCCATCGCGACATCGCGCTCGTCGTCGACGACGACGAGCAGGTGCTCCGCCTGGTCAAACGCGTGCTCGAGCGCGCGGGCTTTGAGTGCATCACGGTCAATGACGGGCAGGCGGCGCATGACGCCGCGGTCGAGTGGCGCCCCGACATCATCCTGCTCGACCTCATGATCGGGGACGTCACCGGCGACCACGTCATGTCGGAGCTCCGCGACGACTTTCGGACGCGCCTCATCCCGGTCGTTTTCCTCACCGTGAGGGACTCGCTCAAGGACAAGGTCGAGCACCTTCTTTCGGGCGCCGACGACTACGTGACCAAGCCCTTCATCCCCGAGGAGCTCGTGGCGCGGCTGCGAGCCGTGATGAGCCGCTCCACCACGACGCGCGGGCTCAGCCCGCTCACCGGCATGAGCGGAAACAGCGACATCCTTCGCGAGATCACCCGCAGGCTCGCCCAGAGCGAGCGCTTCGCGGTGCTCTACCCCGACATCGATTCCTTCAAGAGCTACAACGACCACTACGGATTCCTGCGCGGCGACGACGTGATCAAGACGCTCGCCACGATCATCCTCGAGGTCCTCGAGGAAAACCAGTCCGACCACCACTTCGCCGGCCACGTCGGCGGCGACGATTTCGTGATCCTCACGGAGCCGAGCATCGCGGAGACGATCGCGACGGAGATCACCAAGCGATTCGACCAGGCGATCGTCGCGCTCTACGACCCGATCGACCGCGACCGTGGCTGGATCGAATCCGAGGAGCGCAACGGAAGCATGCTGCGCACGCCGCTCGTGTCGGTATCGATCGGCATCGTCATCGCCGAGCCGGGCAGCTACAGCAGCGCCGCCGCGGTGGCCGCCCGCGCGTCCGAGGTCAAGGGCGTCGCCAAGCGGATGCCAGGCTCGAAGTGGGTGCTCGACCGCCGCCGGCCACCGGAGCGATTCGTGTCATGAGCGACACCACGATCGAGACCATCGCCGGGCCGCCTGACGACGCCGCTGAGCGGCCGGCGCGCACCAAGGTGGTCATCCACCGCCTGGACGGCGGGCTCGAGGACGGCGAATCGGACTCCCGCACGATCACGACCGCCGGCTTTGCCATCTATTCGCCTTCCGACCCGGATCGCGCCCACTTCGTCCCGAGCCGCGACATCAAGTACGTCGTGTTCGGCTCAGCCGACGACCCGGCACTCGAGCCCGATCCGGGGGACAGCAGCAAAGCGCAGAAGGCGATCCTCCGCTTCCGCGACGGCGAATGGATCGCGGCCTACATCGAACAGGGCGCCCAGCCGGTCGGCGACGGCGTCGCCATCAAGATCCGTCTCGCGGAGATCCAGCGCGTGATCCCCGCCGTCGCTGCGTCACCCTCCCTCCTGGAGATGCAGTTCGTCGACATGTGGACGGCGACGGCCGCGTCGACCGCCCACCCGCAGCGGCGGCGGTCCGACGTGCTCGAGGCGGCGGCGAGACAGGGCAGGGACCTGAGCAAGCTCGCCAACGATTTTCGCGATCACCTGGCGATGGTCCGCGACGTCGGCCTGACGACCGGCGACACGCTGGCCTTCTCTCGCGCCGTGCGCACGCACCTGGACCGCTTCCTGCTCGAGAACGGCCTCGCGCTCAACACGCAGGAGAAGTCCGCGCTCGCCGACATCATCCTGCGCGCGGCCGTCGGCTACGGCCCTCTCGACAGCCTGCTGCACGACCGGTCCGTGAGCGAGATCATGGTCAACAGCCCCGACGAGATCTTCATCGAGCGGCGCGGTGTGCTGACCAAGGCCGACGTCCGGTTCGAGGACGAGAACCAGCTGCTGGAGACGATCCGCCGCATGGTGGCGACGACCGGCCGCCACATCGACGGCCTCAACCCCATGGTCGACGCCCGCCTGCCCGACGGCAGCCGTGTCAACGCGATCATCCGTCCCGCCGCGATCCACGGCCCGGCGCTCACGATCCGCAAGTTCAAGGACGCCGTCCTCGGCATCGAGGACCTCAAGCACGAGGGAAGCCTCAGCCCCGCGATGGCGGAGTTCCTGCAAGCGGCGGTGCTCGGGCGCATGAACATCCTGGTCTCCGGTGGCACCGGCTCGGGCAAGACCACCACGCTCAACGTCGTCGCGCGGTTCATCCCGCACAACCAGCGCGTGATCACCATCGAGGACGCGGCCGAGCTCCAGATCGATCACCCCCACGTCATCGCGCTCGAGCACCGTCCACCCAACGTGGAAGGCAAGGGCGAGCTGACCATCCGGCAATTGCTTCGCAACAGCCTGCGAATGCGCCCGGACCGCATCCTCGTCGGTGAGGTCCGCGGAGCTGAGGCGCTGGACATGCTTCAGGCCATGAACACCGGCCACGACGGGTCGATGTCGACCATCCACTCCAACTCGGCGCGCGACGCGCTCTCTCGCCTGGAGACGATGGTGATGATGGCGTCGATCGACATCCCGTTCGAAGCCGTGCGCGCGCAGATCGCCTCCGCCGTCAACCTGATCGTGCACCAGGCCCGCATGCCGGACGGCCGGCGCAAGGTCGCGCAGATCGCGGAGGTGGTCGGATACGACGCCAACGGCGCGATCCTGCGCGACATCTTCCTGCTCGGGATGGGCTCCGACCTCAGGCTCGAGTACAACGCCACCGGCTACGTGCCGACCGCCCTGGACAAGGCCGCGTTCTACGGCGTCCAGGTCAACCAGGATTTGTTCGACCCGGTGAAGTCCCGCTACGTCCCGGCGGGGTCAGACAGCATGATGCCCGTCACCAAAGACCCGCTCATGTCGGGCCAGGGCAAGCCGGAGAGCATCGAGCGCCGCACGGTCGTGGTCGTGCCCTTCAGCTCGGAGCGACCCGCTTCCCGTCCCACCAGCGGCGGGCCTGTGCAAGCCGAGGCGGCGCCGGCGCAGACGCCTGAGATGCAGGAAGAGATGCGCAAGCTCATCGACGCCGCGCGTTCGGCCGTGGCCGACCTCCAGGCCGCGGCGCCGGCGCAACCCGTTGAAGCGCCACCGCCACCCGCGCCGGTCTCGTATCCGGCTCCCCCGCAGGTTGCGCCTGTGGTCTACCCCACGCCGGCGCCGCCCGTCTACACCGGTGAGGCCCCGACGCCACAGCCTGTCTACTACACACCGCAGCAGGACGCCCACGCCGGCCAGGCGCTCGAGGCCGCGACCGCCATGGCCCGCGCCACGACCGCCCTCGGCCAGCTTGCCGCGGCATCGAGCGGCTTTGGCGGCATGCTCCCGACAATCCGCGCGACCGACGGCGCGCAGGGGCCCGCGGGTGCATCGCGCCGGATCCAGGCCGTGATCGAGAGCATCATCACGCGGCGCGGACTCAGCCTGAGGCTTGCGAACGCGCTCACCGAGGCGTTTGAAGGCGCGGAGCTGAAGGCAAGCGATTACGCGAGAGACAGCAAGATCAGCAAGGATTCGGCGGGCCGCGAGCTGCGCCTGGCCGGCGAGGCGGGTCTTCTGCAGACTGTGCGATACCCGCAGGGTGAGGCCGGCTTCCGCGCCTCGCAGGGACTGCTCCGCGAGATTGCCGAAGGACTCGGCCAGCCCATCAACGCCGCCGCGCCGCTCACCGCGGAGACGATCATCGGCAGCCTCGCGGTCGGCCAGACGGAAGGCACCGTCACGATCATGTTCACCGACGTCGAAGAGTCGACGCGGCTGCTTTCGACGCGGGGCTTCACCGCCTCGCACGAGATCATGAAGGCATACGAGACGATCATCGACGAGAAGGTCGGGCAGCACGCCGGCCGCAGGATCAAGGGTCTCGGCGACGGATTCATGATCAGCTTCGGCTCAGCGCGGCACGGCGTCGAATGCGCTCTCGACATCCAGCAGGCGATTTCCGACTACAGCAAGCAGAATCCTGAGCGCAAGCTGCGCATTCGCATCGGCCTCAACACAGGCGAGGTGGTCGAGGAAGCCGGTGACATCTTCGGCGCGGCGGTCAACGTGGCAGCTCGGGTGGCGGGCAAGGCGAAAGGCGGCGAGATTCTCGTCTCGGAGATCGTCCGCCAGCTCGTGGGCCCGATCACCGAGATGAAATTCGATTTCCGTGGTCGCTACAAGCTCAAAGGATTCCCCGACCGCTGGCGACTGCACCAGGTCACGCCGGGCGAGGTGAAGGAGTCGCCGAGGGTGCTCACCTCGGGCGACGGATTCGTCGACCGCGAGCAGGAGCGGCTCGACATCCGCATGGTGCTCGACCGCGCCGCCACCGGAAATGGGTCACTCGTCTTCCTCACCGGTGCGCCGGGCATCGGGGCGTCGCGCCTGGCCTCGGAGGTCGCCGGCGAGGCGGCCGCGAAGGGATGGCTCGTCCTGGGTGGGCGCTGTCTCGAGAAAGATGGAGAACCGTATGGCCCGTTCCGCGACGTGCTCGCCGCGGCGGTCGCATCAGCTCCCGCCAAAGTCCTTCAGGAGGCCGCCGGCCATCACGGCCCGCTGCTCGCAAGCCTCGCGCCGGCGCTTCGGCAGAAGGTCCGCGGCATGCCGGCCCTGGCGCCAACCGGCGCCGACAAGGTGCGAGAGCAGCTGTTCAAGGCGACCCACGCATTTCTCGCCGGCGTTCAGGGCGCCAGGCCTCTGCTGATCGTGATCGACGATTTGCATTGGGCCGACGAGGCCACCGTCATGCTCCTCCGCGACCTCGCGGAGAGGGTGAACGGAAGCAGGATGGTCATGCTCGGCACCTACTGGGACTCGGAGCTCGACTCGTCCAGGCCGTTTGCCACAGCGCTCTCTCGCCTGTTGAGGCGGCGTCGCGCGCAGCGGATCGCGCTGGGCAGGATCTCCGACCACGGCGTGGAACGAATCGTCGCCGGCATGTCGGAGACGCCGTTGACCGCGGTCCAGCTGCTTGGCATCCAGGCCGCCACCGAGGGCAACCCGCTCTTCGTCGAGCACTCCTTCCTCTACATGTCGGAGTCGGAAAGCATGCTGGAGGGCGGACATGCGCAGTCGAGCTACACCGAAGAAGACCTCGAGCTGGCGCAGAGCGTGCGCGGCCTCATCGGTCGCCGCATCCAGCGCCTGAGCGAGCCGGCGCAGCGGATGCTCGTCGCGGCCGCGGTGATCGGGCGAGATTTCGACGTCTCGCTGCTGGAGGCCTTCGGTGAGCTCTCGGGTCACGAGCTGCGCGATGCGCTGGACGAAGCCACGCGTGGCCATTTCCTCGTCGCGAGCGGCAAAGACTCGTACCGCTTCGCCCACGACCTCGTCCGGCAGCGGGTGCTCGCCGCGCTTCCGCTGCCGCGCCTCCAGGCCTATCACCTCGCGGTGGCGGACACCCTCGAGCGCGTCTACCGCAAAGCCGCGGAGGAGCACGCGAGGGAGATCGGCTATCACCTCTACCAGGCAGGCACGGCGGCCGATCCGCTCCGCACCGCCGTCTTCCTCGGCCAGGCCGCGGCCAACGCGCTCACGGTCGGCGCATTCGAGGAGGTGCTTCGCCTGGTCGACTCGACCCTGCAGCTGATGCCCGCGGACCGGATAAGCGGCCGAGCGCAGGCGCTGGCCGCTCGCGCGCACGCCCTATGGGGACTNNNNGAAGGGAGCGATCGAGCGCTACGAGGAGCTGGGCGACCGCAAGGCGGCCGAAGCCCTTCACCGCCGGATCGCGCACCTGGAATCTCGCGGCGACCCGCACGAGACCAATGGCGCAGGTCCCGCTGAAGCGGCGGCACCGGCCGAGGTGGAGGTTACGAGCAGCTAGCTCGTGATCCGGCTTGCCTGGGGGACAGGCGCGTAGGTCGAGCTGAAGCTCATGCTCGGCAGCGAGCCGGTGAAGCTGATCATGTCAGCTATGACGCCGCCCGCGGCCCCCTCGAAGACGTACTGAGACGTGATGGCGACCGAGGCGCCGGGACAGTAGACCAGGCCGATGTAGGCGCTGTTGCTCTGCGCGCCAAGCGAGTTGGCGCAGCTGTTGGCGGGCGGTTCGTACAACGTGACCCAGTTGTACTGGTACCCACTGAAGATGTAGGTGTCGCCGCCGTTCCCTGTGGTGAAACATCCGCCGGCGGGTAGGTTGAACTCGACCGCTCCCGGCGTGATCGGACCCGGGCATGAGATGTATGAGTTGCCGATGGATTTGCAGTTGTTCTCGTTCGCGCGATCTCCGGCCGCTCCCGCCCCTCGCGCCGGGTTCTGGTTGGGCAGGCCGGCCGCAAGCGGCGGCGCCTCGGGGTCGGGAGGATAGGCGCCGGTGGTACCAGGCGCGGCTCCCGCGTTGGGCGCAAACGGAGATGCGAGCTGATTCGAAAGAAGGATCGACTCGTTCCCGAGCGAGCAGCCGTTCCCGAAGACATTCGGACACGGGAAGAGGTTGGTGTTGCTCACCGTCCCAACGACCGGAACGTTGGCGGCCAATCCGAAAGGACCGCCACATCCGTTCCCCGGCGGGGCGGCGTAGATGTTGTACGAGGTCGCGCCCGGCACGTTGCTGAAAGCGACCGTCACGTTGTCGAAATGATTGTTGAGATTGATCTGGTCGCACATCGAGGGTGCGCTCTCGCGCGTGTAGTTGACGCCGTTATAGGTGTCGGTGCGCAGTGAGGTGACGACGAAAGCCCAGATGCCGGTCGGGATGTCGCGCGGGCCCCCCTGCTTGATGAGCTGATACGCCCCTGAGCATTGGATCCCGCCCGAGTCCCAGAACTGGTTGGCCGCCCGCAAAGTGTTGTTGGACGCGTCAGGCTCGTCAGGCGGCTTCAGCTCGTTGCTCACGAAATCGCCGTTGTTGATCGCCCCTGCTGAAAACGTGTACACGCCGCCGCTCAAGAACCAGCAATGGCTTCCGTTGACGTTGACGACAGCGGAGTAAATGCCCGGAGGCACCACCACGCTTGCGCCCGAGAAGCTCACGCTGCCGCCGAGCAGGCTCGGCGGCGGGTAGCCCGGGTCCGGCAGTCGGTAGCCCGCGCGAGTGGCGCCCGCGACGTCCGGATACGAGCACGGGGTCGAGGCGTCGCTCGGATAGCAGCTGTTCGTCACCGACCCAGGCACCGGGGACTGGCAGTTCGCGTAGATGTCACCGGCAACTCGCAGCGAGCCTCCAGTCACTGACACCGCGCCGTTGCTCACGAGGTCACCGTCGATGTCCAGGGTCCCCGTGCCGTTGACCGTGATCGCGGCTCCGCCGAGGCCGCCGCAGCCATCCTGGTCAAGGGCCGCGACCGTTGGGGAGTACAGGAGGTTGTTCACGTTGCCATGCGCGCCGGCCCCGATCGTCGGATTCGACCCGTTGGTCAGAACCCGGCCGAACTGCAGTTGAAGCGACCTCGTGGCTGTGACCATGAAGCGGCTGCCTTGCGGCCCCATGGCCCTGGCGACATCCGTCAACGCCGTCCCATCCGAATAGGTGCAGGTGACCGTCCACGGGCTTGCCCCGGGAGTGCCGTAACCGGTGCAGGAGGGGGCGGAATACAGGCGCAGGTTGGTCCCAAAGATCGCGGTCGCGGCCTGCTCGGCGCTGACGTAGCTTCCGGTCTGCTGCATCTTGTCGGCCGCGGCGAGCGCGGCAGCGTCGGTGGCGGCCTGGAGGTCGCGGCGCAGCGCGTACGCCCGCGATCCGTCGATCGCGATCGCCACCATCCCGATCAGAACCGTGAGCATGAGCGCGATCAAAACGATCGCCTGGCCTGACTGCCTGCGACGAGGGTCCGCCATCAATACTCAGTTCGGAAAACCGCGGCGGCCGAGATAACGATGTGGTCCGCGGTCGCCTGCGCGACGATCGGGGTGATCAGGACCAGGTTGAAGCGGATGGTGACCTGGAGCTGCGCGTTGCCTGAGGCCGGGTTGACCGCGCTGCACGATCCGTTGGCGACCGCGTCATATTCGCCGCCGGGCGCGTTGGGCGGCGGCGTGGTCTCCACGCCCCCAGGCGGGCTCGGCTCGGTGATGTAGACCCAGGCGGAGTTGGCGGGTGGTGTCGCCCCGCTGATCGGGCCCTGCGGGCAGGGCGCGGACACCGGCGCGCCGAGCATCTGGCCGCTGACTGCGTTCAGCACGTCCGTATCCCTCGGCAGCTGGTTGGAGGCTCGCACCGCGACCCGGGCTCCCTCCCGCGCGGCATGGTTCAGCGTGTCGTAGTAGAAGATCGCGCGCCCGATGTCGATGACCCCGAACAGCAGCAGCAGGAGCACCGGCGAGACCAGCGCAAATTCAATCAGTGCCTGGGACCGCTGCCGCTTCCTCCCCACCTGTGTGGAAGTGCCTGGGCGGAGGGTCCGCCCCATCAACTTCCCTGCACCGTCATGTGCTCGTTGGCCGCGACCTGGAAGACTCCGAACTGAGACTTGACAAGCGGCGTGAGCGGTCCGTACGTGTAGAGGACGATCACGTTCAGGTCGAGCTGTCCCTGGTTGGTCGCCGGGGTCGTGAAGTCCAGGCCGGGCGTGTTGTTGTAGCAGATGTACAGCCACGGCTGGTTGGCCGTCGCGGGATACGCCGACGACACAAACGGCGGATTGTGGAGCGTGTTTCCGTCGGTTGTCGTCGGGCAGGTCGTGCCGGGGTTCTTGAGCACAGACGCCGGCAGCGAGATGGTGGCCAGCTCGGCGTCCACCGCCGCCTTGATCTGGTTGTCGTAGAGATACGGGTGCGACTGGGTCGGGGCCTGAAACCAGGTGCCATGCCGCGCGCCCTCCCGGGCCGCGTTGGAAAGGGACTCCGAGACGTAGATCGAACGCCCGATGTCGACCAGCCCGCCGACGAGCAAAAGCAGTATCACGGACGACACCGCGAACTCGACGAGGGACTGTCCGCCCTCTTTCAAATGTGGCCTTTTCAGTATCAAGTAAGGGGGGCTCGGCACCGGCATATCTTGCCTATGATTGGTCGGCCTTGCGGACGTTTAGCGCAATTACCTCGCGCCGGCCATTCACCTTGCTCGGTATCTTGCTGGCCCTCCTCGTGATTGTGGCTTTCGTCCTCGTGGCTCTCAACGCAAGCCAGGCCGGGATCAGTCCCACCCAGACGGTCGTCGTGGCAAACGCCAACCTGCAGCCCAGGATCCCGATCACCTCGGCCGACCTGACCACCCGTTCGATCCCGATCCCGTCGAGCTACCCCAAGGTCTACTTCGCCAAGGTCTCGGACGTCCTGGGCATGGTCCCGCTGGTGACCATAGCGACGGGCCAGGTGGTGTCCTCGAACGACGTGGCCAAGCCGAACCAGGCGTTGGGATCTCAGTCGGAGTACCTGCCCATCCCCCAGGGCTACGTCGCACTGACCATCCCGACCAGCGAGCAGCAGGGGGTGGCCGACTACATCCAGCCCGGCGACTACATCTCCGTCATCGCCACGGTGACAAGCGGCGGTAGGGTCGCGGTCAAGACGATCTTCACCCAGCTGCACGTGATCAAGGTCGGCACACAGTCGACGTCGGCCAACTCGAGTGCGAGCAGCCTGACCGTCGTGGTCACCCAATGCCAGGCCGAGATCATCACCTGGTTCTTGACTTACGCGGCGCTCAAGTACTCGCTCGAGTCGTACCACGACTATGCGCCCGGCAGTCAGGCCCCGGACCCCAAATGCCCGAGCGTCGGCGACGCCAAGGGCGTCACGCTGCAGGTGATCCAGGCCGCCTTTCCGACCCTTTTCTGATGAATCTCCCGCCCGAGACCATCGTCGCGGTGCCGATGGCGTCCGCCATCTTCGTCTTCTTCTGGGCCCTGGACCGGGTGCGCAAAGAGCGCCGGGTCTCCGACCCGATGCCCGCACGGGCCACGCCAAGGGAGCTCGTCGAACGGCTGCTCAAGCCGGCGGCCGAGAACCTCAGCCAGCGCCGCAAGGTGCAGGGCAAGCCGACCCTGACCGAAGACCTGGCACGGGCCGGCCTGAACCTCACGGCCCCCGAGTACCTGCTGATCCGGATCGGCGCCGTCGCCCTCGGCGCGCTGATCGGCCTCTTTCGTTTCGGCTTCTCACTCGGTCCTGTGATCCTGGGAGTGGTCGGGTTCGTGATCCCGCCGCTCGTCGTGGCTTACCTGCAGCGGCGCCGCCAGCGGCTGTTCAGCGACCAGCTCGCGAGCATGCTGCAGCTGCTGTCGAACTCCCTGAAGACGGGCTACGCCATCGACCGCGCACTCGAAACAGTCGCCGCGAAATCGCAGCCCCCGGTGTCGACAGAGTTCGAGCGGGTGGCGACCGAGATCACCTTGGGCACCTCAGTCGAGGATGCGCTGAGCGCGTTGCTGCTGCGTATCAACAGCCCCGACCTGGAGTTCATCGTGACCGCGATCCTTCTCCACATTCGGGTGGGCGGAAACCTTGCCGAGGTCCTCGACAACATCTCTGACACTTTGCGTGATCGCTTGCAGACCAAACGCGACATGAGCGTGCTCACCGCGCAGTCGCGCGCGTCGGCCAGCATCATCACCGGGCTCCCGATCCTCCTCGCTCTCGGGCTCTACGTTTTCGTCCCCGGCTACTACGCGCCGATGACGAGCACCTGGATCGGCTACGCGATGCTGGGCTTCGCGGGATTCATGATCCTCATGGGCAACCTGATCATCCAGCGCATGACCTCGCTGGAGGCATAGCGATGCTGCCGATCGCCATCGCGGCAGGCCTCATATGCGGCGTGATCGTGTTCGGGTATTTCATCGTGCTCGATCAATTGCGGGCATCGGCCGCCAACGGTGGGCACCTCAGCGCGGCGCCTCGACAGACTTTCGTCAAGCAGCTCGAGTCCATGCTGCGACCTGTCTCGCGACTGCCCACACGGACCGCGCTCCAGCTCAGGCAAAAGCTGAGCCAGGGCGGCAACCCGGGCGGCCTGACCCCCGCCGGCTTCCAGGCGGTCCGGTACAGCCTGGCCGCGCTAATGGCCATCGTCGGGCTCGGCGTCGGGTTGCTCTTACCCCTCGGGCTGCCCGACATCGTCTCGGCCCCGCTGGCGGGGGCGGCGTTCGCCGCGATCGGGTTCGTCGCGCCGGGTCTGTGGCTCGAGCAGCGGATCAGCCAGCGCCGCCACCAGATCCAGCGCTCGCTGGCCGAAGCGACCGACCTGCTCACGCTGGTGGTTGAGTCCGGTATGAGCCTTGACGAAGGACTGCTGAGCATCACCGAGCGCTTCCACAATGCGCTTGGCGATGAGATCGGGAAGGTCTTGCGCGAGATCCGGTTGGGCCGGCCCCGCATGGCAGCGCTCGAACACATGGCCGACACGGTTGGCGTGCCCGACCTTCATCACCTCGTCGAATCGATCGTTCAGTCAGACCAGATGGGCGTGCCGATAGCCCGCCTGCTCCGCGTGCAGGCGACCGAGATGCGTCGCCGCCAGCGGCAGGGCGCGCAGGAGCGTGCGGCGCAGGCCTCTTCGCGAATGGTGTTCCCGATGGTGGGGTGCATCTTCCCCGTGCTCTGGGTGGTGCTGCTTGGCCCGGCCATCATCCAGGTGCTGAAATCACTTCACTAACAGTCGTGAACAACCGCCGAGGGCCGCGCGGTCAGCACCAATCGTTCAGCGATGTGGACAAGCCGCTGTACACCATCAGCGTCGCGGCGGAGATCCTCGACACACACCCGCGCACGCTCATGCTTTACGAGGACGCGCGACTGATCGAGCCGCATCGCACCACGACCAATCGGAGGCGATACTCGCAGCGCGACATCAGCAAAGTCCAGGTCATCCAGCACCTGACACGCGAGAAAGGCGTGACACTGGCGGGCGTCAGGCACATCCTGAGCCTGTTCGACGTGATGAAAAAACACCGCGTAGAACCACCAGCCGAACTAAGAGAAATCTACGACCGCTACGCACAACTGATCTAGAAACAAAGGCACCCTCTCCCCTAGGGGAGAGGGTCGGGGAGAGGGGCGCGAAAAAGTGCTAAGCGCTAGCCGCTCTCCCACGCCGTTTCGCCGCCGGCGCCCACAGGCTCTCGAGGTCGTAATACGAGCGCTCGCCCGGCAGGAACACATGCGCGAGCACCGAATCGAAATCGAGCAGGATCCATCCGGCGTCGCCGTAGCCGTCGACGGCGAGCGGCCTCAGATCTTTCGCCTTCGCGGCCTCCACCATCCCGTCGGCGATGGCCCTCACCTGCCGGTCCGTCTCGCCCTCGCAGATCACGAAGTAATCCGCGACGGAAGTCTGTTCGCGTACGTCGATCACGACCGGGTCCCAGGCCTTCTTTTCGGCTGCGGCGCTGCGCAGCAAGCGCGCGAGCTGGAGCGGCGTAAGTCGCCTTGTCCGTTCAGCAGCCAACCTATCGATTATCCATATAGAGACCATTTGTGGCGACGTACGCGGCCACGGCCGGTGGCAGCCGATCCGTGACCGGCTCGCCCCGGGCGATCGCTCGGCGCAGATCGCTTCCCGAGATGTTCGGAGTCGCTCGCTCGCACACCGTGTCCGAGCCGCCACCCAGGCCGGCGCTCTCCAGCGCCATCTCCGTCAAAGGTCCACTGCCGGGCCGCGTGACGACGACCACGGAGGCCAGCCGGCGAACCTCGGCGGGCTCGTGCCAGGTCGCGAACAGCTTCGCGGCGTCCCAACCGAGGATCAGAAACAGCTCGTCGCCCGGGTGGAGCCGCTTCAACTCCCGCAGCGTGTCGACCGTATACGAGACGTCGTTGCGCTGCACTTCGATGTCCGAAACCTCAAAGCGCGTTTCCCCCGCTATCGCAAGACGGCACATCTCGACCCGTTGGTTCCCGTCCGCGACTGTGCCCGCCCGATGTGGCGGAATACCAGTGGGAATGAACAGCACGCGATCCAGACGTTCGCAATCCATCGCGGCTCGCGCGGCGGCGAGATGGCCCAGATGGATGGGGTCGAACGTGCCACCCAGAATCCCGATCCTCACGGCTGATACTCGAACTCCACGCCGGCGATCAGAACCGTGTCGCCCGGCCTCACGCCGGCGGCTTCGAGTGCCTCGTTGACCCCGAGCCGATCCAGGTCGGACTGGAACCGCTCGAGCCCGCCTTCGGAGTCGAGGTTGGTCCGCTCGAGCAAACGCTCCACACGCTCTCCGTGCACGACAAACCCCAAAGGCTTCTTCTCCACCACCATCTCGCTGCGTCGGCGAAGCGGGAGCCTGGTGACCGCGGAGGCTGGGAGACGAGGCGCCGGCGCCGAGCCGACGAGCTTGACGACCGCGCCCATGAGCTCTGGCAATCCCTCGCCGGTCAAGGCAGAAACAAAGTAGACGCCCCGCTTGCGAGTCTTCGCGCGCAGCGCGCGCGCCGGCTCGAGGTCGAGCTTATTGACCGCGACGACGTAGGGTCGCTCCGCAAGGTGCACCGAAAACTGGGTCACCTCCTGGCGCACGGTTTCGAGGTCCTGCCAGGGCTCGGACGCCGAGCCGTCGAGCACGTACACGAGTGCTTTGGTCCGCTCGACATGCCGGAGAAACCGCTGGCCGAGGCCCTTGCCTTGGGCCGCGCCTTCGATCAGGCCGGGGATATCCGCCAGAACGACTCGCGTGCCGCCGGCTTCCGCAACCCCGAGCTCGGGATCGAGCGTCGTGAAGGGATAGTCGCCGACCTTGGGCCGAGCCGCTGTGAGCGCAGCGAGCAAAGAGGATTTGCCCGCATTGGGCGGGCCGACGAGGCCGGCGTCCGCAATGAGCTTGAGGTCGAGGGTGATCTCACGTTCCTCGCCCTTGAGCCCCGGCTCCGAGTAGTCCGGCGCACGTCTCCTGGAGCTCTTGAAATGCACGTTTCCCCGCCCGCCGACACCGCCATGGGCGACCACCGCGGTCGCGTCCGGACGATCGAGGTCGGCGATCAGCGCGCCGTCGGCATCGAGCGCGATGGTGCCGACCGGGACCACCACAGTCACGTCGGCCCCGTTCCGTCCCGTCTTGCGCCCACCTGCGCCATCGGCGCCCGGCTCTGCCTGCCAACGGCGGCGGCGCTTGTAGAGCGACAGATCGTTGAACTCGTTGGAGGCCGTGAGGATTACCGAACCGCCGCGACCGCCGTCCCCGCCGTCGGGTCCGCCGCGCGGGACAAAAGGTTCACGCCGGAACGAAGATGAACCCTTTCCGCCGTGGCCGCCGCGAACGACGATGCGGGCGGAGTCGACGAACCTTCCGTCAGCCTTGCTCGTTGCGCTCTATGACGACGCGCCGGCCGTCCTTGCCCACCCGCTCGTACTTGACGTGGCCGGCCACCAGCGCAAAAAGCGTGTCATCGCGACCCAGCCCGACGCCTTCTCCGGGCTTGATCTTGGTGCCGCGCTGGCGGACGAGGATTGCGCCCGCACCGACGAGCTGGCCGCCGTAGATCTTGACCCCGAGCATCTGCGGGTTTGAGTCGCGGCCGTTGCGCGACGAACCGCCGCCCTTCTTGTGTGCCAACTACTCGGTCTCCTTCTTGGCTCGGCGCCGCGTCACTTTTTTGGGCGCCTCCGCAGGTGTCTCTTCGACCTCCGCGGGCTCGGCCGGCTCGACCGGCTCGACAGCAGCCTCAGCCTTCGCCTTCGGTGTCGCCTTCTTTTTTGGCTCGGCCTTGGCGCGACCCCTCTTCGGTTTGGCTTTGACCTCTTCCTCTTCTTTCACGGGGAGCCCGATGCCGCCCACCGCGATGATCTCGAGCGCCGTCAGGTGCGCGCGCCCACCGTGGTGGACCCTCACGCGCTTCTTCGATTTGTAGCGCAGGCTTTCGATGCGCGGCCCGCGCCGGTGAGCGATCACCTTCGCCTCCACGTCCAGGCCGCCGATCTCCCGCCCGACCTTGACGCCATCGCCGTCGCTGAAGAACAGGACACGGTCGAGCTTGACCGACGACCCCGGCTCCGCCGCGAGGCGATCGACCAGGATGCGATCGCCGGGGACGACGCGATACTGCTTGCCGCCGCTCACGACGACGGCCGACGGCGAACTATCAGGCTTGGGCACGGCGAATGATTCTACCAAGCATCCTCCCCACTCATGGGGCAATCAATAGGCGCGCCCCCGCGTCCTCAACGGGCTTGGCCCGCAGGTGGCCCGGAACGCGCCGGAGGGGCTGGTGTGCTCTTGATAGACGACTGTCCGGCGTCTCAGCATCACCGATTGGACCAGCCCCAGCGCCGCCAGGGTCGTGATCGTCGCCGACCCGCCGTAAGAGATCAGCGGCAGAGGGATCCCGGCGATGGGCAGGATTCCGATGTTCATCCCCACGTTCTCGACCACCTGCACGAGGACCACGCAGAAGGTCCCGCCGGCGAGCAGCTCGCCGAATCGGTCGGAAGCCACCGTGGCCGTGCGCAGCAGCCGCACCAGGAGCACGCCGAAGAGGGTCAGGAGGACAAGGCTGCCGAGCAGTCCGAACTCCTCGGCGAACGTGGCGAAGACGAAGTCGGTGGAGCGCTCCGGCACAAAACCCAGCTGGCCCTGCAGCCCGTGCAGCCATCCGCGGCCGAACAGGCCGCCTGAACCCACCGCGATCCGGGCCTGGAGGAGGTTGTACCCGGCGCCGAGGGGATCCTGGCCCGGATCCAGGAAGATCTCGAGCCGGCGCCTCTGGTAGCCGTAGAGAAGGTGAGGCAGGAGAGGCACGGCTGTGATCGCGAGCGCGGCGAGCGATGCCAGCTGGACCGGTCGCGCCCCCGCCAGGAAGAGCATGCCCACCGCCACCGCGAGCAGCACGAGCGTGGTCCCCAGGTCGGGCTGCGAGATGACCAGCGCCGCGGGCGCCGCCACGAGGCCGAGCGCGCCACCGAACGTGCGCCAAGACAGACGCTCCTGGCGCGACAGGTATGCCGCCAGGACGACGACAAGCAGCAGCTTGGAGAGCTCGGAAGGCTCGAGCGGGAAACCGGCGACCGCAAGCCAGCGCCGCGCGCCGAGCGCGGAATGCCCGACCAGGCGCACCGCCACGAGGAGCAACAGCATCCCTCCATAAAGGGCGGGGGCCGTGGGGCGCAGCCGGCGGTAGTCGAAACGCGCGGCAGTGATGTAGGCGGCGGCGCCGAGCAACACCCATGCGATCTGGCGGACCCAGTCCGCGCGAGCGCTGAAGACCGTCATCACGCCGAGAGTGGCGAGCATGAACGCAACCAGCGGCTGCAGGCGGTCAACCCGCGACATCAGGCGCGGATCGAGCCCACGTTGTCGCGGTAGAACTTCATGATGTCGACGCCGATCGGGGCCGCCTCGACCTCCGACAGCTCACCGCGCTCGACGAAGACCGAAAGAGACAGCTCGGGCTGCGCATAGGGCGCGAAGAAAACAAACCACGCATGGGTCGGAAGGTCGAGTCCGCTGCCACCCCACTGAGCGGTTCCGGTCTTGCCGCCGCCGTCAGCCGGCACGCCCGCGGCGCGAAACCAGTAATTCATGTTGTAAGGACGGTTGATCTCTTCGCGCATGCCCTCGCGCACCGCCTGGATGTTGTCGGCCGAAGCGGGAACAGTGCCCGTCACCTCGGTTTGCTGCTTGCTCACCACGTGCCCCGCGTCGCTGACGAGGTGGACAAGCGTCGGCCGGAGCACGCGGCCGCCGTTGGCCACCGCCGCCACATACACCGCCTGGTTGAGGGGCGTCGTCAGCAGATACGACTGGCCGATGCCGAAGGTGATCGTGTCGCCCTCGCTCCACCGGCAGGCATCCGAGTTGAGGTCGGGCACTCCGCATGCGAGCTGCTTCCAGATCCGATCCGGCACGAGGCCGGGCATGACCCCTGGCATCTCGATCCCCTTCGCCTGGCCGAAACCATAGGCGCGGGCGTAGCGCGCCAGCGTGACATCGCCGACCATGGCAGCGACCTGGTAGAAGAACGTGTCGCAAGAGGTCGCGAGCGCTTTGGCGACGTTCATCCATCCGAGGCTGTAGCTCGCCCAGTTGTGATAGATCCACCCGTTGACGTTGATGTAGGGCGGACAGCTGAGCAGCGTCTGGGCGGTGATCTTGCCCTCCTGCAGGCCGGCTGTCGCGGTCACCATCTTGAAGGTCGAACCCGGCGCGTACTGACCGGCGATGGCGCGGTTGAGCAGCGGCTTTTGGGGATCCTTCAGCAGCCGGTCATAGTCGGCCTGGGAGATGCCATGCGTGAAGAGGTTGGTGTCGTAACCCGGCAGGCTGACCATGGCGAGCACCTCGCCAGTGCGTGGATCGATGACCACGGATGCACCCGCTTCTTTGTCGTCGCGCGCAAGACCGGCGGCGAGCGCCGCAGCGGTGGCCTTCTGCAGACCGGCGTCCAGGCTCAGGTACACCGCATCGCCCGCCACCGCGGGCTGCGTGGCGAGGACCTTGACGACCTGCCCGCGAGCGTCGACCTCGACGTCGGCCCACCCGTCCGTTCCACGCAGCAGCGACTCGAGCCCGGCCTCGACACCGACCTTGCCGACCAACTCGTCGGGCTGGTAGCCGGCCGCCTCGAGCTGCCTGACCTGCGAAGAATCGATCGGTCCGACGTAGCCGAGGACGTGGCCGAACACCATCGGGTCGACGTAGGTCCTGACGGAGCGCTGAGGTAGCGAGACCCCCGGCAGCTCAGGTAGACGCTCGCTGAGGGCGAGGTACTCCGCTTGGGACAGATTGGTCTTCAGGGTGATTGCGCCAAACGGATCGGGTGCGGTCAGCAGCTCCGCCGCCAACTTCGGTTCGGCGACGCCGGAAACATGGGCCAGCTCGACCAGCTCGCGTGTGCGGTCCCCTCCGTCAGATGGCAGTCCCGCGGGGACGACGGCGAGACTCGACATCGGGCTGTTCTGGACCAGCGCCGCGCCGTGGCGGTCGTAAATGATGCCGCGGTCGGCCTCCAGCACCACGTGGCGGAGAGAGTTCGCCTGGGCGAGGGCCGCCAGGTGCTCGCCGTCCGTGACCTGGAGCTGCGCGAGCTTGCCCGCAAGAAGACCCATGACCAGGACCGCGGCCGCCGCCGACGCGGTCAGCCGAAGCGACCATCGCGGCCTCGGGGCGATACCTCCCAGC
>VBHJ01000247.1 GCA_005887685.1 Chloroflexota bacterium | reverse complement strand
GGAGTCGAGCGTCACCATCACCCTGTCGTCGGGCTGGATGTGGCGGCGCACCTCGTCCACCGTCGCTTGGTCGACCGAGCTGCCCTCGATCAGGGTGAAGCGGCGGCTCAGCGGGTGGCTCTGCAGCGCGAGCCGGTTGTATTTGCGGATCTCGACGTCGACCCCGATCACGTGGCCCTTGCCCAGCAGGTCGAGGATCGACGCGTAGAGGACGACCGCGCCGCCATGCGCCACGCCGCATTCGACGATGACGTCGGGGCGGATCTTCCAGATGAGCTCCTGCATCATCACGATGTCCTCCGGCGTCTGGATGATGGGGATGCCGAGCCACGTCGGCTCGTAGCTGATCTTCTGCTGCCACCCCGAGCGCGTGAACAGGTTGGAGACGACCTTGAATCCCTCGGGCGTGTAGATGTCGATCTCGCGCTGTCCGTCGGGCGTGTTGATCTTGATCTTGGAGGACGGACTGTTTTCGAAAAGCTCGGGCGTGTCGCTCATGCGGCCTTCTTCCACCATTCGATTGTCTGTGCGAGCCCATCGCGCAGCGAGTGGCGAGGCGACCAGTGAGCCTCGGTCCGCAACTTCTGGTTGTCTCCGCAGATGTACGCGGGGTCCCAGTCGCGATGGGGGAGGGTGCCCAGGCGGATCAGCTCCGGTCGACCGAGGAGCTCACCTAACGTCCGCATGAGCCCGGCAATGGTAACAGGCTCACAAGAGCTCACATTGAACGCGCCGTCGAGCCGGTGATGGCTCAGCGCGCACAGCCCCGAGGCCACGTCCTCGACGTGCAGGTAATCGCGGACCTGCTCGCCGGTGGTGGCGGGGAACTCGCGCCCAGCGCTCAAGGCTTTGATCGCGGCGGGCACGAGCCGGCGCTCATCTTCATATGGCCCGTACAGGTAGAACAGGCGCGCCCAGGCCAGGCCCATGCCGAGCTGCGCCGCGCGCTGCGCGGCAACCAGGTAGAAGGCGAGCTTCGCCGCGGCGTAGAGGGTGAACGG
>VBHJ01000246.1 GCA_005887685.1 Chloroflexota bacterium | reverse complement strand
CCCGAGTGGCTCTTGGCTTGCTTCATGAGAGGGTCTCCTGTGGCTCGGGGGGAGCGGGCCAGCACGTGGTCACCTTCCTGCTGAGCGCGTTGTCGTTTCGCGTCGCGGCCCTGGGCCGCCACCCACTTGCCGTACAGCTTCGGAATCACAGCCACCAAGTTCACGCGGTTCTGGCCGGTCTTCTAGGGGGATCCTTATGTGGAGGACCGGCGGGTTCCGTCGACCGACCTCCGAGGCTGAAACACGGATTTCGGGTCGTCACATCGAACTGTAAGGCGAGTGACCTGTTTGCCTGCAAGTGGTTGCGGGCCTCCGCAACCACGAAGAAGCTCCCGAGATCAGCATGATCTCGGGAGCTTTCTGCTTTCCGCAACTCCTTCCAGACGTCGCGAGCGAGCGGAGCGCCGAAGCCTCTGCTACACTCCTGCCCGGCCTGTGAGGTGGGCCTCTGCATGGATCTGGTTCGGCCCCCCATGTCCCGTGTCCGTCCGCGCCCGGCTCGGAGACCACCTGTTACTTGCCCTGGCTCAAAGTTTCAGTGGCCCTCCCGTAGGTGACCACCCTGTCGTCGGTATCCCACGCGTCGCACGAGGTCCGGCAGCACATCCCGCGGCTCCTGCTCGAGCAGGACCGCATTCACAAGGCTGGGTGGTTCATCTGAGCGGGATGCACGCAGTCATGGACCGCCGCACGTTCCTGGCTGGCACTGGCGCGGCCCTCCTGAGCACGTCGCTCGCTGCCGAGGCGCAGCAGGCGGGGAAGGTATGGCGAATCGGGTATCTCGGTGGCGGGTCCCCGGCCACGACGCCGAGTGAGCCGTTCGTCCAGGAGCTGCGGCGACTCGGATGGAATGAGGGGCAGAATCTGACGATCGAGTACCGCTGGGCCGAGGGAGGGGCGGATCGGCTCTACGATCTCGGTCGGGAGATGGTGGCGCTCAAGATGGACGTGATCGTAGTCAGCGCGCCCTCATCGAGCGCCAGCCTCGTGGTTCCGACGCGGACGACACCAGTTGTGACGAGCACGTTCGACCGGCCGTTGGGGGCCGAGCGGGACAGCCCACTCCGACCACTCCGAAACGTGACCGGCGTGAACATCATGGCCGGCGAACTGATGGCCAAGCAGCTTCAGCTCCTCCACGAGGCCCTGCCGCGAGCGCGCCGCGTGGTCGTGCTTCGGCGCAAAGGGAACTATTCGCTCGGCCAGCTCCAGGAGGCCGCCACCATCCTGGGGCTCCGGCTCGTACGCGTCGAGATCGGTGTGCCCGAGATCGACGAGCTTACGGCCGCCGAAAGGCGGATTGCGCGGGAAAAGTTCGACGCGGCTCTCGTCGAATCCCATCACGCACTCTTGCATCACCGGCGACTCGTCGTCGACCTGCTGGCGAGGAGCCGGCTGCCGACGATCTTCCCGAGTGGCGACTATGTCGAGGCCGGCGGGTTGATGTCCTACGGCCCGAGCACTGTTGAAATCCAGCGGCAAATGGCACGCGTAGTCGATCGCTTATTCCGTGGAACGAAGGTGGCCGACCTCCCCATCGAGCAGCCCACGAAGTTCGAGCTGGTCATCAACCTCAAGACGGCCAAGGCTCTCGGCCTGACGATGCCGCAGCCGCTGCTGCTGCGGGCGGATGAGTTGGTTCAGTGAGCGCGGAGTGTGCCTACCGCCACTGAGCGACGATGGTCCTGACGCGGGCGATGGCCTCGTCAGCCGCCTTCTCGGGCGACCACTTGTCTTCGATGATCCTCTCCATAGCCCTGCCCCAGACGTTCTCGGCGTACACCTGCGAGTTGGCCGGGCTCTTCGAGTGGTCGAAGATCTTCGTGTTTCGCTCGAGGAGGATCTTGGTCACCATCGGCACGTGCGGGTCCTTCTCGCCGCCCTTGCCCACCTGCCCGCGCGAAAAGAATGGATCGGCGGCGACGTCCTTGAAGGCGGGGAACCAGCGGCCGTTGGCGCCCTTGATGTACTCGGTGAAGCGCTTCGACTCGACCACGAACTTGACGAACGCCTTGGCCAGGTCCGGGTTCTTGTTAGTCGAATCTCTCGGGAAGATCACGGTCTTGACGGCGATCATGTACGTGGGCTTGCGGCCGTCGGGCCCGTCCGGCCACTCGATGGTCGCGCTCTTGTTGAAGTAGTTGTCCGGCGTCTCGAAGTAGTGATACGCCGGGATGCTGAGTGACGGGTTGGGCGTCATGACGATCGACTTCGAATGGAAGTTGGCGTTGTTGTCGCCGTCAGACCAGTTGAGTGCGTCCGGCGGCACGTAGCCGGAGCTGAACAAGCCCGCGAAGAACTTGAGCGCCGCGACGATGGCTCGCCTGTTCTTCGGCTGGTCGGCGATGACCTTGCCGTCGTCCGAGAACACCTGTCCGCCGTAGGAGAGGAGCGCCATCTCGAAGTTCCAGATGGTATCCGTCGCGGTCGGCGACTCGGTCATGCCGATGCCGTAGACCTTGGTGTACTTGGCCGGGTCTTTCTTGCGAAGATTGTCCTGCGCCCTCTTCCAGAACGCCCAGTATTCGTCCCACTTCATGGGGATCTTGTCGGGGTCGTCCGGCAGGCCGGCCTCCTTGAGGAGATCCCTCCAGTAGTGGATCTGGATGGTCTGGACCTGGATCGGCACACCGTAGTACGCGCGCTTCTTGGCCTTGTTGTCCCAGCAGTAGGCGACAGACAGGAATTTCTCGATATAGCGCGGCTTGAGCTCGTTGATGATGTCGGTGGTCTCGACAAGCTGCCCTTCCCACGCATACTTGGGCATAACCTCCCAGTCGTTGAAGACGTAGTATGCGACGTCCGGGCCTCGGT
>VBHJ01000245.1 GCA_005887685.1 Chloroflexota bacterium | reverse complement strand
CGACTGCGTCCGCCGCCCAGGCGGACCTGGCGGGCAAGGCGGCCAAGCTGATCGCGCGCATCAAGGCCCTTGGCGTTCCAGATGCCGACCTCAACACGAGCGGTTACTCGATCGGGCCCGTATACGCGCCGCAGGGACAGACCATCACCGGATACCGCGCCAATGAACAGCTCGCGTTCAAGTGGCACAACGTCGACAGCGTGGGCAAAGCACTGGACGCGGTCGTCCAGGAGGGTGGTGCGACGAATCTCTCGGTCGGCTTCGGCCTGGCTGATCCCAAGCCAGCTCAGGCGGAGGCCCGATCGCTGGCCATCGCCGACGCCCGGGCCAAGGCCACGGCCATGGCTTCCGCGGCCGGCGTGAGGTTGGGACAGGTCGTCCAGGTGAACGATCTCTCCTCCGCGAGCCGCGGTCCGAATCCGGTCAGTTACGCGGGCGCTGCGCAGGCCGTGCCGACGCAGGTCCCGGTCGGGCAGCTGGAAGTCCAGGTCACCGTCGAGGTCGACTTCGCGATCGGCTGACGAGCGCCAGGTCGCCGATCTGGCTCGGTTTTCGCGCCGGTGACTTATCGTCCGCGGGGAGATGATGCTCAAGATCTACCCGGACCGGCGCTGGCCGGCTTTCCTTCGCGTCGTGGCCGACACCACCGTAGTCGTCTGGACGGTCGCCTGGGCGTACCTCGGCTTTCTCATCTACCAGACGGTGATGGGCCTGGAGGTGATCGCCGACGGGATCAAGAACACGGGCATGACGTTCAACGAGTGGATCGCGGCATTTCGCAAGGCGGTCCCTGGCGGGATCCCCATCCTGACCAAGTTCCTGCAGGACACCGCCGACACGCTGCGCCACTACTCCGGCGATCCGTTGGTCGCGGCCGGGCAGAACATCCACGACGCGATCATCAAGGTCGCCATCGTTCTTGCCCTGCTCGTTGCGTTGCCGCCGATCCTTCTCGTGCTCGCTCCATATGCGGGCTGGCGCTGGCGGGACATGCGTGAGACCGGGGCGGCTTTGGCTTTCGTCCGGATCGCTTCGATGACGGGACGGGCGGACGCGGCGCGGGCCGTGCTGGCCTATCGCGCGGTGTCGTCTTTGAGCTTCCGTCAGCTCATGCGCGCTTCGCCCGACCCGGTGGGCGACCTTGCCGAGCATCGGTACGACCGCCTGGCCACGGCGATGATGAAGCGGGCGGGGTTGGACCCGACGCGCCTCGCGCCACCCGACCTGCCCGAGCTGCCGCCGCATCGCGGCGGTTGAATGCTCTCTATCGTTGTGGACCATGTGCCGAAGCATCAAGACCCTCCGTCACGCCGACGTCTTAGCCACCGATGACGAGATCCGCGAAGCGGCGCGCCAGTTCGTGCGCAAGGTGAGCGGGTTTGGCAAGCCCTCGACCCGCCACGAGGCGGCGTTCGAGGAGGCGGTGGACGAGATCACCGTCGCATCGCAGCGCCTGCTGGTGAGCATCGCGGGGAACCTGGCCGGACACCGGGCTTAACAGGCTGGGTTGACGGCCTCAGTACGCTGAGGGGAGGTTGGCCGGAGGGGGAGGGCTGGAACCGGGAGGGAGGGACCCGCTAAGGGTGCGCCCTTTTAGAGCTGGCAGCCTCGGCAGAAGTTCAGCGGCTCGCGGTTCGAACCCAGCTGGCTGATCCGGTGCCCACACCGCTGGCAGGTTTTTCCACCCTTCATATGCACCGCCATGAACGACCGGTCCTGCTTGGACTCCTCGTAGTTCGGGTTCGCCAGGATCGCCTCAACCGCCCGCGCCAGCACGGTAGGAATCGCCCGAAACAGCGCATCCTCCTCCTCCGGCTTCAGTGACGCGCGCCGCCGCAAAGGCAGCAACCGCGCCTCGAACAGGATCTCGTCCGAGTAAGCGTTGCCGATCCCCGCGAGAAACTCCTGGTTGCGCAGCAGGTCCTTCAGCTCATCGCGAAACCGGCGCAGCCGCTTCCGGAACACGTCGGGGCCCATTTCAGCCACCGAGTCGGCTTCGGGCCCCTGTCCCTCCCATGCCGGCACCTCGCCGGCGCAGTCGGCGACCCAGTAGATCCGCCCCATGTCCCGAAAATCGAGGTAGCGCAACTCGGTTTTGCCCTCGATGCGAAGCGTGAACACCTCGGTGGCCGGCACAGGCGTCTCGCCGCTCGCGACCTGGAACCGCCCACCCAGCATCGGGTTGATGACGAGCCATCGCGGAGACCCCCCGCCGCCCAGCTCGGTCGCAAAGACCAGGTGCTTGCCGCGGCGCGTGAGCGAGATGATCCGGCGTGCTGGCAGC
>VBHJ01000244.1 GCA_005887685.1 Chloroflexota bacterium | reverse complement strand
ACATTTATTTCGCCCGCACCATCTAGCTGAGCGAGCGTCAGGGGCGGCCCTCCGAGTCGGGCCGCCCCATCGACTACGCTCGCTGCGTGTCAAAGGAACCAGCCGCAACCGGGCTTCTGCTTCCGTCCCGCGAGGTCCTGCTCTGGGCGAACAGCGACCTGGCGTTTCTCATCAAGGCGGCGCGCCAAGCCGAGCAGGACGGCTACGACTCGGTGTGGGTCGGCGACTCACTGCTCGCGCGTCCTAGGGGCGAACCCCTCACCCTGCTCGCCGCTGTCGCGGGCGCGACGAGTCGCGTCACGCTCGGGACCGCAGTCCTGCTGCCGCTGCTTCGGCATCCGCTGTCGCTGGCGCACGGACTGGCCACTCTCGACCGGATCGCCAACGGCCGGCTGATCGTCGGGGTCGGTCCCGGCGCCGAGCTCCCTGGCACCCATGCCGAGCTGACGGCGCTTGGCCTTGCCAGCGAGCGGCGGGTCGGCACGATGCTGAGCGCCGTCGAACGCGTACGGCGGCTGTGGCGAAGCGAGGAGGCGGGCATCGAGCTCCAGCCTCGACCTCTCCGGCCTGGTGGTCCTCCGATCTGGCTCGGAGGCAGCGGCCCTCGGATGCTTCGCCTGGCCGGAACGACCTTCGATGGCTGGCTGCCGTTCAGCCCTACCCCGGCCGAGTATGCATCCGGGTTTCGCGCGGTGCGCGAAGCAGCCGAAGCTGCGGGCCGAGACCCCAATGCCATCGCGACCGGCGCCTACCTCACCGTCGCGGTCGCTGACGATCAGCGCGAGGCTGCGGGCATGCTCGACACATACATGCGCGCGTACTACGGTGTGCCCGCCGAGGTGATGGCCAGGGCACAGGCGTGCCATGCCGGCACGCTCGAGTCGGCGTCGGAATGGTTCGCGTCCTATCGCGACGCCGGCGCGCGCCATCTTGTCGTGCGGCTGGCTCGGCCCGACCTCAGCGACTACAACGACACGGCGCGCCGGCTTTTGGGTGCGGCTCGTAATGCGTGACCTGCAGACACCGATCTGCCGTGAGCTGGGCATCCAGTACCCGATCTTCTCCGCGGGCATCGGTTCCGCCGCAGGCCCTGAGCTTGCCGCGGCTGTGTCCAACGCGGGAGGGTTCGGCGTGCTCGGCGCGAGCGGAATGGAGCCCGGGGAGATAACGAGGCGGATTGCCAGCACCCGCAAGCTGACCGACCGTCCCATCGGGGTCAACCTCATCATCGCCGAGACCGAAGAAGGGGACCGGGAATTCCTGACCAGCCAGGTCGATGCGGCCGGCAAAGCGGGGGCTGCGGCAGTCGTGCTGTTCTGGGGCGACCCGGCGCCGTACATCGAGCCGGCGCACCGGCATGGGACCAAGGTGATAATCCAGGTCGGGTCCGTCGAAGAGGCGCGGCACGCCGCGCAGGCGGGCGTCGATGCGGTGATTGCGCAGGGGTTCGAGGCGGGCGGCCACGTCCGCGGAACGACCTCGATCTGGGATCTTCTGCCCGCGACCGTCGACGCGATCAAACCGCTGCCCGTGCTGGCGTCGGGCGGCATCGGCGATGGGGCCGGTCTCGCCAAGGCGCTCCGGTTGGGTGCGCAGGGCGTCTCGCTCGGTACGCGGTTTGTCGCGTCCAACGAGTCCTGGGTGCACCCGGCTTACAAGCAGCGCATCGTCGACAGCACTTCCGAAGACACCGTTTACAACACGCTGTATGACGTGTGGTGGCCTGATGCGCCGCATCGCACGCTCCGCAACAAAACTCTCGCCGAATGGGAGGCGGCCGGTCGCCCGCCTTCTGGATCGCGACCTGGCGAAGGCACATCGATCGGCAGGCGCCGGATGTCCAATGGGGAGTGGGTCGAGTGGCCGCGCTATGCAGTTGGATCGGCGCCTCCGGACTTTGAGGGTGACATCGAATACACGCCGATGTGGGCGGGTGAGTCTTGCAGCGTCGTCAACGACATCAAGCCTGCCGCTGAGATCATTCGCGACCTGGTAATGGAAGCCGGGAGAGACGACTCTCCCGGCTAGTCGGTTCTAGGCGACCGGCTTCCCGGCCAGGTACGCATGCTCGGAGACGACCGCGCAAACGAATGTGATTCCGGAGTCCAGCTGGCGCAGCGCGCCGGAAGACCAGGCCGACTGGAGCTGGGCGAGCGTCGTAATGTGTGTGACCGGCGCGCCC
>VBHJ01000243.1 GCA_005887685.1 Chloroflexota bacterium | reverse complement strand
GACGGCATGACCTGAGTCGCCACGCCCGCGATCGCACCGGCGTGGTCCGGGCAGTTGCCGGGAGCGCCCATGCAGTTGAACGTGCCAGGCGTGCCCGGCGGATAGACGATCAGGTAGAGAGGCGCCACCGCGTGCGGATTCACGTTGTTGATCGGGTTGTTGGGACCGAGTGGTGCCAGCCGGTTGGGGGTCAGCAGGTAGACGACGGAGCCGTCGTAGTCGTTGTAGGCAGGCTCGATGGTTGCGTTGCCGAGAGCCCGCTCGCCGGTGGGTAGTTCGGCGGCGAATGCGTTGACCTGGAAAATCAGCGCCGACATC
>VBHJ01000242.1 GCA_005887685.1 Chloroflexota bacterium | reverse complement strand
AGCTGTCGGCGAGCGGCGGAAGGGTGCGCTCGGCGACGCTGGAGGGAGGCGAATCGCTGGCCGCCGACGTGTTCGTCCTCAGCGCGGGCGTCCACAGCCCGAAGATCGCGCGCACGGTTGGGGTGAGGCTTCCGATCGCACCGGCCAAGGGCTACAGCGCCACGTTTCCGATCAAAAGGAACGGCGGTCCGCAGATGCGGATCGGTGCGGTCGACGAAGAGCTGCTGGTCGCATGGTGCCGGATCGGCGACCGGCTGCGAATGACGTCGAGCGCCGAGTTCACCGGCTACGAGACGACATACAACGAGCACGACCTGAGGTTGATTCGCAAGCTGGCGTCAGACCTGCTTCCTGACGCGGCCGAGTACGACAAGGGCACCTATCGCGCGTGCAACCGGCCGATGACCCCCGACGGACCACCCATCCTGGGCCAGGCAGGACCCGACAACCTTTTCATCAACAGCGGTCATGGGCACATGGGATTCACGATGGCGTGCGGGTCGAGCCGCATCGTGGCCGACCTGATCGACGGGAAGAAGCCTGAGATCCCGGTCGAAGGCTTGATGCTGAACTCTCGGCCTTAGCCGGGCTTCAGATCCCCTCGAAGCTCTAATGCCGCATCTGGGCACAACCCCGGTTAGTCCGGACTATCGGGCCTTTGTGCCCGCGGAAATATTGGATAGTCCGGACTATCCGGCATTGCGAGGCGCGGCTGCCACTCAGGTGACGATCAGCTCTCCGCCGGCGTTCTCCAGGACGATCTCCTGGACGCCGTCGTCGTCGGCCTTGCGCACTTCATACATCGAGGACGGACCGAGGAGAAGCCCCAGCTTCTCTCGCAGTCGGTCTGGCTCCCTGGACCCGACGATCACACGTCGCAGCGCAGTAGCACCGGTGCCGTGGGAGGCCGCAACCTGTCCGGGGTGGAGACTGTCGGGGATCCTCCACTCGATGACGAACGGCATGGGGCTCGGATCCGCGCCCTGGTCGACATCTTGCGTCCTCCAGCTGAGCACCTGGCCGTCGGGCAGCTCCCGCGAGCCTCCGACGACCGGCGGCAGGTCCCAGCCCGCCATCTCCAGCTTCGCGCGAACCGCATCCAGGTCGCGTGTCCTGAGCGCCCAGGCGACAAACGTCCTGCCCTGGTTCAGCGCCGTCGCAACGCGCATGCCGAGCCGGCTGCCGGCCGCCTCGTGCTGGTCGACGACCGCGATCAGCTCCAGGTACTGCAGGCCCAGCGGCACGATTTGATTGGCGGTCCCCACCTTCGGGTGACGGCCACCCGGGATTGCCTGAAGGGCAAACCGTTCGTGGATGCGCCGGGCTGCCTGGTCGAGGTCTTCGACGGGAAGCAGCACATGATCGACCACGGTCGGCGGTTGGAGTCCTGGGGCTGACTGGCTGAAGTCAGGCATCACCAACCCCCATACGCGACCCAGCCTCCATCGACCGTGACATGGCTGCCGGTGATGTAGCTCGCGTCGTCGGACGCGAGGAACACCGCCACACGCGCCACCTCCGCCGCCTCCCCGAATCGACCCATCGGCGTCCTGCGCTCGATGTCCGCCGCCGTGAAGGCGCCGCGTGCCTGGCTTTTGACACCCAATCCCGTCGAGATGTAGCCGGGGTCGAGGCATACGACGCGCACGTTGTCCCTCGCCCACTCGGCGGCAAGGACCTTGGTGAGGCCGATCAACCCGTGCTTGGCCGCCGTGTACGGAACTCGTCGTGGCAAGCCGACCTCTCCGATGATCGAACCGATCTGGATGATGACGCCGCTCTTTTGCGGCACCATCAACCGGCCTGCCGCCTGCGCGCCGTAGAAACAGGCGCTCAAGTTCGTGTCGATCACCCCCGCCCACTCGTCCGCCTCGAGCTCGAGCGCCGGCTTGATGACGTTGATCCCGGCGTTGTTGACCCAGATGTCGAGCCGGCCATGGCGCGCGACCGCAGCCTCGGCGAGAGCGCGTGCCTCCTCCGGGCGGCGCATGTCGGCCGCAAATCCGGAAACGTGAAGGCCTTCCTGCGCGAGTGTCGACGCCGCCTTCTCGGCGCGTTCCGCGTCACGCGAGTTGACCACGACGGAGGCGCCTTCCCGCGCGAACTCGGTCGCGATCGCAAGGCCGATCCCGCCGCTGGAACCTGTCACGACCGCGACCCTGCCCTCCAGCCGGCGCGCTGCTGTTTGGTTCGGTGTCATTGGCGGCGGAAGGTGATGTTAGTCCGATCTGCCTGGTCTAACCTTGGGCCGTGACTCCGCTGCGGCCGCTCCGGGTGCCCGGGCTCATGGAGCCGATCAGCCATTTCGCCGACGCGGTGATCGCGGGAAAAACGCTGTACGTGTCAGGACTCGTCGCGACCGATGGGCAAGGGAACATCGTCGGAGCCGGCGACGTCGTCGAGCAGACGCGCCAGATCTTCCGCAACCTGCGCCGCATACTCGAGACGGCCGGCGCGACACCGTCCGGCGTGGCGAAGCTGACCATCTTCATGCGCGACGTGGACCAACGCCCCCTCATCAACCCGGTCCGCCAGGAGTTCTTCGGCGCTCACCGGCCGGCCAGCACGCTGGTCGGGGTTAGCGCCCTCGTCCGTCCCGAGCTCCTGCTA
>VBHJ01000226.1 GCA_005887685.1 Chloroflexota bacterium | reverse complement strand
TATGACCAGCTTCACCATGACGCGCTCACGAGTCGCTTCCGGCAGGCGGGCCCGGGCCGCGTCACGCTCACCTGGAAGCTCAACAGCGGAGGCGGCTCCTGGGTCAGCGAGCTCGCGTTTGCGACGAGCCGGGCGGCGGCCGACGGCGAGCTCAACGCGATCCAGAACAGTGGCGTCCAGGCCGTGTTCGACAGCTATCGCGGCGGCTGGCGCAAGTACACACAGCAGCTGAGCGCGCCTCCGGGCGACGCGTCGCTCTTTTTCTACAGCGCCGAGGTGATCAAGATG
>VBHJ01000225.1 GCA_005887685.1 Chloroflexota bacterium | reverse complement strand
TACTTGTTGGGCAAGGGGCCGGCGACGCAGCAGGAGCGGTGGGAGGAAGCAGGGGGATACTCGCCCGCGACCATCGCCGCGGAGATCGCAGCGCTGCGTGCGGTCGAGCGCTGGGAGACCGCCACGAACCAGGTTGTGGATCGGGCCGTCCCACTCCAGGACGTCGTCACGCAATGGGATCGGTCGCTGGAGTCGTGGACGTTCACGCGCACGGGATCTTTCGGCCCCGGCTACTACTTACGCATCTCACCGGATGGCAAACCCGACACGGCAGGGCCGATCGACATCGCGAACGGAGGCGGCGTGTGGGACCAGCGCGTGATCGTCGACCCGAGCTTCCTCGAGCTGGTGCGGCTGGGAGTGCGGCAGCCGAACGACCCGCGCATCGTGGCGACTCTCACCGTGGTCGACCAGCAATCCTCCGGAGGCTCCATGTGGTACCGGTATCCGCACGACGGTTACGGGGAAAAGAACAGCGGCTCATCCCCGCCGGGCGCCGGACACGTGTGGCCGCTCCTGACTGCAGAACGCGGCGTATACACGGTACTGGCGGGGGGTCGCGCCACGCCCTACCTGTTGCAACTGCAATCGCTGGCCGGTTCGGATCAACTCCTGGGGGAGCAGGTCTGGGAGGGTACTGGGCTTCCTACCGGGTCAGCCCGGCCGCTGGTCTGGGCCCACGCCGAGTACATCATCCTGGCCAAGGCGATCGCGACCGGAACCGTCGACGACCGACCAGCTTGAGGTCTTGAGGTCCAGCGAGACCACGACGCGCTCCTCTCCGAGCACGCGCTCGTAAACGAGGCTGTCGGCGTCGACGGACAGGGTCCGCCGCGAACCGCGGCGCAACGCCGGCGACCGCGCTCGTAATCGCCCGAGCCCCTGAAAGTGCGCCAGCAGATCGCGGTCCTGGTCGGCGCCCCACAGCATGGGCAGGCGCGCCTCGGCGTTTTCAGTCGCCCCGTCGTAGCGCTGCGTGAGGCCCACCTCGGTGCCGTAGTAGATGACGGGCATGCCGGGCAGCGTCATCAGCAGCGTCCCGGCGAGCTTCAGGCGCCCTGTGTCCCCGCCCGCCATCCACAGGAACCGGTTCATGTCGTGGTTGTCGAACAGAGTCGCCAGCGCCAGGCCGGGAAACGCGTTGTCGTGCGCGTCCAGCCATTCCGCGAAATCGACAAGACCGACGCGGCGCCGCGCGAACGTCTCCCTCACCATGTGCGCGAAGTCGAAATCGAAGATGGCGTCGAGCCGCCCGGCGTATCGGGCGAGCCAGTCGAAGTGGCCGGTCGCCTCGCCGAGCACCAGCACCTCGGGCTTGACCGCGCGCAGCTCGCGGCGCAGTCCGATCCAGAACGAAGGATCGACCCCCGCCACGTGGTCGCAGCGGACGCCGTCCGCCCCGTACTCGGTGATCCAGTGGCGGGCGGCGTCGACGAGATACTCCTGCACGCGCCGGCTGCTGGTGTCCAGCTCGGGCAGCGAGATGACGTCGGCGAAGCAGCGGTAGTAGTGCGGCCACTGCCAGAACCGATAGAACTCCGCGGCCTCGCCGCCTTGAGCGACGGCGTCGCGGAAGAGATGGTGCCCGCGGCCGGTGTGGTTCGGTACGAAATCGAGCAGCACGCGCATGCCGCGCACATGCGCGCTCTCGATGAGCCGCTTGAGCGCGGCATCTCCTCCGTACCGCGGCTCCACCTTGAAAAAATCCTCGTGGTCGTAGCCGTGGTGAGACGGGGTTTGGTGCACGGGCGTGAGCCACAGCACGTTGCAGCCGAGACTCGCGATGTGATCGAGGTGATCCCGGACCCCGTCCAGCGTCCCGCCGTAGAGCGCGGTCGACGATCCAGGCGCGGGCAACGCGCCGTCGGAGCGCGCGAAGCGGTCGACCATCACCTGGTAGACCACCGCGTCGCGGGTCCAGTCCGGCGGATCGGCCTCGGCGGCGAGGGCGAATTCCTGGCCGCCGGGGAGCGGGTCGGAAGCCGAAGCCCAGAGCTTGCCCGAGCGCGTCGCGACCTTGACCCTGTAACGACCGGCCGCGGCCGGCTCGACTGCGATCGTGCTGGGCTCGAGGTCCGCGCGGACCTCGACC
>VBHJ01000224.1 GCA_005887685.1 Chloroflexota bacterium | reverse complement strand
CTCGACGCGGCAACCGGCGCCGTGATCTGGTCGCGCGAGCTCGTCGCGGGCAGCGCCGTCCACGGGCTGATCGCGTCGCCGGCCTACGACGGGACGAACATCTATGCCGGCTCGGCGAGCCCGCCAACGGCTCTGTTCGCGCTCCAGCCAGAGGATGGGTCCACCGCATGGCGCCATGATGTCGACGACCCGATTTACTCCGCACCAGCGGCTGGCAAAGGCGTCGTGGTCTTCGGCACGGGCGCGGTCTTCGGCGACCTCGACACAGGTTCGGTCGTCGCCCTTTCGACCAGGGACGGCCACCGTCTGTGGAGCTACGACACCCACTCGTCGGTCCGCTCCGGGCCCGCCTTGGCCGGAGATGTCGTCGTGGTCGGGGATTACGCGGGCGACCTGATGGCCTTTCGACCGAAGTCGTAGTTGGCGCGGGGCACCCGAGCGGGTTACATTCCCATCATCGCGGTGGGGGTTTTGTGAGGAGGTGCTCCGGGTGAGAGTTCGCATCTTCGGCTTGCTTTCCGCACTCGCACTCATGGTCCTGGGCGCAGTGCCGGCGTCCGCCACGAGCGAGGGTCATAGCTACCTCGCGCTGGGCGATTCGGTCCCGTTTGGTTTCAGCCCGCTCAAGAATCCGTCCGATGCCGCCAACTTCATCGGCTACCCCGAGATCGTCGCCCGAGCGCTGAACATCGAGGACGTCAACGCGACCTGTCCAGGTGAGGCGACCGGCGGATTTCTGTCCCTGACCGGCACGGACAACGTGTGCCGTCCGTATCGGTCGGCGTTTCCGCTCCACGTCAGCTATTCGGGCACGCAGGTCGCCTTCGCCACGGCTTACCTCAAGTCCCACCCGCGGACACGGCTGGTCACGTTGACCCTCGGGGCGAATGACGCATTCCGCTTCCAGAAGGACTGTCTGGCTGGACCCACGGTGGGGACATGTCCGCTTGGCCTCGGTGGCGTCGCGGCAACGATGCAAGCCAACCTCAACACGATCCTGGGCGCGATCCGGGCGACCGGTTACACCGGCCTGATCGTGGCGGTAACCTACTACTCGCTCGACTACAGCGACGTTTCAGGCGCCGTCTTCCTGAACGGACCGATGATCGCCGCCGCGAACGCCCATGGCGCGCTGATCGCCGACGGTCTGGCCGCATGGGCTCCAGCCGCGGCGGGCGGCAGCGCGTGCGTGGCGGGGCTGTTGATCGTGACCAAAATCTCGCCTCTGACATGTGATGTGCACCCAACGCCGAAGGGACGGGACCTGCTTGCAGGAGCGGTTGTGAGCACGATCGCTGCCAGCTGCCCCGCCAGAAGCGCGATCGGCTGCCTGGATCGCAGCCAGGGCTAGTCCGAGTCGGAAGAGGAGGTCAGCGGCAGCTCCACCTCGAAGGTGGCCCCGCCGCCGCTGGTCTCCTTCACATCGACGCGACCCCGGTGAGCGGCCACGACCGCGCTGACGATCGAGAGTCCCAGGCCCGCGCCGCCGCTGTCGCGGCTACGGCTCGGGTCTGCGCGGTAGAAGGGCTCGAAGATGCGCTGCGCCGCATCGGGCGGCAGGCCTGGTCCGTGGTCGGCGACTGACATCCGCGCGACGCTGTCCTCCGTCGTCACTGCTACCTCGATCGGCGTCCTCGCCGGGGTGTGCACCAGCGCGTTGCGAACAAGATTGCCCAACACCTGGCGCAAGCGCGTGTCGTCGCCGGCGACGACCACCGGTGCGGACGCGTTCAGCGTGATCTCACGCTGAGGTGCGACG
>VBHJ01000223.1 GCA_005887685.1 Chloroflexota bacterium | reverse complement strand
GCTGCACCACGGCGCAGCATTTCCGAGTAACCGCGGATCGACGTGAGCGGCGTGCGCAGCTCGTGAGAGGCGTCCGCGATGAAGCGGCGAAGGCGCTGCTCGGACGCGGTGCGTTGCGCGAAGGCGGCCTCGATCTGGCTGAGCATCGCGTTCAGCGCGAGGCCGAGGCGGCCGATCTCGGTTCTCGGCGACGCGGGCTCGACGCGCCGGCTGAGGTCGCCCGCCGCGATCGTGTCCGCGACAGCTCCCATCCTGCGCAGCGGTCGCAACCCGAT
>VBHJ01000239.1 GCA_005887685.1 Chloroflexota bacterium | reverse complement strand
GCTCCAGAGGGAGTTCACGACATGAGCCAGACCACGAGGCGAGAGTTCGCGAACGGCATGGCACTCACCGCGGCCGCGGTCATTCTGGGGGTCTCGCCGAAGCCGGCGGACGCGGAGCCGCCTCCGGAGATCACGAGGCTGACGCTTCCGAAATTCCCGTTCGACCACGCGTGTCTCGCGCCTCAGTGGATTGCGGACGATTTACTCCGGGCTGAGGGGTTTACCGACATCCAGTATAGGACGTCAACCGACTACATAGGCGATCTCGTCGCCGGCAAGATCAACTTCGGGGCGGCTGATGTCATGGGCCTCTTGCTGTCCCTGGATGCGGGGCAACCTCTCGTCGCTGTCGGGGGAATCCATGCAGGCTGCTTCGAGTTATTCGCAACCGATCGAGTGCGCTCGCTTCTCGATCTCAAGAAGGGCACCGTCGCCGTTGGTAACTCGAGCGGCGTTGCGCTCGTGACCGCCATGGCCACCTATGTCGGTTTCGACCCTCGCCGGGATGCTAAGCTCGTACAGCCATCGTCAAAGGAGGCGATCCAGCTCCTCGCCGACGGGAAGATCGATGGGTTGATGGGCTTTCCCCCCGATCCCCAGGAGCTCCGGACCAGAAAGATCGGTCATGTGATCGTAAGCACCACCGAGGATCGACCCTGGTCTCAGTATTTCTGCTGCATGGCGGTGGCTAACGCTAACTTTGCCAAGAAGAACCCGGTGGCCACCAAGCGGATGCTGCGCGCCTTCCAGAAGGCGACCGACTTGTGCGCCCTTGAGCCGGATCGGGTTGCTCGCTCCCTCGTAGACCGGGGCTTTGTGAAGACCTACGCCTATGCGCTGCAAACCCTCAAGGAGATTCCCTACACCAAATGGAGGGAATACGACCCGGCCGACACGATGCGCTTCTACGCGCTCCGACTCCACGAGACGGGAATGATCAAGACGAGCCCGCAGAAGCTTCTCGCCCGGGGCACAGACTGGCGCGCCTTCAACGAGCCGAAGAAGGAGCTGAAGGCATAGCCGGGCAGCGCCCTGATGAAGGCCTGAAGTGCGCCGCGGGCACTCGCGGCTCCTGATCGGAGGATAGGCAACACGAACGCCCTCCGGCAGCGGTCGCTCCGTCCATGGGTCCCATCCCCGTGACATAATGTGCCGGACTCGGACGCTGGCCGCGCCAGAAGCCGCTGCCACAGTGCACATCAGCGGCCTCCTCGCGGGTCGAGCGGCGGCCCGGGTGAGCGAGATGCTAGGCCAGACAGACCGCCGCCGTCAATCGGCCGGCGGACCCCGGCCGAGTCAGCACGAATGCCACCTCGCAGCGCCGGCACGATGGCGTCTGCCGCGCCTCAGAGCCGATCCGATCAGGGCGCGGCGGCGGCGGACTCGGGTGGGGCGGGGCCGGGACTCTGCCCCGAGTGGCCGAGGGCGAGGTGCGCGAGGATTTTCCGGATGACCGCGGGATCGTGCAGCGTGGCGATCAGGCGCAGCCGGCCTCCACAGTGGGCACATGCCAGCACGTCGATGCCGAACGCCCGGTGCATTAGGGTCGCCCAGCTGGCGCGGGGACTGCTCTTCATCCCTGTGCCGTCCAGACCTGCGGCCAGCGGCGCCGTCGCGGCCGTGGGCTCGGGCACGCGCCTTCCGACGAACTGCGGCAGGCCCGCGCCGCGCGCAGGAAGACCTCCAGGTGCTCGGCGATGACCTGGTGGAGCACGGTGTGCTCGGCGTCTCGGGGCCGATAGACCGCTCGCTGGAGGGCCATGGCCCCCAGGTGGGGTCACGGCGCCGACCGGGACAATGCTGAGAGAGTGATACACCGAACAGGGTGGAGATGGCGGCGGCCGGACCGCTGCCGGCGGTGCGTCGGCGTTCCAAGACGGATTTTAGATCGGGATCTCGAAGCAGAAGCCTAGCGACCTGTTCGCCTGCAGGTGGTTGCGGGCCCGGGATCTGAACCAGCGACCGCGTAGAACCTTGCGCTAGAGCGATTCGCGGGACTTGGTCGCATCGAGCTGACAACGCAGTCCAGAATTACAAACCCTCCCCTGCCGCCGCACCGCGTGAGCGTCCACCCCATCGGAAAATTTGAGAAAACTCGACGGGTGGTCAGGCCCGGCTTACAGGCCCTCTCTGGCGCGATTTTTTCTCCACGTACGGCATCGCCGTGATGCACAGATCCGCCACGGCTCCTACGCCATCTGCCAGAGCGCCTCCTGAAGGCCAAGCAGCTCGAACACCTCCACAGAACGGCTCCGCCCCCGCATGGGAAACGATCCTCGGGGGTTGACGTCCACCCTCTCCCGCACCAGAGCCAAGGCATCCTCACTCATCACGATCTCCGTCCCCAGATTGCGGTTTACTTCCTCGAGTCTCGCCACCGTGTTGACGGGATCTCCCACGACCGCGTACTTGCTCTGCCTGGGTGACCCGACGGCTCCGGCGAAGACCTCGCCCGTATGTACGGCCACGCCCAGGGCGAACGAGGTCCCTACCTCCCGCTCCCAGCGATGCCCTAGCTGCCGGATGGCCACCTGCATCTCGAGGGCGGCAAGCGCCGCATGCCAGGCATGGTCGGGATCCTGCTCCGGGGCGCCAAACACCCCGAGGATTCCGTCTCCGACGAAGTCCTGAACGCGCCCCTGCTGCCCCAGGATCACTTCGATCATCGCCGTCAAGTACTCGTTGAGCACTCTCGACATCAGACCGGGCGGGACGCGCTCGCAGAACGTTGTGAACCCACGTAGATCGGCCATCACGACCGACACCTTGCGGATGTCCCCCTGGAACGCTGCGTACCCACTCGAGACAGGGGCTGCTGCAACCGGCTCGGAGAGAGACATTGCCTGAACCATCACTGTCTCTCCTCGCAGCACAGGCGATCGCCGCAGACGTCATCGAATGT
>VBHJ01000229.1 GCA_005887685.1 Chloroflexota bacterium | reverse complement strand
GCGCCGATATAGGTCCGCCGGTGTCCGCGGATCTCCGCTTCGTCCCGCACCCCACCCAGAGACATGCGCGCGAACTTCCGGCCCAGGGCGCGGGCGATGCTCTGGCCGAGGCTGGTCTTGCCCACGCCGGGAGGCCCCACGAAGCAGAGGATGGGCTCCCGCGCCGGACTATCGCCGGTGACGCGAGGCGGCTGGGCAGGCACCGGAGCCTCCCCTGAGCCGGGCTGGCCCGTCTGGCTTTCGCGCTCCTGCCTGAGCTTCTTGACGGCGAGATACTCGAGAATCCGGTCCTTGATCTTCTCCAGGTCGAAGTGGTCCTCGTCCAGCACTTGGCGGGCGCGGTGGATGTCGATAGTCCCCCCGTCCAGCTTGCTCCACGGCAGGCTCGCCAGCCATTCGAGATAGGTGTGGATCATGCCGTGCTCCGGCGACGCAGGCGAGATGCCGGCCAGCCGCGAGAGCTCGCGCTCCGCCTCTCGCCGCGCTTCCTCGGGGAGATGGGCTTTCTCGATCTCGCCGCGGAGCTCGGTGACGTCGCCGCCGCCTTCCTCCTCTTCTCCGAGCTCGCGTTGAATCGACCGGAGCTGCTCGCGCAGGTAGAAGTCTTTCTGCTTCTTGGAGAGCCGCTCCTCGGTCTCCGTGGTGATCTTCCGGCCCAGCTCCCGCACCGCGAGCTCGCGCTGGAGCAGCTCGAGGAGCCGGCGGAGCTTGGCGGTGACGGGGTCCATCTCGAGGACTTCCTGACGCATGGCCGTGTCGAGCGGGGACACGGAGGCCACGAAGTACGCCACGTGGCGGGGATCGGGCAAGCTACGCGCGGCCACGGGGAGCTCATCGGGCAGGTCGTTCGACACCGCGACGAGGCGGGAGAAGACGTCCACGACGGCCTGGCGCAGCGCCTCCACTTCCGTCCCCCCGGGCATTTCGTCGGGAGCCTGCTCGATCCGCGCGACGAGATAGGGCTCCGTCTGGATCCAGTCCTTGAGCCGGACTCGCTCCAGACCCTGGACCATCATACGAATGGTTCCGTCGCCCGCTCGCGCGAGCTGGTGGATGACGCCCACCGTGCCCACGTGGTGGAGGATGTCGGGCGTGGCCGACTCCACCTTGGGATCGCGCTGCGCGACGAGGGTCAAGAGCCGGGTGCCGCGCATGACGTCGTCCACGAGCCGCATGGAGCGCGGCTGCCCCACCACGAGCGGGGTCGCCGTGAAGGGCAGGAGAATCGCCTCTCGGAGCGGAAGGACGGGAAGAGTGTCCGGGATGGTGAAGCCGCCTGGGCCGGTGTCTGGATTATCCGCCATCAGCTGGCTCGCGGCCGCTTGTGGAGGGTGACGAGGAGGAGACCACGATCGTAGCGGGCCTCGACGCGCGCCGAGTCCACGCGCGTGGGCAGCGGCACCTCCACCTGGAACGGGCCCTGGCGAATGGCGGCTGTATGGTACACGGCGCCTTCGGGGCCCGAGGGGAGCTGGCGATGCCCCTGGACCACGAGAACGTCCTCGAAGAGCTGCACCTCGAAGTCGTCCTCCGTGGCCCCGGCGAGATCCACGACGATCTCGATCGTCCCGGCTGTCTCGTACAGGTCCGCGTCGGGTCGCCACCGGGCCGGCACGAAAAAGCGCAGGCGGTCGCTCTCCCACGTGTCCTGGAACGGCCACCTCTGGCCCGAGGGCACCACCATCGTGTAGCGATAGCTCAGGCGTCGGTATCGCATGGTCTACGCCGTGAACCGGCGCGGGTCGAGACCGTGCCGCTTCAGCAGCTTGCCGAGATCGCGCCTCTCCTTGCCGGCGGCGCGCGCGGCACGGCTCACGTTGCCCCGATGCTCGGACATCAGCCGTCGCAGATACTGCTGCTCGAAGGCTTCCACCACCCGTCGCTTCTGGATCTTGTAGGTGGGCGAAGCCTCGGGAAGTAGGCGCGGCGCTCTCCTGCCCGGGATCCCCGGCAGACCCAGGTCTTCTGGCTCCACCGTCCCGCCTCTTGCCGCCGGCAGCGCCCGCACCATTGCGCTCTCGAGCTCCCGCACGTTGCCCGGCCAGTCATAGGCCAGGAGGGCCTCCGCCGCCGCGGCCGAGAGGCCGGGCGCTGGGCCCGGACTCGACACGTGCTTTTCCAGGAAATGGCCGGCCAGCGGCAGGATGTCTTCGACCCGTTCCCGCAGGGGAGGCACGCCGACCGAGAACACGCACAGGCGGTAAAAGAGATCGGCCCGAAATGATCCGGCCTGGACCATCCGATCGAGCGGGGCATTGGTCGCGGCGAGATAGCGGACGTCGGAATGCTGCTCGGCGCCGGCGCCCAGGGGCCTGAAGTATCCCTCCTGCAGGACTCGGAGCAGCGCCACCTGAGCCCTGGGCATCAGCGTGTCAACCTCGTACAGGAGCATCGTCCCGCCCGCCGCCTGAGCCACGAGTCCATGCCGGCGCGCATGCGCGTCAGTGAATGCGCCCCGCTCGTGGCCGAATAGCTCGGACTCGAGCAGGGTCTCGACGAAGGCGCCGCAGTTCACGGCCACGAAGGGATGAGACGCGCGCTCGCTCAGCGAGTGAATGGCGCGGGCCACGAGCTCCTTTCCTGTGCCCGTTTCCCCCGTGATCAGGACCGCGCCTTCGGAGCTCGCCAGCATGGGCAGGCTTGTCACGATCGACTTGAAGACGGGCGCCCTCCCGATGAGCCCCGCCAGCACCTTCTCATCGGTCGGGCCTCCAGATTTGAGCACCGGAACCTCACTCATGGCGATCCCCCCGAGAGGACGGTGGGCTCAGGACGAACTGGCTGAATCCTCTGGGGCGGCGCCGAGCTCCCCTGTCATGTATCCGGCCAGGCGGCCTCGCAGGAACAGGCGCGCGCGATGGACGCGTGACTTGACCGTGCTCACTCTGACGCGCAGTAGAGCGGAGATCTCGTG
>VBHJ01000025.1 GCA_005887685.1 Chloroflexota bacterium | reverse complement strand
GCTTCATCGTCCTGGGCGTGGGTTTCGCGCGGCTTGCGCTGATGCCTCGATGGGCCGGGATCGGGTACGCGGCTTCGGGGCCAATCTTCGCCGTGGTCGGATTCCTTTTTGACAACTGGATCCAGAGCGTAGGGGCGACCCTGATGACCGCCACCGCCATGTGGATGGTGATAGCGCTTCGCCGTCAGGCGAAAGGCGTGCTGGAAGCCCGGCCCGCGCTCTAGCGAGATGATCATCGACATCGCGGTTTTCGACGGCATGGACGAGCTCGACGCCGTCGGGCCGCTCGAGGTCTTGCGCAGCGCGGCAGAACGCGGCGCTCCGTTCGACGTGCAGCTGGTGACGCTCGAGCCTCAATCGCGGATCACGTGCGCGCACGGCCTGGCGATAGTCCCGGATGGGGTCTGCCGAGACAGCGCGGACATCCACATCTTCCCCGGCGGCGGCTGGGTCGCCCGCAGCGCGAAGGGCGCGCGCACAGAGGCAGAGAGTGGGCGTTGGGTCCCCGTCATCGACGCGGCCGAAGCCCGAGGCGCAATCCTCGCATCGGTCTGCACCGGAGCCATGATCCTGGCTTCCGCAGGCGCGCTCACCAACCGCCGGGCCACCACGCACCACGGCGCCTGGAGCGACCTCGAAGCAGCCGGAGCCACCCTCGTCCGCGAGCGAGTCGTCGATGACGGCGACCGGATCACCGCCGGCGGCGTGACGAGCGGCATCGACCTAGGCCTGTGGCTGGTCGAGAGATTCGCCGGACGCGAGATGGCGGTGCAGATCGCGGAGAACCTGGAATATCGCGCGGCGCCTCAGGCTTGCTGATTAGGTGAGCCGCCCTTCGCACGAGATCCTGCAGAGCGCAAAGACGATCGCCGTGGTCGGCGCGTCGCGCGATCCGGACAAGGCGGGAGGATCGGTTCCCGCAGGGTTGCAGAGCAGGGGATTCCGCATCATTCCCATCAACCCGTTCGCGGAGACGCTTTTCGGCGAGCGGGTATACAGATCGCTGCTCGACGTTCCAGTGCCTATCGACCTCGTCGACGTCTTCCGGCCTGCCGCCGATGCGCCCGAGATCGCGCGTCAGGCGGTCGCGGTGGGAGCCAAGGCGTTGTGGCTGCAGGAGGACATCCGCTCCCAGGAAGCGCGCGACATCGCTGAAGCCGCCGGCCTGGAATTCGTCGAAGACGAATGCACCGCGGTGGTCGCGTCGCTGTATCGCGTAAGAAGGCCCGCGGCGTAACCGTTAACCTCCAACCGTGGCAGGCCGTCGACTACGCGTCCCTCGCGATCGCAGCATCGAGTCCGAGCTCAAGTTTCGCGTGGCCGGCGCCCGCGACCATACGAAACTTCGCGACCTGCTTCGCAAGCGCGGCGCGAAGTTGATCGGCCGATACAAAGAGGACAACTACCGGTTCAACGGACCTGGCAAATCGACCCGCAACACGACGCTGCGGCTCCGCGTCCTCAACGGCGGACCCCGTGGAGTGCTCACTGCGAAAGGCCCCGCCAAGTTCGAGGGCGGGGTCAAGATCCGGGAGGAGACCGAGGTCGACGTTCCGGACGTCCACGCGACCCTCGACATGCTGCAGCAGCTCGGCTTCCGGGTCGGTTGGACGTATCCGAAGCAGCGCTCGATGTGGATGCTCGACGGTGTCGCCGTCACGCTGGACGTCCTCGACTTCGGTTGGTTCGTCGAGCTCGAGGGGCCGGCGCAGGTCCTCCCCGAGATGTCGCAGAGCCTCGGTCTTGACCCCGCCTACGCCCTGAAGGACAGCTACTCGGTCATGGCGCGCAAGCACGAGAAGGCCAAGAAGCCGACCAAGTCGCCAGCGATCCCGGTCGTCATCCCTCCCGCGGCGGCGCAGAAGTCACAGGGCTGAATCTCAGCTCGTAGCTCTCCGCCTCGAAGTCGCCCATGCCACCTTCGGGTCGCCAGGACAGCGGACCGAGGTGGGTGAAACCAACCTTCTCGGCGACGCGCCTGCTGGCGTGGTTTTCGCGTCCCGCCCACAGAGTCAGGCGTGACAACGCGAGCTCGTCGCGCGCCCACTCGATCAGCGCTCGACACGCTTCCGTGGTCAGACCGAGCCCGCTCCGGTCGCTTCTGATCCAGTAATGGAGCTCCGCCGAATCGCCACCTTCGCGATTGAGGCCGGCCACACCGAGCACGTCATTGCTTTCTTTTTCGATGATCGCAAACTGAAAGACGCGGTCGTCGCTCCACGCTTTCTCATCGCGAAGGGCCATCTTGATATTGCCTTCACGCGTCGGCTCGCGTGCCCACGGCATCCAGGGCAACAGCTCGGCTCTGGAGGCGACCACAGCTGCGTACAGTCCGTCCGCGTGTGAGGCGCCCACCGGCTCCAGGAGGAGCCGCGGCGTCTCGAGCGTCACTCGGCGCGTGGAGGTGGCGCAGCCTTCGCCTGACCGTCGCGTGTCGGCCCGACCCAGACGGTCTGGATGTTGGTGAACTCCTTGATGCCGTACTCCGACAGCTCGCGGCCGAAGCCCGAATGCTTGACGCCTCCAAACGGCAGCCGCGCGTCAGACGCGACCATGCCGTTGATGAAGACCAGGCCCGCCTCGATCCGCTCAGCAAGGCTCTTGCCCCGCTCGAGGTCGGAGGTCCAGATGCTGGAGCCGAGCCCGAAGTCGCTGTCGTTGGCGACCCGCAGCGCGTCCTCGGCATCCTTGACGCGGATCACCGCGGCGACCGGGCCGAACGTCTCCTCGTGGTACGCGGGCATTCCCGGCCGCACGTTGACCAGAACGGTCGGCTCGAAGAAGTAGCCGTCGCCGGCGATGCGCTTGCCGCCGGTCGAAGCCTTCGCACCGAGCCGAAGCGATTCGCCGACCTGCCGCTCGAGCTCGTCGACCAGGTCGCCACGGGCAAGCGGTCCAACCTGGTTGGCCCGGTCCATGGGATTGCCGACCTTGAGAGCGGCGACTGCGCTGGTGAAGCGCTGTTCGAACTCGTCGGCGACGGGCTCCTCCACGATGAAGCGCTTGGCGGCGATGCAGCTCTGGCCGTTGTTCTGGTTGCGCGCGCGGCACGCGACGGCGGCCGCCGTGCTCAGGTCGGCGTCGGCCAGAACGATGAAAGGATCTGAGCCGCCAAGTTCGAGCACGCTCTTCTTCAACGCCCGCCCCGCGGTCTCGGCCACCACCGCGCCTGCCCCCTCAGAGCCGGTCAGGGTGACGCCCGCCACGCGATGGTCGGAGACGATCCGCCCCACTGCCGCCGAGCCTACGAGCAGCGTCTGGAACACGCCCTCAGGGACGCCCGCCTCCCGGAAGACCTCCTCGATCGCGAGCGCCGACTGCGGCACGTTCGACGAGTGCTTGAGGAGCATCACGTTGCCAGCCGCGAGCGCCGGCAGGCCGGCCCGGAAGGCCTGCCAGAAAGGGAAGTTCCAGGGCATGACCGCCAGGATCACGCCAAGAGGCTGGAACCGGACGTAGCTCGCGGTGGCGGTGCTCTCGACCTGTTCGTCGGCGAGCAGGCGGGCCCCGTTTTCGGCCAACCAGTTGGCCGTCCAGGCGCACTTTTCGACCTCCGCCTCGGCCTCGACGATCGGCTTGCCCATCTCCGACGTGAGCAGGGCGGCATAGCGCGACTTGTCGGCCCGCAGCACGCCCGCGACCGATCGCATGAGCGCAGTGCGCATGCCCAGGCCGGCGTCGCGCCAGGGGTGCCGGGCCGCCCATGCCCGGTTGAGGGCCGTATCGATCGATGCGTCGTCAGCTTCCGGAAACGAGGCAAGCTCCCGGCCCGTGGCCGGGTCGATGGATCTCAGCACCCCCGCGAATCATGGCACGATTGGTCTGTGGCCCGAGCACCGGCGAAGCGGCGCGTCGACCGCTCACCGGCAACCAGCAAAACGACCCTCGACCACGTCGTCGAAGGCCGCCGGCGGGTCGTCATCGAGGCGGTGATGCCTGAGATCGACGGCGGGCGTTTCCCGGCCAAACGTTCGGTCGGGGAGACCGTGACGGTCGAGGCCGACATCTTCGCCGACGGCCATGACGCCATCGCAGCGGTGCTGCGTTACAGGGTCCTCCTCCCCATTCATGGGGAGGTGGCGGCGCAGCCGCCGGAGGGGCTGGTCCATACCTGGACAGAAGTGCCGATGGCACCATTGGTCAACGACCGCTGGCGGGCCGAGTTTCCGGTCACTGAGCTGGGCACCTACGTGTTCACCGTCGAAAGCTGGGTCGACCCCTTCGAGACCTGGGGCCGGCAGCTGGCCAAGCGGATCGAGGCCGGCCAGGACATCGCGACCGAGCTCGAGCTCGGGGCCCGGATGATCGAGCACGCCGCCAGCAGGGCAAACGGGAGCGCGGCGGACGCGGCGCGCCTGATCGCCGTGTCGAAGACGCTTCGGAAGGGCTCCTCCCCAGCCGTCGATGGTGAGATCGGCCAGCTCATGCGCCGTTACGCGGACAGGGGCGCAGCCACCGTCTACGCGCGGGAGGTCGAGGTTGTCGTCGAGGCGGCCATGGCCAGGTTCAGCACCTGGTACGAGCTCTTCCCCCGGTCCGTCGGCAAGTTTCCCGACGTCGAGCGTCTGCTGCCGGACATCGCGCAGATGGGCTTCGACGTCCTCTACTTTCCCCCCATCCACCCCATCGGCCACACCCAAAGAAAGGGCGCCAACAACCGGCCCGCAACCGCGGGCGAGCCAGGCAGCCCTTGGGCGATCGGTTCTGAGGAGGGGGGCCACAAGGCGGTGCATCCCGAGCTGGGCACGCTGGAGGACTTCCGCCACCTGGTCCAGGCGGCGGCGAAGGAGGGCATCGATGTCGCGCTGGACATCGCCTTCCAGTGCTCGCCGGACCACCCGTACACGCGCGAGCATCCCGAGTGGTTCAAGCACCGGCCGGACGGCTCGATCCAGTACGCCGAGAACCCACCCAAGAAGTACGAGGACATCTATCCCTTCGACTTCGAGACGGAGAGCTGGCGCGAGCTGTGGCAGGAGCTGCTGTCGATCGTCCTGTTCTGGGCGGACCAGGGAGTGCGCGTCTTTCGGGTCGACAACCCGCACACCAAGCCCTTCGCGTTCTGGGAGTGGCTCATCGCCGAGCTCAGGAGCAGCCATCCCGACGTGGTATTGCTTTCGGAAGCCTTCACGAGACCGAAGGTGATGTACCGCCTCGCCAAGGCGGGTTTCAGCCAGTCCTACACCTACTTCGCGTGGCGGAACACCGCGTACGAGCTTTACCAGTACTTCACCGAGCTGGCCCAGCCGCCGATCCGCGAATTCTTTCGGCCCAACCTGTGGCCCAACACGCCGGACATCCTCACCGAGTACCTGCAGACCGGAGGCCGGCCGGCCTTCCAGGCGCGCCTCATCCTTGCGGCGACGCTGGGCGCCAGCTACGGCATCTACGGCCCCGCGTTCGAGCTGATGGAAAACCGAGCCCGCGAGCAGGGTTCGGAGGAGTACCTGGACTCGGAGAAATACCAGACGCGGAAATGGAACCGCGAAAGTCCGGACAGCCTTCGCGAGCTGGTCACGATCATCAACCGGATCCGGCACGAGAATCCCGCCCTCCAGACGGACCGGGGGCTGCGGTTTCACCCGACCGAGAACGACCAGCTCCTCGCGTACTCCAAGAGCACGCCCGACAATGCCAACGTGATCCTCACCGTGGTCAACGTCGACCCGCACCACGTGCAGCGCGGCATGGTCAACCTGCCCCTGGAGGAGCTCGGCATCGAGGGCGACCGGTCCTACCAGGCACACGAGCTGATCAGCGGTGCGCGGTACCTGTGGAACGGGCCGCGCAACTTCGTCGAGATCAACCCGCACTCCATGCCGGGCCAGGTCTTTCGGTTCCGCCGTCGCGTACGCAGCGAGCACGACTTCGAGTATTTCCTTTGATCGCCACCCCTACCACCGGCCGCAAACGCAAACCTGAGATCCTCCACCTCGAAGAGGATCCGCTCTGGTACAAGGACGCGCTGATCTACGAGCTCCACGTCCGCGCGTTCATGGACAGCGACGCCGACGGCAGCGGGGATTTCCGCGGCCTGATCGAGAAGCTGCCTTACCTGCAGGACCTCGGGATCAACGCGTTGTGGCTGCTTCCCTTCTATCCCTCGCCGCTGCGCGACGACGGATACGACATCGCGGACTACACCAACGTCAACCCGATGTTCGGCACGCTGGGCGATGTCAGCCAGCTCATCAGGGAAGCCCACCGTCGGGGGATCAGGGTCATCAACGAGCTCGTCTGCAACCACACATCTGACCAGCATCCCTGGTACCAGCGCGCGCGCCGGGCCAAGGCGGGCACCGCGCTGCGCGACTTCTATGTATGGAGCGAGACCAACCAGCGCTACCAGGACGCGCGGATCATCTTCAAGGACTTCGAGACGTCGAACTGGACCTGGGACCACGTGGCCAATGCCTACTACTGGCACCGCTTCTACTCCCACCAGCCCGACCTCAACTTCGACAACCCGAAGGTCCATGAAGCGATGTTCAAGGTGCTCGATTTCTGGATGGAGATGGGAATCGACGGCGTACGGCTCGACGCGGTTCCCTACCTGTACGAGCGGGAGGGCACCAACGGCGAGAACCTTCCCGAGACGCACCAGTTCCTCAAGGACCTGAGGCGCCACGTCGAAGAGAACTTCCGCAACCGGATGCTGCTCGCCGAGGCCAACCAGTGGCCAGAGGACGCCGTGGCGTATTTCGGGCAGGGCGACGAATGCCAGATGTCGTTCCACTTCCCGCTCATGCCGCGCCTCTTCATGTCGATCCGGATGGAAGACCGCTTTCCCATCGTCGACATCCTGGCCCAGACGCCGAGCATCCCGGACTCGGCGCAATGGGCGCTGTTTCTGCGCAACCACGACGAGCTCACGCTCGAGATGGTCACGGACGAAGAGCGCGACTACATGTACCGCGCCTACACGCAGGACCGCCTCGCGCGGCTCAACCTGGGCATCCGGCGCAGGCTGGCGCCGTTGCTCGGCAACGACCGCCGCCGCATCGAGCTCATGAACGGACTGCTCTTCTCACTCCCGGGCACGCCGGTCCTCTACTACGGCGACGAGATCGGCATGGGCGACAACATCTTTCTCGGCGACCGCAACGGCGTGCGCACGCCGATGCAGTGGAGCGCGGACCGCAACGCGGGGTTCTCCCGCGCCAACCGGCAGCGCCTGTACCTGCCGGTGATCACCGATCCCGAGTACCACTACGAAACAGTCAACGTCGAGGCGCAGCAGGGAAACCCTCACTCGATCTATTCGTGGACCAAGCGGCTCATCGCCTTGCGCAAACGTCATCGCGCTTTCGGCCGCGGCACCCTCGAGCTGCTCCGCCCGGAAAACCGCAAGGTCCTCGCGTATGTAAGGCGGTACGAGTCGGAGCAGATCCTGTGCATCGCCAACCTGTCTCGTTTCCTGCAGGCGGTGGAGCTGGATCTCAGCCAGTGGAAGGGCCTCGTTCCGGTCGAGCTCTTCAGCAGCAACGAGATGCCGGTGATCGGCGACAACCCTTACTTCCTCACGCTGGGGCCGCACGCCTTCTACTGGTTCGCCATGCAGCCGCGCGCCGCCCCCAGCATTCAGAGCGACGGGGCTCAGCCGGCGGCCACGCTGCCCGAGGTGCGCACCACCGGAGGTTGGGAATCCGCGCTGGTCGGCGCAGCCAAAGAGAGGCTCGAGAGCGTCCTCCTCGGCTACATCCCACAGCGCCGGTGGTTCGGGGGCAAGGCGCGGCGGATCAAGACCGCATCGATCGTCGACGTGGTGACCGTCCCCGGCGCCGAAGGCAACTCCTATCTCACCTCGGTCGTGATCGGCTACGCCGAGGGTGACCCCGACACGTACATGATCCCGATCGCCTACGCCAACGCCGCGGAGGCGCCGCACATCCGCGAGCGCTGGCCGAACTCGGCGATCGCATGGGTGCGGAACGCGGGGGAAGAGGCCCGGGGGCTGCTTTACGACGCGCTCGGACCTCCCAACTTCGCCGAAGCGATGCTCGGGGCGATCGCCCGCCGGCGGCGGGCGGCGGGCGGCACCGGAACCCTGGTGGGGACGACCACGCGCGCGTTCGCGCGACTGCGAGGGCCGGAGACGATTCGCCTCGAGGCGCAGCTCTCGGTCGCCGAGCAAAGCAACAACTCGGTGATCTTTGGAGAGCGGCTGATGCTGAAGGTCTTCCGGCGGCTCGAGGAAGGCGTCAACCCAGAGCTCGAGGTCGGACGGTTCCTGACCGAGAAGACGACCTTCGCCCACATCGCACCGCTGGCGGGCAGCCTCGAGTACCGGCGCGGGAAGGGCGAACCGGTGACGATCGCGATCCTGCAGGGCTACGTGCCGAACCAGGGCGACGCGTGGCAGTACACGCTCAACACCCTGGCCCATTTCTTCACCGGTCCCGACCTCGCCGGGCTCGAGCCGCCCACCCTGCCGCGCAGCCTGGTCGAGGCGAGCCGGATCGACCCGACGGAGGTCGCCACCAGGACCATCGGCGGGTACCTGGACTCAGCCCGGCTGATCGGGCGCCGCACCGCCGAGCTGCACGCGGCGCTGTCCTCCGATCCCACCGACCCTGCATTCGCTCCGGAGCGGATCTCGCCCGGAGACCAGCGCTCGATCTATCAGTCGTTGAGCGGCTTGTCTCTGCGCGCCACCGACCTGCTTCGCACGCAGCTCAGCAAGCTGCCCGCGGAGACTCGCGAGGAAGCTCGCCAGGTGCTGGACCTCGAGTCGCGGATCGCGTACATCCTTCGATCGTTCCTGGCGCGACGTCTGAACACGACCCGCATCCGAGTCCACGGCGACTATCACCTCGGCCAGGTCCTGTACACCGGCCACGACTTCGTGATCATCGACTTCGAGGGCGAGCCGACCCGCACGCTCTACGAGCGCCGCCTCAAGCGCCTGGCGATGCGCGACGTCGCCGGCATGCTGCGTTCTTTCTCCTACGCCAGCCAGGCCGCACTCCGCTCGCAGCAGATCGCGGCCGAGAAGGTGCCGAGCCTTCAGGCCTGGGCGCGCTTCTGGGTGGATTCCGTGTCCGCGGTGTTCCTCAAGAGCTACCTGGCGACCGCCGGCAATGCCTCATGGGTTCCTCAGAATCAGGACGACCTCGAGCTGCAGCTCACCACGATGCTCCTGGAGAAAGCCTTGTACGAACTCCGTTACGAGTTGAACCTCCGACCTGACTGGGTGCGCATCCCGCTGCGTGGCATCCTCGACCTGGTGGTGCCCGCGTGATCGCGCGATCGCTGATCAGCCCCTTCGACCTGCACCTGTTCAACGAGGGCACGCACAGCCATCTGTTCGAGAAGCTCGGCGCGCACCCGTCGCATGACCCCGAGGGAACGTATTTCGCGGTCTGGGCGCCGAATGCCGACGCGGTCAGCGTGATCGGCGATTTCAACGGGTGGGACAAAAACGCCAACGGCCTCTACCCGCGCGAGCAGTCGGGCATATGGGAGGGCTTCATCCCCACGGTGCGGCACGGCGCGCTCTACAAGTACTACATCCATTCGCGCACAACGCGCAGCGGCGTCGACAAGGCCGACCCCTTCGCGACCTACTCCGAGGCGCCGCCGCGCCAGGCCTCAATCGTCTGGGACCTTGCTTACGACTGGGGCGACGACGGCTGGATGCAGAACCGCCGCAACGTCAACAACCAGGGCGCGCCGTGGTCCGTCTACGAGATGCACCTGGGGTCGTGGATGCGGGTGCCGGAAGAGGGAAACCGCTGGCTGAGCTACCGCGAGCTCGCTCCAAGGCTGGCGGACTACGTAAGCCGCATGGGCTTCACGCATGTCGAGCTCATGCCCGTGATGGAGCACCCGCTCTATGAGTCGTGGGGCTACCAGGTCACCGGCTACTTCGCGCCGACCAGCCGCTATGGCTCACCCCAGGACTTCATGTTCCTGGTCGACTACCTGCACCAGAACGGCGTCGGCGTGATCCTCGACTGGGTGCCGTCGCACTTTCCCGCCGACGAGTTCGGCCTCCAGAACTTCGATGGAACGCACCTGTTCGAGCATGCGGATCCCCGCCTTGGCGTGCATCCCGACTGGGGCAGCTCGATCTTCAACTATGGCCGCAACGAAGTTCGTGGTTTCTTGGTGAGCAGTGCGCTCAACTGGCTCGCTCGCTACCACGCCGACGGGCTGCGGGTCGACGCCGTCGCCTCGATGCTGTACCTCGATTACTCGCGCAAGCAGGGAGAGTGGATCCCGAACAAGTTCGGCGGCAGGGAAAATCTCGATGCGGTCGACTTCCTGCGCCGGTTCAACATCGAGGTCTTCAAGGAGCAGCCCGATACGCAGACCATCGCGGAGGAATCCACCGCGTGGCCCCTGGTGTCGCGGCCGACCTATGTCGGCGGGCTTGGCTTCGGCATGAAGTGGGACATGGGCTGGATGCACGACACCCTCTACTACTTCGAGCGCGAGCCGGTGCACCGCAAGTTCCATCACTCGAACCTGACGTTCCGGATGCTCTACGCGTTCGGCGAGAACTTCATGCTGCCGCTCTCACACGACGAGGTCGTGCACGGCAAGGGTTCGCTGATCACGAAGATGCCCGGGGACGAATGGCAGAAGTTCGCCAACCTGCGGCTGCTGTTCGGCTGGATGTACGCGCAGCCGGGCAAGAAGCTGCTGTTCATGGGTGGCGAGTTCGGACAGTGGCGCGAATGGGACGTCGAGCAGAGCCTCGACTGGCACCTTCTCGAGCAGCCGAATCACGGCGCGCTGCGGTTGTGGGTCGGCGACCTGAACCGGATCCTGCGCGAGGAAAGGGCGCTCTACGAGCTCGACTTCGACCCAGCCGGCTTCTCGTGGATCGACGTGAACGACGCCGACAACAGCGTGGTGAGCTTGATCCGGCGTGGTCGGTCGTCGGAGGATGTCCTGGTCGCCGCCTTCAACTTCACGCCGGTGCCGCGACACAACTACCAGATCGGGATTCCGGGACCCGGGCGCTGGCTCGAGATCCTGAACAGCGACGCGCCGCTGTACGGGGGCAGCGGGCAGGGCAACATGGGCGGCGTCGAC
>VBHJ01000176.1 GCA_005887685.1 Chloroflexota bacterium | reverse complement strand
GCGAGCTTGAACTGGATCGCCTGGTGCTTGGAGATCGGAGCGCCGAATGTGCGCCTCTCCTTCGCATACGCGAGCGCCGCATCCAGGCACGCCTGCGCGACGCCCACCGATAGTGCCGCGATCGCGATGCGGCCGCCCGTGAGCGTGTGCAGGAACTGCCGGTAGCCTCCACCGCGAGCACCCAGCAGGTTCTCCGCCGGCACAGCGCAATCCTCAAAGCTCAACGGATGTGTGTCGGAGGAATGCCAGCCAAGCTTTCGATAACTCTCGAGCACGTGGTACCCGGGCGTGCCTGTCGGCACCATGAGAGCGCTGATTTCCGATTCATCACCCGACCGACCGGTTACGGCGGTGATCGTCACGCCGGCCGAGATCTCGGTGCCGCAGTTGGTGATGAACTGCTTGGCACCGTTGATCACCCACTTCCCGTTGCGCTGCTCCGCGCGCGTCTTGGTCGCTCCCGCGTCCGAGCCCGCCTCAGGCTCCGTCAGCCCGAAAGCCCACAGTTTGCGACCCGCGACCAGGTCCGGCAGCCATCGCTCCTTCTGCTCCTTGCTCCCAAACGCATAGATCGGCGAGGAGCCGAGACAGACCGCGGCCTCGAGCGTGATGCCCACTCCCGCGTCGGCCCGCGAGATCTCCTCGATGGCGATGCAAAGGGAGAGAAAATCGCCCCCCGCGCCACCGACCTCTTCTGAAAACGGCAGCCCGAAAAGGCCGAGCTCGCCCATCTGGCGGACGACGTCGTAGCCGAACTTGTGATGCCGGTCGAGCTCCTCCGCTGCCGGCGCGACCACCTCGCGCGCGAAGTCGCGACATGTGTCGCGGATCGCCTGCTGCTCCTGAGTCAGTTCAAAATCCATTGCAACAATCCTTGCACGTGAAGACCGAAGACCACTACTCGGAAGGGATCCGCATCGCGACGACGATCAAGGATCTCGACGGGCCAAACGTCAACCCGCTATGCAATACGCGGCTCTACACCCACGGGCGCCGGGTGGAGCGAGCGCTGGTCTTGCTGCACGGTTTCACGAACTGCCCGCAGCAGATGGACGCTTTGGGCCGCCAGTTCTACGAACGTGGCTGGAACGTCTTCATCCCTCGTTATCCGCGGCACGGCTACTCCGACCGGCTGAACACGTCGATCGCGGAGCTCCGCGCGGAGCACCTCGTCGCGCTTGCCAATCGGTCGGCGGAGGTTGGCGCCGCGCTGGGCGAGCGATTGACCGTCGCGGGCCTATCGCTTGGCGCGATCCTGGCCGGGTTGCTGGCGCAGACGCGGAGCGACGTCGAGCGCGCCGTGCTGGTCGCTCCGATGCTCGGCCTCAAGCCGGTGCCGGGTCCGGCGCTCACCGCACTCAGCAAGCTGGCGATTCGAATGCCGAACTTCTACGTGTGGTGGAACAGCAAGCTGCGGGACAGGATAGGTCCGCCGTACGGGTACCCCAGGTTCTCGACCCATGCCTACGCGGCGTTGTTCCAGACCGGCCGGCGCCTGGTCAAGGCAGCCAAAAGCAGGGCGCCGGAGGCACGCTCGATCGTCGTCGTCACCAACGCCGCCGAGCCTCGCCTCGACAACAAGTTCACCTACCGCCTGATCGATTCGTGGCGCAAGCACGGCGCCAGCGTCGAGACGTTCGAATTTCCCCTTTCCGATCGCCTGCCGCATGACCTGATCGATCCCGGTAACGCGAACCAAAACAACGCGCTTGTCTACCCCACCATCACCCGGTTGATCGAGCGCATTTAGAGCTTTCGCGACATTTCGTGCTCTAACTCTCCGGGACGAATCTCCTGCACCGCTCCGGTGCTGACAAACCCGTTTCGCTCATAGAGCCGCTCAGCGTTCGCGTTGACGTCGGTGACCCAGAGAAACATCTGGTCGTAACGCGCCGACCTCGCCCACCGGATCAGGTGGAGGACGAGAACGCCTCCGACGCCCTGGCGTCGAAAACGTGGATCGACCCACATCGCCGTCATGGCGGCCGCGCCAGTCGCGTCGCCGTCGCCGCCGCTCACGGTGCCGGCGACCACGCCATCGACCTCGGCCACGAAGCGGGCCCGGTCGACCAGGGTCTGGCGCCAGCGGCTCTCGGGCGCCTGGGCCTCGCGCTCGTAAGTTGACCCGAATGCGTACGGCGCTTCCTTCAGAGCGGCCAGGCGCACGCGGCGGTAGAGCTGCCAGTCCTCGGGACCGAGCCGCCGAACCTCAATTGCCGAGGACAAACACCTTCAGCGCCCAGCTGATCAGCAGGACCACCGCCGCGCCCGCCCCGATTCCCTTCCACTGCACTGCGGTCAGGCGGGGCGTCCAGGTTCGCCCGGTGATGGCGCCGGACAACAGGCCACCAACCCCCACGATCGTCCCGGCGAACAGGGCCGGGCCCAGCGGATACATGCGCACCGCGTCGGAGAGGTCGCCGTTCCACATATAGGCAAACGACCGCGTGCCCCCGCAAAACGGGCATGGGTGGCCGGTCACGTAATAGAAGGGGCAGACCGGCGCGCCGAGATGAGCCGCCTGGAGAACCCAGTAGACGCGGGTGTAGACGAGCCACAGAACAAGCGCGCCGGCGATCGCGAGGTCACGCGCCCGCTGCGCGGGCAGCGCCCGGGTGACGGCCAGCGGCAGCGCGCTCATCGAAGCAGACCCACTATGTCATCCGTAGTTTCCGCCACCGGGACGCCTGCTTTCCGAAAAGCCTCCTCTTTGCTCTTGGCGGTGCCCCGGTTGCCCGAGATGATGGCGCCCGCGTGCCCCATGCGCTTGCCTTCGGGTGCCGTGCGCCCGGAGATGAACGCCACCGCCTTCAGGCGCGTGCCGCGGGCCAGGAGCTCGGCCGCATGCTCCTCGTCGCTGCCGCCGATCTCGCCGATCAGTACCACCTGCGTCGTGGCGGGGTCTTTCTCGAACATCTCGATCACGTCGCGAAACGTCAGTCCCAGCACCGGGTCGCCGCCGATCCCGACGATCGTCGACTGGCCCATCCCCGCGGCGGAAAGAGCCGAGGCGACCTCATAGGTGAGGGTCCCGCTGCGCGAAACCAGGCCGATCGATCCGGGCCTTGTGATGCGCTGGGGGATGATCCCGATCTTCGCCTCGCCGGGCGTGATGAGGCCGGGGCAGTTGGCGCCGAGCAGGCGCGCCTGCGGGTAGCCGCGCAGGAAATCCTTGACCCGGATCATCTCCTGGATGGGGATGCCCTCCGTGATGCAGACGATCAGCGTGATGCCGGCGGCGGCTGCCTCCATGATCGCGTCGGCTGCGAACGGGGCCGGAACGAAAATGCCCGAAGCGTTGGCGCCCGTCGCTTTGACCGCGTCGGCCATCGTGTTGAACACCGGTATGCCGGCATGGGTCGTCCCACCTTTGCCCGGGCTCGTGCCGCCGACCACTTTGGTCCCCAGCTCCTTCATCTGCTCGGTGTGAAATGAGCCTTCGCGGCCGGTGATCCCCTGCACGATCACCCGGGTCGAGCCGTCGATGAGGATGCTCATCTGATCCCGACCCGGGTCAACTCGACGATCTTTTGAGCCGCCGCCCAAGCGTTGACGCCAGGCTCGATGCCGTCTCGCTTGAGGATCTCGCGTCCCTCCTCTTCGTTGGTTCCGCTCAGGCGCACCACCAGCGGCAGCTTCATGCTCAGGTTGTCGCGAGCGGTGATGATTCCCTTCGCAACCTCGTCGCCGCGGGTGATGCCGCCGAACACGTTGATGACGACGCCCCTGACCTTCGGGTTCATGAGGATCACCGCGAGGGCGTTCTCGACCACCTCCGCCTTGGCGCCGCCACCGATGTCGCAGAAGTTCGCGGGCTTGCCTCCGGCGCGCTGGACGAGGTCGAGCGTGCTCATGCACAGGCCGGCGCCGTTGCCGATGATCCCGATGTCTCCGTCGAGCGAAACGTAGGTGAGGCTTCGCTTCTTGGCTTCGACCTCGTACGGGTCTCCCTCGATCAGAGCGCCGTATCTCTGCTCCAGGTCCTTGTGGCGCCAGGCCGCGTTGTCGTCGATCTCGAGCTTGGCGTCGCCCGCGATTACCTCGCCCTTCTTGGTCACGACGACTGGGTTGATCTCGGCCGTCAGGGCGTCGTAGTCGGGGATGGCCCGATACAGCTTCTTGATCAGCGCGGTCAGCGGCCGCCCGAGCTCACCCAGCCCGGCCTCGAAAACCAGTCGGGTCAGCTCGAAGTCCAGCGGTCCGCGCCATGGATTGGGATACAGGCGAGCGATCGAGTCGGGCGACTCTTCGGCCACCTGCTCGATATCCATGCCTCCTTTCGCGGAGAGCATCAGGATGTTGGCGCGCGCGTCGCGGTCGACGGTGAATCCAAGGTAGATCTCGCGCTCGATCTCGAGCGCGGCTTCGCAGTAGACCAGCGGAACCTTGAAGCCTTTGATGTCCATGCCGATGATCTGGTCGGCGGCCGCTCGAGCATCGTCGGGGGTGCGGGCCAGCTTGATCCCACCCGCCTTGCCCCGCCCGCCGACCGGCACCTGAGCCTTGACCGCGACCGGGCCGAGCCTGGCGCAGGCCGCCGCGGCCTCGTCCGCGGTGCGGGCGACCTCACCCGGAGGGATGGCAACGCCAAGAGATGCGAGCACCTCTTTGGCCTGGTACTCGAGGAGCTTCACGTTATGGCGAAGGGTGGAATGGGCACGTCAGGTTGCTGTCGCTGTTGACATAGCTGTTGCAGAAGCTGCGCTGGAAGTCGGGGCTGTTCAAGGCAAAAACGGTCAGGCCGATGCCGATCACCAGCACGATCACGAGCGCGAACCCGCAACCGATCAGCACGGCTGGGAGGGCAGAGATGCCGCGCTTGGGCGCTGGCTGCACGCCGACCGGCCGCCAGGCGGTCCCATCCCAGTACTGCAGGCCGTCGTCGCTGATCCAACGACCCTGTGCGTCCTGCCTCGGCATCGGCTAAGTGTATTGGCGGAGGCTGAGGCGCCAGTCGTTGCACCGCATGGGGTGACCCGGCGGGTACTCGAAATCGCATTCGCCAAGGAGCTCGAAGCCGAGCTTGCGGCAGATGCCGTTGGACGGCGCGTTGTCGACCGAGGGGAACGCATGGACGGCGGCGCGCCTGGAGGTGGCTCGAGCCTGCTCGATGGCCTGCGCAACCGCCGCCGACGCGATGCCGCGGCCCTGATATTGGGGCAGGATTCCCCATCCTATCTCGAGCACGGGCTCGCCCTCCCAGTCCCGCTCCCAGAAGTTCACCCCGCCAACCGGCACACCCTCCGGAAGCAGAACGACTTTGAAGATGTGCGCCGCGTCGGAATCGACGGCGGCCACGTAGCGACGGTGGCGCTTTTCCAGCTGCTCGGGAGTCTCGGGGCCGCCCAGATGCTCAGTCATCTCCGGCGCGTTGAGCCCCACCAGCAGCGGCATGTCCTCGTCGGTCCAGCGCTCGAGCCGGATCAATTAGAGAGGTATATTGCCGTGCCATCGGGGGCTGCGGCGGCGCTCCTTGCGCATGGCGATGCGGAGCGCGCGGACGAGCTCGGCCCTGGTTCGACCTGGCTCGATCACGTCGTCGATGTAGCCGCGCTCGGCGGCGATGTATGGGTTGGCAAACCGCTCTGTGTAGTCGCTGACCAGCTCACTGCGCTGCGCGGAGCCGGCCGCCAGCTCGCGGCGGAAAAGGATGTTCACCGCGCCCTCGGGCCCCATGACGGCTATCTCCGCCGTCGGCCACGCGACGTTGAAATCCGCCCGGATGTGCTTCGAGCACATGACGCAGTAGGCGCCGCCGTAGGCCTTGCGCGTGATCACCGTCAGCTTCGGCACCGTCGCTTCGCTGAACGCGTACAGCAGCTTGGCCCCATGGCGGATGATGCCGCCGTACTCCTGCGCCGTCCCCGGTAGGAAGCCCGGCACGTCAACGAACGTGACGAGCGGGATGTTGAACGCGTCGCAGAAGCGCACGAAGCGCGCGCCTTTGTCGGAGGCGTTGATGTCCAGCGCCCCGGCCATCACCTTCGGCTGGTTCGCCACCACGCCAACGGGTTTGCCGTCGAGGTGCGCGAACCCGACCACCAGGTTCATCGCGAAGAACGGCTGCACCTCGAAAAACTCGCCGTGGTCGACCACCATCCCGATGACTTCCTTGATGTCGTACGGCTCCTTCGGGTTGTCGGGAATGATCGTGGCGAGGCCCGGCGCGGCCCGCTCCGGGTCGTCTGTCGCGTCCACCAGGGGTGGGGTCTCCTCACAGCTCTGCGGGATGTACTTGAAGAGCTTGCGGACCTGGGTGAAGCACTCCTCCTCGCTCTCCGCGAGGAAGTGGGCGACGCCGGACCGGACGTTGTGCACCTCAGCCCCGCCGAGGGAATCGAACGTGACATCCTCGCCCGTCGTCACGCGGACGACCTCCGGGCCCGTGATGAACATGTATCCGACGCCGTGGACCATGAACGTGAAGTCGGTTATGGCCGGCGAGTAGACCGCGCCGCCGGTGCACGGGCCCAGGATCAGGCTCAACTGGGGGATGAGGCCGCTTGCCTCGACGTTGCGCCAGAAGATCTCCGCGTAACCCGCGAGCGACACGACGCCTTCCTGGATCCGGGCGCCGCCGGAGTCATTGATCCCGATGATCGGGATCCGGCTGCCAAGGGCGACGTCCATCACCTTGATCACCTTTTCGGCGAAGACCTCGCCCAGCGAGCCGCCGAAGACGCTCGCGTCGTGGCTGAACAGCATCACGTCGCGGCCGTCGATCTTCGCCATCCCGGTCACGACTCCGTCTCCGGCTACGCCGTCCCGGTGCCTCGCGAACAGGTCGATCTCCTCGAACGAGTTGCGGTCGACGAGTCGTGCGATTCGTTCGCGGGCGGTCAGCTTGCCCTTGGCGTGCTGCCGGTTGAAGGCCTCAGCATCGCCGTGTCCGGCTTCGTACTTGCGCCGGCGGAGGTCGTTGAGGGGGTCGATCTTGCGGGGCCGGGGCGGAGTGCTCACGCCCTCTGCATGAACATCCAGCGATGCCCCTCGATGTCTTCGACGCGGTACCGCTTGCCCTCCTGGCCCTGCTCGACCGGAGACAGAATCCGCGCGCCGGCTTCTTTCGCCCGGTGAAAGTGTGCGTCGACGTCGTCGACGTAGACGAGCACGCCGTCGATGATGTACGGGACCTCGGACCAGCGCTGAGCCTGCTCGCATTCCTCGCGGTGATGCTTCGGCCCGCGATAGTGGGGCGAAGGGGTGGCGAGCATGATCATGCCGTCGCCGGCCTCCATCTCGCCGTGGCTCAGCCGGCCGTTCTCGCCCAGCATCCGGGCGCGTTCGCGAAATCCGAACGCCCGGGCGAGCCAGTCCATCGCCGCCGGTCCATTCTCGTACGCGATCATCGGGATCACTGCGGGGTACTCGTTCATCACGCCGCCTCCCCAGGGTGGTATTCGCCGAACACTGCGCGCAACACGGCGCAGCACTCGCCGATCGTCACGTAATCGGCCAGCGCCGCCTTCAGGGGCGGCATCAAGTTGTCCGTGCCGCGCGCCGCCCGCTCGATCTCCGCGAGATGGTGCTCGACAACGGGCTTTGAGCGCCCCGCGCGCAGCTTCTTCAACGCCCGCGCCTGAGCGACCTGGTGGCGCGGGCTGATCTTCATGATGTCGATCGGGCGTGCATCGGTCTCGGTGTAGCGGTTGACGCCCACCACGACTCGCTCGCCCGATTCGATGCGCCTCTGCAGCCGGTACGCGCTGTCCGCGATGCGGCGTTGCGTCCAGCCCGACTCGATGCATGCGACCGCGCCGCCGAGCTCATCGATCTCGGCCATGATCGCCTGCGCCTCGTCCTCGACGCGATCGGTCAGGCCCTCGACGTAGAAGGAACCTCCCAGAGGATCGGCCACGTACGGGACCGCGGATTCGAAGCCGATCACCTGCTGCGTGCGCAAGGCGATCTCGGCCGCGCTCTGCGAGGGCAGCCCTAGCGCCTCGTCGTAGGCGTTGGTATGCAGCGACTGCGTCCCGCCGAGAACCGCGCTCATCGCTTCGAGCGTTGTGCGAACGACGTTGTTGAGCGGCTGCTGCGCGGTCAGCGTCACGCCCCCGGTCTGGGTGTGGAAGCGCAGCGCCTGCGAGCGGTCGTCCCGCGCGTGGAATCGATCGCGCATGATGCGCGCCCACATCCGGCGCGCGGCGCGGAACTTCGCGACCTCCTCGAAAAAATCCATGTGGCAGGCAAAAAAGAAGGAGACGCGCGGCGCAAAGTCGTCCACCGCGAGCCCGACCGCCTGCGCCGCCTCGACATAGGCGATGGCGTGGCTGAGCGTGAGGGCGATCTCCTCGGCAGCTGTCGACCCCGCCTCGCGCATGTGATACCCGGAGATCGAGATGGTGTTCCAGTTCGGCAGCTCGCGTGCGCAATAGGCGAACAGGTCGGTGATCAGGCGCATCGAGGGCCTGGGCGGAAAGATGTAGGTGCCGCGCGCCGCGTACTCCTTGAGGATGTCGTTCTGGACCGTGCCGGTGATCTTTTCCGGCGGGCTTCCCTGCTTCTCCGCCACGAGCTGATAGAGCAGCAGCAGCATCGCCGCGGTGGCATTGATCGTCATCGACGTCGAGACCCTGTCCAGGGGTATGCCGTTAAGCAGGACCTCCATGTCCTCGAGCGAGTCGATCGCGACACCGACCTTGCCGACCTCGCCGTTGGCCATGGGGTCGTCCGAGTCATAGCCGATCTGGGTGGGCAGGTCGAAGGCGACAGAGAGCCCGGTCTGGCCCTGGTCGAGCAGGTAGCGGTAGCGCTTGTTGGATTCCGCCGCTGTGCCGAAGCCTGCGTACTGGCGCATGGTCCACAGGCGGCCGCGATACATGTCTTTGTGGATGCCCCGCGTGTATGGGAATGTGCCCGGAGGCGGTTCCTCGCTGCTCCGATCCTCCGCCGAGTAAACCGGCTTCAGCGGGATGCCGCTGTCGTTTCTGAGGGGGGACTCCCCCCTGTCGCGACGGTCGGTCATGTCTCGACGAACTCCGTCAGCACGCCGCCGACACTCTTCGGATGCACGAATGCGATCAACGTGCCGTGCATGCCCATGCGCGGCTCGGCGTCGATGAGCTCCATGCCGGCCGACAGCGCGTCGGCCATGGCCTGGCGGATATCGGCGACGGCGTAGGCGACGTGATGCATGCCCGGCCCACGCTTGGCGAGAAACTTGCCGACGGCCGAGTCGTCGCGTAGAGGCGCCAGGAGCTCGATCTCGGCATCGCCCATCTGTAGAAAGGCCGCCTCGAGCCCGTCCTTCTCATTGCTGGCGCGATGCGTGAGCTCAGCCCCGAACAGCGACGTGTACATCTCGATCGCCGGCTCGAGGTCGGCAACCGCGACGCCGACATGATGCAGCCGCATGTTCTAGTAGGTGTACCAGCCCTCGCCGGTCTTCCGCCCGAGCTTGCCCGCCCGGACCTTGGCCTCGAGCTGCGGCGACGGCTTGTAGCGCTCGTCGCCGGTGACGCGGTACATGTGCAGGCGGGCGTTGTAGGTGACGTCCAGGCCGCTGAAGTCCCCGAGTCGAAACGGCCCCATCGGCCAGTTCAGGCCCTTCTCCACAGCCGTGTCGATGTCTTGGAATGAGGCGACACCGGCATCGAGCAGCCGGTAGGCCTCCTGCGTCGCCGCGTGCAGGATGCGGTTGACGATGAAGCCGTCGATCTCCTTGTTCAAAAGCACGGGCGTGCGCGCCATCTCGCGAGCGAGCACCGTCGCGCGCTCGACCGTCTCGTCCGAGGTCAGCGGACCGCGAACGATCTCGACCAGGTCCATCACCAGGACGGGGTAGAAGAAATGCATGTTCAGGCAGCGGTCTGGCCGCCGTGTGACGTCCGAGATCTTGCTGATGCCCATGGTCGAAGAGTTGCTCGCCAGGACGGCGTCCGCGCGGGTCACCTCGTCGAGCTCGCGGAAGATCGAGCGTTTCAGCTCCAGGTCTTCGAACACAGCCTCGATGACGAACGCCGCCCGATCTGTTGCCTCGCCCAGGTCGGTGGTGGCGTGGACTCGATTCACTGCGGCCTCCGCTTCCTGCTTCGAGAGCTTGCCCTTCTCCACCCGACGCGCAAGGTGCCCCCGGTTCGACTCGAGGGCTCTCTGCAGCTGGGTCCCGTCCTTGTCGTGCAGCGCCACCTCGATGCCGTGCAGAGCAGCCTGCTGCGCGATCTGCGCGCCCATGCTTCCCGCGCCGACCACGGTGAGCTTCATCGCACGGAGAAGATGCGCGTCACGGTGTTCACGGTCGCGATGTTGCCGAGCATGCCATCGATACGCAGCTTGCGCTGGACCAGCTTCGCCGCCACCCCGCGCCCCACTTCGTCGTAGTAGACGGGCATGCCGAACAGACCGATCCGCAGGTTGCTGAGGTTCATCACGGTCTCCGCCTCGGCGCGAATGGTGATGTCGCGCTTTGGCTTCAACCCGTTGTGGACGATCAGCGAGCCGCGGTGAAATTCGAGCGTCACGCCTTCGTCGATGTCGGTGACCCAGATGCCCACTCGCGCGCCGAGCTCATCGAAGTCCTTGCGCTTCGCCGGACTGTTCGCGATGTTCGCGTCGATCAGGCCGCCAAGCATCGACGCAAACGCGCTCGGCTCCGGATCGGCGTAGTCGACCGCCTTGTCCGTTTCTATTTTTCGTCGGGCCATTCGACCGGGACCCGCGTCGTGCACTCGGTCATCTCCTGCGACGCCTTGGTGTAGCGCACGATGGTCGGCAGGTCGCCCTTCAGCTTCAGCTTGCCCTGCAGGATTCCCTTTGTGGCGTCGAGCTCTTTGGTCGCGACCTGCTTCCACCGTGTGTAGGGCGCGGTGATGACGAAATCGCATTTTTGGGCATCCGCTGCGGTGCCGACCGTGATGTCGCGCGCCGAGCCGTCGAACAGGTCCATCACCACGCCCTTCGACTCGGGAAAGTTCTTGTCCGGCTCCGCCTCCACGACCAGGCCGACGCTCCACTTCCACCCCTTGGCGGCCGACTTGTACGTGCTGGACCGGTTGACCTCGTCTTTGAACTGCCTGGCCCATTCGTCCGAGAAAGCGCTGACCCCCATTTGACCTCCTGGTGAACCGGAAACCGTCCGTCGAGAAGGTTACCTACCCCACCAGATCGCCGACGGCCACCCGCCCAGGCTTCAAGACCCGGCAGTACATGCCCATCCGCTCGTCGTGCCGCTCGACCAGGACGCGCAGGACCTCGGGGGTCGCCTCGGTCGTGTCGGGGTCCATGGTTATGACCTTGCATCGCTCGCAGCGACTCGTCACCTCGAGCTCGGCGTCACCAGCCTTGATGACGCGACCCAGCCAGCCCAACTCTGCTTCGGGCTCCAGCCCGTCGACGTAGAGGTTCGCGCGAAAGCGGCGATGGTCGAGCCGCATCCCGACTTCGCGCTCGAACGCCGCCACCGAGGCGAGGTTGACGATGAGGACGTGCGAGTCGTCGAAGTTTCCGCCGCTAAGCTCGCGCAGCTGCAGCGGCCTTTCCGAATCGGTCTCGAACCTTCGCACCAGGTCCGCGTCCAGGTCGACGCTCGATCCGTCGGGTGCGACCAGGTCGAGCTCGCCACCGACCAGCCGAGCCCGGTAGGTCATGAGCGGCGAATGCTGCTTGATGTTGAACCACTTGCCAAGGCGGTTTGGGGATTGATCGATGAAAGCCCACCTGCGGTCGCCTTCCAATCCGAGGTCGGTGACCATGCACGAGTCCAGGCGCTCGCCGGCCATCGACTTCACCGGGTATCGCCAGATCTCGACGACCGAGGCCAAGTTTGGTGTCGTGCCTAGGCTTCCAGGGTGAAGCGAACCGTGTTCTGCCCGATGGCGATCATGTCGTTGTCGGAGAGCTGCTTTTCGAGCACCGGCTCGCCGTTCACGAGCGTGCCGTTGGTGCTGCCCAGGTCGCTGATCCAGAAGGAGCCCGCGCGCACCTCGATGCGGCCGTGATGGCCGGAGGTGGCCGGATCGCCGACCACGACGTCGTTGTCCGGCGCGCGGCCGATGCTCACCATCTGACTCGGCAACGCCACGATGCGGCCCGCAAACGGACCTGACTCGAACGTGAGGAGCGCGGCGAAGCCGGATCCGGACGCGACCTCCTCGGGCGGCATCGCCTGCAGCGACACGGTCCGCTTCGAGTCGGCGTTCGGGTCGGTCTGCTGCCAGACCGGGATGACCGACGTTGCTTCCTCGAACGAGCCGGCCTGAGCCGAGGAGCCGTTTTCCGGTGCGGATGGGGTGCTCGACGGCCACGCCACGAGGGTGGAGTGCACGTCCGGCGCGGCCTGGGCCTGATGCTCGGCGTAAGGAGCGACCTCGGCGGGCTCGGGCTCCGGCGGCGTCAGGGGCTCGCGCTCCAGCTCGGGTGCCTCCGCCTTCACCGGCTCTTCGACCGGCGCAGGTTCGGGTGGGGGTTCCGACGCCGCCACTTCGGGCTGCGGCGCGGGTTCGTCGAAAGCCGTCGGCTCAGGCTCGGTCTCGGCGATCACAGGCTCGGGTTCAAGCTCCGCCGCCGGCTGGTCGAACGCCGTCAGCACGGGCTCGGTCTCGGCGACCACCGGCTCGGGTTCGGGCTCAGGCTGGGGGACCACGTCAGGCTCGGGCTCAGCCGTCTCGGCTGGACCGGCGGCCGTAAGTTCCGGCTCGGCCAGGGGCTCTTCTTCCTCTCCACCTGGACCGGGCAGGTCAGGGAGGGCTTCGGGTTCGACGATGGGCGCCGCCGCCGTCGCGAACTCGGAAACGGTGGGCTGGATCACCTCCGGCTCATCGACTATCGCGACGGGCGCGGTCGGCTCTTCGACCGGCTTGGTGTCGGGCGGCCGGGTTTCGATCGCGATCGTCTTCGCCCACTCCCGCGGAGCTTCGGCGGGGACGGGCAGCAGCTGCGTCTCCTCCTCCGGCGCCGGTCGATCGACTGACGACGTGCCCAGGAACCGCTCGTACCAGCCCCCGATTCGCCTCAGTCGCTCCACCCGCCGGTCTGGGCGCCCGTTGCGAGAAATGTCGTGCGACTCTTCTGGGAACCGCACGAGCTCGACCGTCTTGCCCAGCAGGCGCATCGCGCCGAACATCTCTTCCGACTGGGACATGGCGCATCGGAGGTCCATCTCGCCGGCGGTCAGCAGCAGCGGGGTGCGGATGTTCTGCACGTAGCGGATCGGGGACCGGCGCCAGAGCTCGTCCAGGTCGGGCCAAGGTGGTTGGCCAAGCTGCAGCACGCCCCAGAGCACGATGTCGTGCTGGGAGTACTCGCTCACGAGGTTGGAGATCGAGCGCATCGCCACCGCGGCCGAGAAGCGGTTTGTCTGGCCGATCATCCAGTTGGTCATGAAGCCGCCGTACGAACCGCCGCCGACGCCAAGCCGGTTGGCGTCGATGTAGCCGGTCCGCTCGATCACCTGGTCGAGCGAGCTCATGAGGTCGAGGTAGTCCTTGCCCGCCCAGTCGCGCACGACGTCCCGCCGGAAGCGCTCGCCATATCCATCCGAACCACGCGGGTTCATGTAGAACACGACGTAGCCCTGGCCGGCCAGGATCTGGAGCTCGTGGAAGAAGCTCCACCCGTACTGCGCGTGCGGGCCCCCGTGGATCTCCATGACCGCCGGGTACAGCCGGCTCGGGTCGTGGTCCGGCGGCTTGAGCACCCAGCCCTCGAGCTTCCAGCCGTCAGGTGCGGTGAAGTAGTGCTGCTCGGGCTCGGCGATGTACCGATCGTGGAGCCACGGGTTGAGGTCGGTGATCCGAGCCTCGGCTCCCTGGGTGAGCATGAAGAGCTCGCCGGGGTTGCTTGCGTCGGAGGCGCAGAAGGCAAAGACGCCATTGGCAAAGTCGAAGTCGTAGATGCGGCGCCGGCCGCCGATCTCCTCGCGGACCTTGCCTTCGAGGTCGACAGACTGGACGCCGGTCACACCTGGTCCGCTCGCCACGAAGTAGATCCGGTCGCCCTCGGACGACCAGCAGATCCGGGTGGCGTGCCCCGCCCGCATGTCGTTGATGACGCTGTCGTTCACCGCCAGGTCGAAGTCCGCGGTCAGGCAGCGGGGCCCGCCCCCGCCCAGGGACACGATCCAAACGCGCTCCAGCAGGCCGACGTCCAGCCCGTTCGGTGCGATGAAAGCGATCTGCTCCCCCTTCGGCGACCAGATGGGCGAGCCGAGGAAGAAGCCGCCCCCAAGGCGCACACGGTTCGCCTCGAGGTCGACCGCGTACAGGTTCAGCTCCCGCTGCAGGTCCGCGCCGGGTTCGGCGTTGCCGGAGACGACAAGCCGCGTGCTGTCGGGCGACCAGTCGAAGTCCGCGACGTCCCATGTCCCGTCCGTCAGCTGCTTGGCGTCGCCACCCGTCGCGGAGACCGCGAACACGTGGTGATAGCGGCCGTCGACGTACCCGTAACCGTCGTGCTTGTAATCGAGCCGCCGGACCACGCGCGCCACAGGCGCCCGGCGGAGCTGCTCGCGACCTTCAGGTGGGCGCGGGTCGTCGACCACGGCGTCTGGATCGGAGACGACCACCCCGACGAAGGCGAGGCGCGTGCCGTCGGGTGACCACTGCGGCCTCGAAACGCCTTCAGGGACGGAGGTCAGCTGCTGGGCGGGACCGCCTACGGCGAGGTCGATGACAAACAGCTGGTCCGCGGCGCCGACCTTGCTGATGAACGCGAGCTTGCGTCCGTCAGGAGACCATTCCGGCGAGTGGTCGCGCAGCACACCGGCGGTCGGCTCGATCGGTTCGGGATCGAGCAGGCGCCGCACGACGATGCGACTGCGGTTCTGCCTCGAATTCGAGTCCGCCCAGGCAACCTGATACGCGACCCGCTCGCCGTCAGGACTCAGGCGAACGTGGTCGATCCAGCGAAATCGATAGAGATCTTCGGGAGTTATCGGTGCGGCCATTCCGACCCGAGGATGCTACCAGTCGCCGCGATCCCTACAGTCCATTCGTATCCAACTTGAGTAAAGAAAACGACATGTTCCGGTGTTACAACGTGTCGCTATGACACGCAGGCAAGCTGCGCTGCACGGGTTTGGTTGGGGCTGCATCGGCGGCCTGGCCCTCGTGGCGCTGATGTACCTGGCCAACCTGATCCTGGGGCTGCGACCCCTTCCCCAGCTCTTGAACGAGCCGCTGCTCTCCCTGATGCCGGGCTTCGTGTTCGGGTTCCTGATCGACACCCTGCAGCACGCCGGCAAGGTCGTTGAGGAGTTCGGGCTGATCGTCGCGATGGTGGTCGCGCTAGGGGCGCTTGGCGGCGCCGCCTCGGTGGCGAGCCTGCGCTGGACGTCTCAATACCTTCCTTTTGTGTTCGGCGGCTTTGGCTGGCTGGTGGTCGCCGTGCTCCTCCTCCCAGCCGGCGGCATTGGATTTCTGGGCCTCAACGACGGGCCGGCCACTCCCCTCATGTGGGCTGCGCTGTTCGCCATCTATGCGGTCGTGCTGCAGTTTGGTGACCAGGACGCTCCCGGCCTCGATGCAGGCCGGCGGCGGGTGCTGAGCGCCTTACCCCTCGGCATTGCCGGGTTCAGCGTGCTCGCCCTCGCCTACCGGCTGGGGCCCGACTGGTACCAGGCCATCTTCAGGGCGGCCGAGTCCGGGCTGCGAGGCATCTCGCCCGCGATCACACCCGTCGAGAACTTCTATGTCGTCTCCAAGAACTTCAGCGACCCTTCTGTTGACGGGCAGGCCTGGAAGCTGACCGTCAGCGGCATGGTCAATCGCACGCTCAGCCTGTCGCTCCCCGCGCTTCGCGCCCTGCCCGCAGTCACCGAGGACGTGACCCTGGAATGCATCAGCAACGACGTGGGCGGCGGGCTGATGAGCACCGGCGCCTTCACCGGCGTGCGGCTGCGTGACCTCGTGGCCATGGCTTCACCGCAATCGCAGGCCACCTGGGTCTCATTCAGAGCTCGCGACGGATACATGGAGAGCCTGCCGCTGAGCCTGGTCAGTGGAGCCCCCGAGATCATGGTTGCGTACGACCTGGACGGGGCGTCGCTTCCCATGCTCCACGGCTACCCCGCTCGCATCCTGATCCCCGGGCACTACGGCATGAAGGGACCCAAGTGGCTCGACACCATCGAGCTGGTGAACCACGAGACGGGCGGCTACTGGGAGCAGCAGGGCTGGGACCACAACGCGGTGGTGAAGACCACGGCCCGATTCGAC
>VBHJ01000007.1 GCA_005887685.1 Chloroflexota bacterium | reverse complement strand
GCCGACCTGGGTTTTGAGAATCACCATGTCGTCTGCCGGTGCGTTGCCGAACTCGGCCACGAAGAGCGCAGCGTCCATCGCCTTCGCCTCGCGCACCCCCAGGTCGTAGCTCTGGTCGTAGCCGCCCCACGGGTAGTTGGAGCTGGACGCGATGCTGGGCAGCAGATTGTCGACGGTGAAAACGTGTGTGTAAGCGTGGATCGACAGCACGACGTTGGGATACGAGCTCACGGGCAGACCCAGGTGCGTCGGGAAGTCCGTGACCTGCCGCAGCAGGCCCGCGTCGAGGAACACAAGGTGGCGCCGGTCGTCGGCGCCCAGGTCGCGGTAGCCGCACGGAGCGGGCATGAAGAAACCGGACCAGCAAGGCAGCCCGTCGCGGGCCCCGGTGACCGCGTCAATCGCGCGCCTATAGAAAGGAAAGAGAAGCAGGTCCTCGAAGCCAGGAGGCAGGCTCCAGCCCAGGAGCGGCTCGTTGTAGATGCTGTACCCGGCGACGACGGGGTCATCCCGAAAGCGTTTCGCGACGAAGGCAAGGGTGGCGAGATATTCGTCCTGGATCCCGTTTCGGTCGTACCAGAAGTTCGTGGTCGCCTCGAGCACGGCGGGGTTGAGCTCACGCTGGCTCCGGAGCACTGTGGACGGAAGGCCGTCGGTGAGGGTCGCCCATCGCGGTGCGCCGCTGTCATACGAGAGGTCGACTGTCCTGTCCCCGGCGCCGACGTAATGGGAGAACGCGTTCTGGTGCATGTCGACGGTCACATACATCCCCACCTCGCGCGCCCAATCCACGACCTGAGCCACTCGGTCGAGGTAGGTCGTATCGAACCGCCCGCGGTCGGGTTCGAGCAAGCTCCATGAAATCGGTAGACGGATCGAATTGAACCCCATGCGGGCCATCGCTTCGAGGTCGGCCTGACAAAGGGGCGGATACCGGCTCGACGGTGAGTTATGAGGGCACTGGCCGTCGGCGTACGCCGCCGGGTCGAGCGGGTAGAACGGACCGCTGCCGGGGCCGAATTCGAGCAGCGAGGCGGGAATGGCGCCGTGCAGCAGGACCATCCGACCCTGCTCGTCCGCGATGTACGGAGCGCCGGTGCCGGGATGTGCGACATGCAGCCAGGGGAGCGCGCCGGAAGGACCGGGCGTCGTGTGGGGCGCCGGAGTGATGCGCGTCGCCAGAGACACCAGCAGTGCGCCCGGATAGGTGACCAGCGCAACGATGACAACGAGAAGCGCGAGAAGGACGCGCCCGATCATGAAGCGATGAGCCAGTAGGCGGCCCCGGCCACCAGGGTGATCAACCCGACAAGCCCCGCGACCATGCCTGCGATTGCGCTCGTTGCTCCACGCAGCGCTCCGTCGGACGCACGAATCCTCCGCAGTGAGCGCGCTCCGCTGAAAATCGCAAACGGCGCCAACAGGCCGAACGGCAACGCGAGCAGACCCAGGACCAGCGCCCTGGTCGCCGCGCGATCCCTCAGCGTGCTACCAGAACTTTCCACCGCCAAGAAGGATGTAGAGGATGGGGCCGATACCCCAGAAGAAGCTGATGATGATCCACAGCACCTTCGCCACGCCGCCCATCTCTTTGCGATTGACGATGTCGATCACGCAGAGAACGAAAGCGACGGGGTGGAGGAAGATCGCCAGCAGCACCTCGACGAGAAACTTGAGCATTGCGCTGACTAGTCTTTCACGAAGGCGTGGAGCAGGCTAGGCACCCGGGGCCATCCGCCAGCAGGCGCGTATGTGCCATCGGCCGCCTGCTCGTATGTTGCCTTGACCTTGCCGCGGGCGACCTGGCGCACCGCCTCGAGGAACCGGTCGACCTCGGCCTCCGTGTTGTAAGGAGCAAGGCTCGCGCGCACCGCGCCGGGTAGAGCCTTGCGCCGTCCGGCCGTCACCTCGCCCTCCACCGCGACCACCTCATCCCTGCCCATGTGCAGGAGATGGAAGACGTAGGGATTGGCGCAGAAGCATCCGTGGCGCACGGCGATGCCCCACTCGTGGCTCAGCGCCGCCGCCACCAGACCGTGATGCAGGCCCTCGACGACGAAGCTGGCGAGCGCCAGCCGGCCACCCGGCGTGCATGCTTCAACGCTGCCGAGGACGCCGACCCCGCCGATGTCACTCAAACCGCCGAGCATTCGCGATCCAAGGCTGGATTCGTGGTCGAGCATCTCGTCGAAGCCGAGCTCGAGCAGCGTTTCGATGGCTGCGCCCATGGCGACGGCGCCGATCACGTTCGGAGACCCGGCTTCTTCGCGGTCCGGCAGGTCGGCCCAGACCGTGTCGTCCCACGTGACGATGTCGATTGCCCCGCCGCCCATGACCTCAGGGGCGCCCGCGAAAAATTCGCGTGGCGCGACCAGCACCCCGGCGCCGTAGGGCGCGTACATCTTGTGCCCGGAAAGCGATACGAAGTCGAGGTGCCCGGGATCGTCCGCCGGGCGCACGTCGATGCGGTGGTGGGGCGCCAGCTGCGCCGCATCGACGGAGATGCGTGCGCCGTAGCGATGGGCGAGCTCGGCGACGTCGTGGATGGGCGACACGAAACCCGTCACATTCGACGCGCCGCACACGGCCACCAGGCTGATCTTGCCGTGGCTTTGCTTCAACGCGGACTCGATCGCGTCGAGGTCGATGTGCCCGTCGTCCGACAGGCCGACCATCACGTGGCCGCTGCGATGCCGCCAGGGCAAAAGGTCGGCATGATGCTCCATCTCGGTCACCAGCACCTGGCGGCCGTCGAGCCGCGCCTCCTCGGCCGCGATCCGGTTCAAGGCGTCGGTCGTCCCCTTGACGAAGATGACGACCTGGTGCTTCTCGTCGACGCCGAGAAATTGAGCCACGCGCTCCCGCGCCTGCTCGTATGCCTCGGTCGACAGCCGCGACTTGTACCCGGTGCCCCGGTGGACGCTCGAGTAGACGTCCGAGAAGCCGTTGACCAGGTCGCGCACGCGCTTGAGCGGCGGCGTGCTGGCGGCGTTGTCGAAGTTGATGCCAGTGACGGTCCCTCCGCCGAGGGTTGGGACGGGCAGGTCCACCCCGGCGAAATGCTCGCGCCACTGACCGGAGTGTGCGGACGACACCTTGCCGCCTAACAGTAGCGCCCCCAGCACAAAAAGCCAGTCTGTATCGGCCACACTAGCCAGCGGGTCGTTCATTGTGCTATCTACACGAGACCTGGCATGAAGACGAGACGTAACGTGGCGGGCGTGCAGGTGACGACCGGGGTCCCGGACTCGAGCCTTGCCGCCCGGGAGCTGAACTTCCTGGTCCGCCTGGCCCAGGCCGCCGCCTCGACCCAGCGGCCCGACGAGCTGCTTGAGCTGATCATCCGGGAAACGACCTCCGCCATCGGCACGGACGTCTGCTCCCTCTATCTGCTGACCCCGCCTGGCCGCGAGCTGCTCTTGACCGCCACCAACGGTCTCAACGAGAACATGGTCGGCAAGGTGACCATGAAGGTCGGGGAGGGCATCACCGGTTGGGTCGCCGAGTCCCGGCGGCCGGCCGTCGTGCCGGATGTGAGCCGGGAGCCGCACTGGAAGTGGGTGCCCGGTCTCGACGAAGACCGCTTCCACTCCATGGCGTCCGTGCCGATCGAGTCGGGCCCCCGCCTGGTCGGGGTGATCAACGTGCAGAGCACGGAGCGACGCGAGTTCAACTCCGGCGACATCGACTTCCTGCGTGCGATCGCCGCCCAGGTCGCCGGGATCCTCGAACGCAGCGAGCTGCAGCGGCGCACCGAGGTGCAGCTGGCCGAGATCCAGCTCTCGCACGACATCCATGAGCGGTTCACCAAGCTCTCGCTCGACGGCGCCGGCATCTCCTCGATCCTCGATGTGATCGGTTCGCTCGCGGGCGGGCGCGCCGCGCTCTACTCCGCCGACGGATACCGGGTCCGGGGAGGGGGGGAGTCATCGGACGGGATGCCGCAGCGAATTCACGTCCCGGCGCCGGCCGGCGCGATCGGACGCGAGCTGCGCATCAACGCGGGGCGGCCCCCGCGGCCGCTGGACGTCGTCCCGGTGCGCGCGGGCGCGGAGATGCTGGGCCTTCTTGCGGTCGGTGTGGACGAAGAGAAGATGGACGCCGAGGGACGGGTCCGTGCGCTGGAGCACGGCTCCACCGTCCTCGCGCTGGAGCTGGCGAAGGAACGCGCCGCGGCGGAGGTCGAGCGCCGCCTCCGCGGCGACCTCGTCGAGGAGGTCCTCGCCGGCGGCCTCGAGGCGGAGGAGTCGGAGCGAATCGCCCGCCAGGCCGAGCGCCTGGGTCACCGGCTTCCGCAGCGGGCCTGGGTCGTCGTGCTCGAGGCCGATGACGACAAGACCGAGGCGGCCCTCGCCGCGCGCGGCCAGCAAGACCGGCTGGACGCGGCTTTGATCGGGCTGGTCCGCTCCCGGCTGCCTGGCGCCTTGACCCTCGTCCGCCCGGCATCGGCTGTCTTCCTGGTCCCGGACGAGCTCGCGGGTGACCTCGCGACGGTCGAGAAGCTGGCGGCCCAGATTCTCGCCGCGGCCGCACCGGTGATGAAGCCGGGCTCAGCCTCGGTGGGCATCGGCAACCTCGCCAACGGAGTCGGGGAGCTCGCGCGATCGCACATCGAGGCGCGGCAGGCGCTGCGACTCACCCGCCGTGCGGGGAGCCGCGGACGGGTCGCGTCCTACCGGTCGCTTGGTGCATTCCGGCTGCTGCTCGAGGTCCAGAGCCCCGAAGCGCTGCGCAGGTTCGTCGATGAGCTGCTCGGTCCTCTGCTCCAGTACGCACAATCCCGGGATACGCCGCTGCTGGAAACGCTGGAGGCGCTATCGGCGGCGCGCTGGATCCGGCGGGCCGCCGCGCGGCAGCTCGGCATTCACATCAACTCCATGACGTATCGCGTCGAGCGCATCCAGGCTCTGACCGGCCTGCAGCTCGACGACCCGGAAACACGCGTCGCGATCTCGATCGCCCTGCGCGCGCGCGCGATGCTCGGGATGTAGCCGGCCGGCTGGGCCTTTAGCGCACTTCCGGACGTCAGATCTGCCGAATCAGGGAAGTCCGCTCGGCGCCCTGGTGAATGGAGCCTCCGTCTTGTGTCCCTCGATCAGGCGAACCGTGATCAACACCATGGCCACCACCAGCAAGACCTCGGCCCCGCTCATCGGGATGACATTGCCCGCCGCGCCGGTCAGAAGGTGATCGGCCACCGGAACCGCAATGACCGCGAGCGCCAGGAACAACCCACCGATGAGCGCAAGTCTCGTCACATGCGTCCTCAGGTGCGACGGCGTGTGCAGGATGCGGTACTCGTACGCGGCGACGAAGACGGCGAAGAAGACGACCAACGCCGCCTCGAGGATGAGGTACGCGGCGTCGAGCCAGACGGAGGTGCCGTACGGGCCCCAGTTGACCCTGAACCACTCAATGCCCGACGAATTCGTCGAGGCGTAATAGTTGGCCACGATCGTCGGCAGGAACATGATCGCGAAGGTGAACTGTGGCGGGCGCAGGACGCCAGACATCAGCAAGCGGAGCGCTGTCGGACGGCTCGCCACCTTCTTGGTCGTCGGCGCCGAAACGCGTCGCACGGCAAGTAGAACCGCCACGCCGGCGATCGTGACGCCGACCGTGAAGGCCGCCCACAGGGCCAGCGGCCGGTACAGCGCCTCGGCCGATGGCGAGGTGGCGAAGTAGCCGGCGATCCTGTGCACCTCGGTCCCGAGCGGGCCAAGGGCGTAGAAGATCAGGGCGCCGTTGCCGAAGCCAAGGCCGAACTCGTCCATGGCGTCGGCGAGCAAGATCATCAGGGCCGTGCCGCCGGCCAGCTCGAGGCACACAGCCAGCCGCGTGAACCAGTCGAGAGGTCCGAAGACCGGGGGAATCGTGTTCTGGTAGAGCACCGTGAGCCCGTACGCCTGGCCCAAGGTCAACAGCAAAGCGAGCGCTCGTGCCCACCGCGTAAGAGTGACCCGGCCCTCGGCATTTCGGGCCATGTGCCTGACCCGGCTCGAGATGAGCGTGAGCAGGCTCATCACGATCAACGCTTCGACGTAAGGCGCGATCCCTATCTCTCCCACGCTGTAGGAGGCGAGCGGAATGCTGTTGGGGCCGATCGCGGGGAAGAGTCCCAGGCCGCTCAGGTTGTCGAGGCGGGTCGTGATGAAGGCAGACGTCACGTTGGAGATAGGTATTTGGCCCAGCAACCGCCATGCCACCAGGCACAGCGCGGTCGCGGCCAGCGCCCTCCGATCGACCAGCGACCAAAGCCGTGCCATCGGGAGCGAAGTCTAAAAACAAGAAAGGGCCCCGGCACGCGCCGAGGCCCTCTGGAGTGTTTTTTTAGACGTCGCTGTAGAGCATGAACTCCCACGGGTGCGGCCGGAGCGCGACCGCGTCGACTTCCTTCTTCCGCTTGTAGTCGATCCACGTCTCGACCACGTCCTTGGTGAAGACGCCGCCCTCGAGCAAAAACGCGTTGTCCTTCTCGAGCGCGTCGAGCGATTCGGCGAGCGAGCCGGGCACCGACTTGATCTTTGCCTTCTCTTCGCCCTCCAGCTCGTAGATGTCTTTGTCCACCGGCTCCGGTGGAAGGATCTTGTGCTTGATGCCGTCGAGGCCGGCCATCAGGCAGGCCGAGAACGCCAGGTAGGGGTTGGCGGCCGGGTCTGGCGAGCGAAACTCGACGCGCTTGGTCTTCGGGTTGGTCGAGTACATGGGGATGCGCACGCACGCCGAGCGGTTGCGCTTTGAGTAAACGAGGTTGATCGGGGCCTCGTAGCCGGGCACGAGCCGGCGGTAAGAGTTAGTGGTCGGCGCGCAGATCGCAAGCAGCGCCGGCGCATGCTTGAGCAGGCCGCCGATGTAGTAGACGGCGGTCTGGCTGAGCCCGGCGTAGCCCTTCGCGTCGGCGAACAGGTTCTCGCCGTCCTTCCACAGGCTCTGGTGGACGTGCATCCCGGAACCGTTGTCCTGGAAGAGAGGCTTGGGCATGAAGGTCGCGACATATCCGTGCTGCGCCGCGACGTTCTTGATGACGTACTTGTAGACCATCATCTTGTCGCCCATCTTGGTCAGCGAGTCGAATCGCATGTCGATCTCGGCCTGGCCCGCGGTGCCGACCTCATGGTGCTGCACCTCGACGCGGACGCCCGCATCGATCAGCTTGAGCATGATCTCGGAGCGCAGGTCCTGAAGCTTGTCGGTCGGCGGAACCGGGAAGTAGCCCTCCTTGTGCCGTGGCCGGAACGCCATGTTCGGCTCGGAGTTCTTGCCCGAGTTCCAGATCCCTTCCTCCGAGTCGATGTAGTAGTAGCCGCTGTGCGCGTTCTGATCGAAGCGCAGGGAGTTGAAGAGGTAGAACTCCGCCTCAGGGCCCCAGTAGCTGATGTCGGCGATGCCGGACCTGCGCAGGTGCTCCTCCGCCTTCTTGGCGATGAAGCGGGCGTCGCGTGAGTAGGGCTCCCGCGTGATCGGGTCGATCACGTCACAGATCAGGAAAAGCGTCTTGTGGGAAAGGACCGGATCGATCGTGGCCGAGTCCGGGTCCGGGATCAGGAGCATGTCGCTCTCGTCGATGGACTGGAAGCCGCGGATGCTCGAGCCGTCGAATCCGAGGCCCTCCTTGAAGCTGTCGACCTCCAGCTCGCCCAGGGGAAGGCTGAAATGCTGCCAGGTGCCCGGAAGGTCGACGAAGCGGACGTCGACGACCTCGACGCCCTCAGCCTTCGCGCGTTCCAGGACCTCGCGCGGACTCGTCCTGCTGACCGACTTTGTCTCTACCGCCATGAACACCCTCCACGAAATACCCGAGATCTGACGGGTCCCAAAGTGATCGTAGAAAGCGGACGGCCAAACGATCAGGTGAGCCTGGCACGAATTGGTGGCCTTCCTTTCTGTGCGGTTCGCACGAATTCGGCACACCCACAGCGGTGCCTGTCTCGTGCGAAGGGCACAAGGCGGGGGAGGCCAATTCGGCCAATCCACACGTTTTGAGCGGAACCGGCAGTCCATACGCTGACCTCATCAGCCAGAGCGCCCAATGGCGCCAGGGAGAAGACACGGAGGTGACGTCGTTGCCGGTACCCATGGACTTCTGGAAAGCGCTCATTCGCCGCAGACGCGTGCTTGGGATCTCGGCGGGCGTCGCAGTGCTCGCCGGACTCATCCCGATCGCCGTTCTTGCCGACGACACCACCGCGACGCAGGCCGCCGGCGTGGCGGCGGACACCGTCTGGGTGATCGTGGCCGCCTGTCTTGTCATGTTCATGCAGGCCGGGTTCGCAATGCTCGAAGTCGGATTCAGCCGCATGAAGAACGTCGGCACGGTGGTCGCGAAGGTCGTGACCAACCTGAGCGTCAGCTCCATCGCCTACTGGGCGGTCGGCTTTGGGTTCGCCTTCGGTGCGGGTGGCCTTTTCGCGTTCATCGGAGGCAGCGGTTTCTTCCCGACCTTCAGCCCCGGTTCGCAGCTGAACTTGCCGGCCATCGCGGCCAGCACCACTCCGGCCGCTGCCAAGTGGTTCTTCGAGTTCGTCTTTTGCGCGGTCTCGCTGGCGATCGTCTGGGGCACGATGATCGAGCGGACCAAGTTCATCGTCTACATCCTGTTCGGCATTCCATTTGCCGCCTTCATCTATCCGCTCATCAGCCACCAACTGTTCGGGGGTGGCTTCCTGATGGCCACGCTTGGCTCACAGGACTTCGCGGGCTCGACGGTGGTGCACCTTACGGGCGCGACCGCCGGCCTGGCGGGCCTGCTTCTGCTCGGCGCCCGCATCGGCAAGTACGAGAGGGGCCGGTCCAACGCGATCCCCGGTCACAACATGCCGCTCGCGCAGCTCGGCGTGCTGATCCTTTGGTTCGGGTGGTTCGGCTTCAACCCGGGCTCGACCCTGAACGCGACCAACCTCCACTTCGCCGACATCATCGTGGTCACCAACCTGGCCGCCGCTGCAGGCGCTGTCGCAGCTCTCGCGACCATCTACTTCATCACCAAGACGATGGACGTGGGCATGATCGGCAACGGCGCGATCGCCGCGCTCGTCGCCATCACGGCGCCATCGGGCTACGTCGAACCGTGGGCCGCGATCGTGATCGGCGCCGTCGCCGGCGTGATCGTCGTGTGCGGCGTCCTGGTCATCGACAAGTACCTCGACGACCCGGTCGGCGCGCTGCCTGCGCATGGGCTCGCCGGGATCTGGGGCACCCTGAGCTGCGGTCTCTTCACGACCCCCGCGCTCGCCAAGTTCAACGGCGTGGGCCAGGGCGGACTGTTCTACACGGGGAGCTTCCACCAGCTGGGCGCGCAGGCGATCGCCGTCGGGGTGGCGTTTGTCACCGTGTTCACCTTGAGCTACGGTCTCTTCTGGATCATCAAGAAGACGGTCGGCCTGCGGGTTTCGGCCGGCGAGGAGATGGAGGGCCTGGACATCAGCGAGCACGGCATGTGGGGTTACCCCGAGTCGTTCATGCCGGTCCCAGGTGGTGTGTACCGGCAACCGGACACGCCGACCGTCAACCCGCACCCGAACCACGAACCGGTCGCGACGTCGCATAAGGAGGTGTCACCGGCGTGACTTCAAACGGGAGTGGATCTGCCATGAAGATGGTCGTCGCGATCATTCGCCACGAGCGCCTGCAGGAGGTCCAGGACGTGCTGGACGAGTGCGGCGTCTCGGGGGTGACGGTGACCGAGGTCAAGGGTTGCGGGGCCCAGCGCGGCTACACGGAGAAATACCGCGGAGCCGCAGTGCACATCTCGCTGCGGCCACGGCTCAAGGTCGAAGCGGTGATGAAGTCGGAGATCGTCGGCGCGGTGGTGGACAAGCTCGCCGTGGCCGGCCGGACAGGCAACGGCGAGGTGGGCGACGGAAAGATCTTCGTGATCGGCGTCGAAGACGCGGTCCGCATTCGAACCGGCGAACACGGTCCGGAAACGGTGCAACATGGCGAACGCGCCATGTGGGGGCACTAGAACACTCGTAGCCGACAACGCAATGGCGGCCGGGTTCATCCCGGCCGCAACTTTGTCTCCTGGGTCGCCCAAGCCTCGCTAGCGGGGGCTACTTAGACAAGTCCCAACCGTATACCGGAAAGAGAGCAGCGCCTGCGGCGTAGCCACACGCGCGATGAGAGGGAACCATCTGGGTTCCCTCTCATACGTAACCCCGCGGTTTAGTTTTTGGCTGTCTCTACGTTTGCCGTCTTCTCGATCCACTCGCGGATCGGGGCCGGGCCGCCGGGATAGCCGACCATGCGGTCGACGAGCTTGCCGTCACGGAACAGTCCCAGCGTCGGGATGCCCATCACCCCGTAGCGGATCGCGATCTCCTGGTTGGCATCGACGTCCAACTTGCCGATCTTGACCTTGCCGGCGAACTCTTCGGCCAGGCGCTCCACGACCGGCGACAGCATGTGGCACGGCGGGCACCACTCTGCGGTGAAGTCCACGACCACAGGCTCAGCTGCGTTGAGCACGTCGGCCTCGAATGTCGGGCCGTCGAAGTGCTGAAGGTTGTTCATGCTCAATACAAGGGCGCCGGCCCATTTCGTATTCCAGCCCATAATCGGGCACATGTCCGTGCTCGAGGCGACGCCGGCGGCGCCGGCCTGGGAACAGGCTCTACGCAGGTTCGGCGCTCGCTTCTTCGAGGCCTCGCCCGGGGCCGTCACGTGGATCCTTCTCGGAGCGCCCGCCTGGATACCCATCGTCTTCAAGCTGCCCGGGGCGATCGTCGTCGCCTGGGCGGTCCTGGTTTTCGACGCGTACTGGGTGGTGCGCGCCGTCACCGTCGTGATCGGCGTCTACAGCAGCCTCTTCCGGATGCAGCGGGACATGAAGAGAGACTGGTTGCAGGCGTGCCGCCAGGACCACGCGGCGGGGAGCCTCGACCCGCTGCAGTTCCTGCATCTGTGCGTGGTGCCGACCTACACCGAGCCGTACCACGTCCTGGAGCGCACGGTGCAGGCGATCGTCGACTCCAACTACCCCGACGAGCTGAAGCTGGTCGGCATCATCACCCGCGAGACGGACAAGCCCGGGTGGGAGAACGTGGCCCGGCTGAAGGAGAAGTTCGGCCACCGGCTGCGCGGCTTCTATCACATCAAAGATCCGCTCGAGCCCGGCATCGTCATCGGCAAGTCGGCGGCGATGAACTGGGGCGGCCGCTGGATGGTGCGAGTCCTGACCGAAGAGGGGTTCGACCTCAGCAAGGTCCTGATCACCGACCTGGACTCGGACTACCGAGTGCATCCCCAGTACTTTGCGTGGATCAGCTGGCACCACGCGCGCGAACCTCTGCGTGACTACATGATCTGGCAGCCAGTGCCTCTGTTCCACAACAACATCTGGCAGGTGCCCATGGCCGTGCGCATCATGTCCGCCAGCACCTCGCAGTGGCAGATGTTCCTGCACTCCCAGCCGCACCGGCTCGTCGCGTTCTCGAGCTACACCTGCAGCCTCGATTTCGTCCAGAAGGTCGGTTACTGGGACAAGGACGTGATCCCGGAAGATTCGCGGTTCTACTGGAAGGCGTTCTTCACGTTTGGCAAACGGTTTTCCGTCAAGTCGGTCTGGCTGCCCATCTACGGAGACTCACCGAACTCACGTGATTACGCCTCCACCCACATGAGCCAGTACAACCAGATCAAGCGATGGGCCTGGGGAATCACCGACGTGCCATACGTGCTGGCGCGCTTCTTCAAGCACCCGGAGATCCCGATCTGGCTGCGTTTCCGGCGGTTCATGAACCTGTTTCTGAATCACCTCAACTGGATCTTCCTGCCCGTCCTCCTGATGTTCGGAGCATCGGTGCCGATCTGGGTGAGCGTCGACTTCTGTCGACGGTGATCTTTTTCCTCTATTTCGAGATGCGGATCCTGCCCCCCAAGCCGGCTTCCTGGCCGGCTTGGAAAAAGGGCGCGATCTACCTCCAGTACTTCCTCTACCCGATCGTGGGCCTGGTGCTCAGCGTCCTGCCCGCTTTCGAGGCCCATACACGATTACTGTTTGGGCGATACCTCGAATATCGGGTGACGGAGAAGGTTTGACCGCGATGGATCAAGACAGCGCGACGATGATCGCCAGCACCGTGGGTGCGCTCTACCACAATGTTCACGACAAGCTTCGGGAGCAGGTCCGGGGCCTCGACCACGGCACGCTGAACTGGAGCCCACTCCCCAAAGCCAACTCGATCGCCGTCCTGGTGACACACACGCTCGGCTCGGAGCGAGAGATGATCCGATCCCTGCGCATGATCGCGACCGAGCGGGATCGGGAGTCCGAGTTCAAGGTCGAGGCGGATGCCGCGGATCTTCTTGCGCTGCTCGACCAGGCCGACAAGGATCTCGTTGAGCACCTCGCCGCGCTGACGGTGGCGGACCTCATCGAGCCGCGACCACGGGGTGACCGGCCTCCGCGTCCGGGTATCGAGTGGCTGCTCTCCAACTACGGACACGCGCGCGAGCACCTGGCGCAGATCGAGCTGACCAAGCAAATCTACGACTCGAGGACTTAGTGGCTTCGGCCAGCCCCTCCGGCCCTGCGGGCCACCTCCCCATAAATGGGGAGGACGAGATTAAGCCCCGCAGACCTGCCCCGTGAACCAGGGTAGGCAGAACCCGGGACCCGCCAGTGCCCACGCCTCCAACAGAGCGATGATGGCCAGGAAGATCACAAAACCGGCGCCGCTGTAGATGTTGCGGCCCGGTACAGGCCACCGCTTCCAGCCCAGCCGTCTTGCGGTCGGCGGGCCGGCGATGGCGTCGATGAAGGGCCACAGCAGGAACACGATGATGATGACCGTCGGGATGACGACGGCCATGAGCAGCTCAGGACCAAGCTTGATGAACTGGAAAAGGAAGAGGAAGTACCAGTCCGGTCGCGGGATGGTGACAGCTCGGGGGTCCGCCGGCGCCTCCAGCTGAAGATTCTTCTGCACGAACGCAGCCAGCAATCCCAGCGTGATCATCATCACGATGATGATCACGGGGTAGGGCCAGAAATGATCCGGAAAGAACGGGTGGGTCTCGTCGTCGGGCATGTCGTCGGCGAGGTGGTGGCCGGAGTCGCCCATGAGAATGGGGAAGAGCGCAATCCCGACGAGCAACGGGTACAGGATGTGATCGGGGCCGATAGGCAACCGCTTCCACTCGGGTTCGAGCGTGTGGCCGCCGTGACCGTCGAGCTCGATGATCTGGACCTCTTTCGGCTCGGCGATCGCCGCCCCGGGGCCTTCCTTGGAGATGCCTTTCTCGCTCACAGCGGCTCCGCGATCCCGTGCGCGCGGATCAATCGGAAGTGCACGTACATCAAGAGGACGATCAAGGCGGGCAAGAGGAACACATGCGTGGTGAAGAAGATCTGAAGGGTCGGAGGACCGACCACCGGACCACCCTGGACGAGCGTCTTGATGAAGGCGCCGAGCTGGGGCGGGGGCGGCAAGCCCATGATCTTGATCGTCACCTCACTGGCGAAGTAGGCCTTGGTGTCCCATGGCAGCAGGTAGCCGGTGAGGGCGAATGCAAGGATCAGCAGGAGCATCGTTGCCCCGACCATCCAGTTCAGCTCGCGGGGCGCCCGGTATGACCCGGTCCAGTACACCCTGGCCATGTGCAGCAACACCATGAGGATCAGGATGTTCGCGCCCCAGAAGTGGACGCCGCGAATCAGCCAGCCGAGGTACACGTTGCTCTGGATGAACAGCACGCTCGTATACGCTGCCGCCGGAGTTCCCCTTGCGTCTGGGACGTAGTAGATGGCGAGAAGAATCCCGGTCAGCAGCTGCAGCACGATGATGACGAACACCATCCCGCCGAAGCAGTAGTAGAAGGCGTTGGCGAAGTTCGGAACCCGCTGGTACATCGCCTCGTCGATCGCTTTCGTAAACGGGTAGCGCTCGTCGAGCCAATTCACGACCGCGAGCTGGACGTCGCGAGGGTGCGGGATCGCCATCGTCAGAAGCCCAACACGATCCCGTCGATCTGGATCGTCGCGGGGTCGCTGCCCTCCTTCCAGGTCAGGTGCGAGAGCGGTACGGGAGCCGGTCCCTGCAGAACCGAACCGTCGAGGTGGAAGCGAGAGCCGTGACACGGGCAATCGAAGGTTTTTGCCGCCGCGTTCAACGCGACCGAGCAGCCGAGGTGTGAGCAGTTGATCGCGAACACGTCGACCTTGCTCCCGTTCTTCACGACGAAACCGCCGAATGCAAGCTCGCCTTGCGCGTTGTCGCCACCGCCGTCCGCCATGATGAACGCGGTGTTGGGGGTGGAGGGGGCGTCGAACTTGATCGCGTCGCCGTCGTTCATCTGGTTGATCGGCTTGTCCAGCGTGACGTTCACCGGACCCTTCTTCTGGCCCTTGGGCGGTGCCGGCCAGAGGTAGACGACGATCGGTGCGGCGCCGGCGACCGTCAGGGCGCCGAGGATGATGCCCATCCACCAGCCAAGGAAGTTGCGCCGGGTGACTTTCCTCGGGGCCGCAGCGTCTGCCATCCGGGTCAAATCTTAGCGATCCGGAGAATCCGGGCTACGTCAGGTAGGAGGGCAGGCCGACCGCCTTGCGCACCTCGACCATCGTCTTGTGCGCCACCTCGCGAGCCTTCTCGCTGCCCTCGTCGAGGATCGTATTGACGAGCTCTGGACTCAGCTCGGCGCGCGCCTCTCGGAATGGCCCGAAGAGCTCGATCAACCGCTCCGCGAGAAGCTTCTTCTTGTCAAAGCACCCGATCTGCGCTTTCCGGCACAGCTCCCAGTAATGCTCCCAATCGTTGAAGAAGAGTTTGTAGTAGGCGCAAACGTTGCAGGTCCGCGGGTGACCCGGGTCAGTCTTGAGCGGGCGTTTGACGTCGGTCACCATGCTCAGCACCTGCTTGCGGATGACCTCCGGTTCGTCAGTCACGCCGATGATGTTGCCGACGCTCTTGGACATTCGCTTCTTGCCGTCGGTGCCCTTGATCAAGTTTGTCTCGGTAAGCAGCGCGCGTGGCTCAGGAAAGACGGGCGCGTAGGTGCGGTTGAACTTTCGCGTCACCTCGCGCACGAGCTCGAGGTGCGCGAGCTGGTCTTTGCCGACCGGCACCCCCACACCCTTGACCATCAAGATGTCAGCGCCCTGCAGGATGGGGTAAGAGAACAGGCCGAGGTTGACGTTGTCGGGGTGCTGCTTCGCCATCTCCTTGAATGTCGGTACGCGCTGCACCCAGCTCAACGGCGTGACCATGGAGAGCAACAGCGTCAGCTCGGCGACCTCGGGCACCTTCGACTGCAAGTAGAGGACGCTGCGTTTGGGGTCGATGCCCACTGCGATCAGGTCGGCCGCCAGATCGAAAACCTTGTCTTCCGCCTTGTGACCGTCTGGTTCGGTGGTCAGCGCGTGGTAGTCGGCGACGAAGAAAAAGCACTCGTACTGCTTCTGCAGCTCGACCCAATTCTTGGCCGCGCCGAGGTAGTTGCCCAGGTGGAAGCGGCCGGTTGGCCGCATACCGCTGAGGATCCGCATCTGGTCAACCATGGCGAACGAGTGTACTCATCCTTGGGATTACGATTGGATTCGGTTGCCAGACAACGACTTAGCAGACGGCCCGCCGGCCGCGAGCCTCGGGCTCGGCTCGCGGGCGCTCCGCAATTCCACGATCGTGCTGACCGCGAAGGTGGTCGCGCGCCTGATCGCCCTCGTGACCGTCCTCTACATGATCCGGCGACTTGCGCCGGCTCACTACGGAACGTTCACCGTGCTCATCAACCTGACAGCAATCGTCAGCGTGGTGCTGGACCTCGGTTTCAACGTGCTGTTCGTGCGAGAGGGAGCGCGAAACCACAACGAGATCCAGCGCTATCTGCGCAACGTGATGTCGCTGCGCCTTCTCATGTCGGTGGTCGCGTTCTTGCTTCTGGCCGGGTTGGTGATCCCGCTCGGGCTCAGCGATCTGCTCGTCCCCGGGTTCGTCCTGATGGTCCTGACGTCGTACGCGTCGCTCTTGAGGAATGGCCTCTACGCCGTGCAGCAGCTTGGTTACGAAGCCATCGCGGTGATTCTCGAAAGCGTCGTCCTGCTCGTCCTGGTCGTGTATGGCGGCCGGACGCAGCAAAGCGTCGCCTACTACGTGTGGGCTTACGCCGCGCAGTACGCGTTCAGCTGCGTGTACTTCATCGTGGTCCTCGCGACCAAGAGGATCGCCACCGTCGGATGGCGCTTCGAGCCGGCGTTCCTACGCGAATGGTTCTGGAAAGGCCTCCCTTTTGCCCTCACCTTCATCCTCACGATCATCTATTTCCGGATCGATCAGCCCCTGGTCTACGCGTTCCACGGCAAGTTCGCCGCTTCCTACTACGGGGCGGCGTACAAGCCGATCGAAGCGCTTCTCTTCGTGCCCATCACGTTCCTCTCGATCGTGTTCCCGGTGCTTTCCGTCTATCACCGCGAGCGCCCGACCGACATGCTCGACGCTCTGAACCGTTTCTACAAAGCGCTCTTGCTGATGGGCTGGCCGGTCAGCGTCGGCATCTTCGTTCTGGCCGGGCCGCTCACGCCGGTCCTCCTCGGTAACGATTACGGAGCATCCGAGCCCGCCCTGAAGATCCTCGCCCTGGCCCTGGGAATCGCATTCATCAACAACACCTTCATCGGAGCGCTGAACGCGTCGGACCGGCAATCCTCTTTCTCCTGGGCTGCCGCGTGGAGCGTGGTGGCCAATGTGGTGCTCAACCTGGCGCTGATCCCTCCCTTCAGCTTCATCGGGGCAAGCTGGGCGACGGTTTTGACCGAGCTCGCGCTGGCCGTCACGGGTTGGATCCTGACCGCGCGGTACGTCGGGCGGGTGCCGGTGGCAACGCTCAGCTGGCGAGTCATCCTCGCGGGGCTTGTCATGGGCGCCGCCATCTATCCTCTGAGCAACCTGCAGGGTCTCGAGGTCGCGATTCCGATCGTGGCCGGCGCCGCCGTCTACGCGGCCGCGGTGCTGCTCCTGAGGGCTGTCAATGGAGACGAGATCGCCTGGGCCAGGCGGGCACTCGCGGAGGCCCGATGAGCCCGCGACCTCTCTACTTGAAGCCGCGCGGGGCGACAGAGCTCGTGCCTTGGGAGGAAATTGCCGTCGACGCGCCGGAGCTGGGGCCGCTGACCCGCCTCGCGCAGGCGCAGTTCGTCGCGCTCGACGTCGAGACGACCGGTAACGCGCCTTTCCTCGTCCTCGAGATCGGGGCCGAGCGCTTCACGCTCGATGGCACGCTCTCCTTCTTCGACACGCTGGTCGACTGCAGGGCGCCGATCAACCCCTACGCTCGCAAGCGCCACCACATCGACCGCTCGATGCTCATTGGCGCGCCGGAGTTCAAAGACGCGCGGCGCGCTTTCCTGCGTTTCGCGCAGGGCGCGGTCCTGGTCGAGCACAGCCACGACGCGTTCGACACCTGGCTCGTGGGGCGTGGGCTGGAGAGCCCGCTCGAGCATCCGATCATCGACACCACCGCGCTTGCGCGTCTCGTGCTCGACCTCCCGAAAGGCCAGACCCCTGGGCTCGCGCGTCTTGTTGACGAGCTTGGCCTCGATGTGACCCCGGCCCACGCCGCCCTGGATGACGCCAGGGCGACGGCGATGGTGTTTCGTGGGCTGATCAAGCGCGCCGAGGCGGCGCTGGGCTGGACGACGGTGGGCGAGGTGCTGGCCGCATTGCCGCGGCCAGTGGTCGACCGGACCCCTAATCGAAAAGGGTCAGCTGCAGGTCGGGCGCAGGGTGCTCGAGACCGGACAGGCCCACCCCAATCAGCCGCACCGCCCGCGACTCCACGTGCGACTTCTCCAGCGCCGACCGCGCGGCGCGGAAGATCGTCTCGACGTCGTCGGTCGGGCTCGTCCGGCTCACCTGGCGGCTCACGAGCCTGAAGTCCGGGAGCTTCAGCTTCACGTAGACCGTCCGGGCACGCACGCCGTCGGTCTTGAGCCTTTCGGTGACGCGGTCGGTGAGGTCGCGCAGCGCCACCTCGAGCTGGACGCGGTCGCTGACGTCGCTCTCGAAGGTGGTTTCGGCGGAGATGGTCTTGGCCGGCCGGCTGCCGTCCACGGGCGTCCGGTCGCGTCCCTGGGCGAGTCGCTGGAGCACCGCGCCGTTGGTGCCGACTGCCTGGACCAGACGCTGGGTCTCGTATGTCGCCAGCGCACCCACCGTGCGCAGGCCCATCGCGTGCAGCCTTTCCTCCGTCTTGGGGCCGAGGCCCGGGATGACCCCGACCGGCAGCGGCGCAAGGAAGTCGGCCTCGGTGTCTGGCGGCACCAGAACCAGGCCGTCCGGCTTGCGGGTGCCGCTCGCCACCTTCGCCACCAGCTTCGAGGTGGCCGCGCCGACCGAAGCGGTCAGCCCGACCTCGGTGTGGATCTGGAATTTGATGCGGCGGGCCACTTCCTCCGCGTTTGAGGTCCCATGCCGAGTCCGCGCGGTGACGTCGAGGTAGGCCTCGTCAAGCGCGATGCCTTCGACCAGCTCAGGCGATGTGAAGCGGCGAAAGATCTGATGGACCAGCCGGCTCGCCTCGCGGTAGCGAGCACTGTCGGGCGCGATCACGGTGAGCTGTGGGCAGAGCTGCAACGCCTCGTGGAGGGGCATCGCCGAGCGGACGCCGTAAGCCCGCGCCTCGTAGGAGGCGCCCATGACGACCGCCCGCCGGGAACGACCGGCAACCGCGACCGGCACGCCGCGGAGCTTCGGATCGTCGCGCTGGTGGACGGACGTGTAGAACGCGTCGAGGTCGACGTGAAGGATGGTGCGCGGCCAGTTGTCCGGTCTAGGCATCTGCTTTGCAGCGGCCAGTCTGCCACAAGGACTTGTAGCTCACCGCATCATCAAGCCTAGAATCCGGTGTCGATGAAGGGCGTCATACTGGCCGGCGGCACTGGAAGCCGCCTCCATCCGCTGACGCGCATCACCAACAAGCACCTGCTTCCGATCTACGACCGACCGATGATCAACTACGCGATCGAGTCGCTGGTCGGCGCGGGAGTGGACGAGATCATGCTGGTCACCGGGGGGACCCATGCGGGCGAGTTCCTCCGCCTGCTCGGCAACGGGCACGAATTCGGCATCGAGCGCCTCCTCTATGCCTACCAGGACAAGGCCGGCGGCATCGCTGAGGCGCTCGGCCTGGCGGAGAAGTTCGTCGCCCAGGACCGGTGCGTCGTCCTTCTCGCGGACAACATCTTCGAGCGGTCGATCAAGCCGTGCGTCGAGGCCTTTCTCACCAAAGAGTCGGACCCAGAACACCTGCGCCACCTCGGCGTGGCCCAGTTCGACGGCAATCGCAAGATCGAGCGCATCATCGAAAAGCCTGCCGATCCGCCGAGCCAGTTCGCGGTCACCGGTGTCTACTTCTATGACGAGACGGTCTGGAAGGTGTTGCCGGAGCTCAAACCGTCCGGCCGAGGAGAGCTGGAGATCACCGACGTCAACAACTGGTACCTGGATCAGGGTCTGATGGAGTACGACGTGCTCGAAGGTTTCTGGGGCGACGCCGGCGAGTCGATCCAGGCCTACTACTCGGTGAACGACTTCGTCCGTTCGCGCGCCGCGAGCCAGGAGCAATGAGCATCGAGGGCGTCGTGCTGAAGGAGCTCGTCACGCATGCCGACGAGCGGGGATTCTTTCGCGAGGTCATCCGCGAGACGGACGACTTCTTCGAACACTTCGGCCAGTGGAGCCATTCCTTGATGTATCCCGGAACCGCCAAGGCGTGGCACATTCACCAGCGCCAGACCGACTGGTGGTACGTGATCGGTGCGCTCAAGGTCGCGCTCTACGACACGCGTGATGGGTCGCCGAGCAAGGGCCAGCTCATGGAGTTCCTGATGGGTGATGCCCACGCCTCCTGCTTGAAGATCCCTCCGGGCGTTGCGCACGGCTGCCGGGCACTGGAGCTGTCGCACCTGCTCTACATCACGTCCAACGTCTACGCGCCGGCCGATGAGGGCCGCATCCCGCACGACGACCCGTCCATCGGATACGACTGGACAGCGGGTCCCTCGATCAAATGACCCGTTCGTTGAGGCGTCTGCTGATCGCGGGCGCCGCGGGCTTCATCGGCTCGAACTTCGTCCGCCACCTCCGGCGCACCAGGCCCGAAGTGGAGATCACGGTGCTCGACAAGCTGACCTACGCCGGCAACCTCGCGAACCTCGCCGAGTTCGAAGGCGGGCCAGGTTTTCGTTTCGTCCATGGCGATATCTGCGATGCCGACCTCGTCAACACGCTGGCCGGCCATGTTGACGCGATCGTCAACTTCGCCGCTGAGACGCACGTCGACCGCTCGCTGATGGACCCGTTCGCCTTCATCGAGACCGACGTCCGCGGCACCGCCGTGCTGTGCGAGGCGGCGAGGCGATACGGCCATGAGGTCTTCCTCCTCGTGAGCACGGACGAGGTGTACGGCGACGTGAGCGGCGGCCGTTCCCGTGAAGAGGACCCGCTGCGGCCTCGGAGCCCTTACTCGGCAAGCAAGGCCGGCGGTGAGCACATCGCCCACGCGTACGCCGAGAGCTTTGGGCTGCCGCTGCTCGTGACCCGCGGCTCGAACAACTACGGGCCCTATCAGTACCCGGAAAAGCTGATCCCGGTGCTCATCACCAACGCGATCGACGACATGAGGTTGCCGCTCTACAACGACGGGTCGGCGGTTCGCGACTATATCTACGTCGACGACCACTGCCGAGCCATCGACATGGTGCTGCACGAAGCGCCTGTCGGCGGTGTGTACAACGTCGGCACAGGAGCGGAGACCACGGGGCTGCAGGTGGCCGAGGCCGTGCTCGACATCATGGGCAAGCCCCGAAGCCTCATCGAGTTCGTCGCCGACCGACCGGGACACGACTACCGCTACGCCCTCGACATATCGCGCATCACAGCGCTCGGTTGGGAGCCGCGCGTCACTTTTGCCGAGGGGCTGCAGCAGACCGTGCGCTGGTACCAGGACAATCCCGATTGGTGGCGCCCGCTCAAGTCGGGCGAGTACTGGGAGTACTACAAGCGCAACTACAGGCCGCTGGTCGGTTAGCTCGCCGGCGGCTGTTCGGCGGCCGCCTGGGGCACCGGCCTCCAGTTCGCACCGTCCCACCACAGCGTTCCGTCGCCCGAGCGCTGGGCGGCGGGCGGCGCTTCGTGCGCGGCATCCTTCCAGGCCTGGCCATCCCACCAGTAATTGCCGTCCGGCGACATCTGAACCGCGCCGGCGGTCGCGCCTTGCGTGTCCATCGCACCAGGGGCGCCCATTGCATCGGGAGCGCCTGGCGTCCCGTACGCGGCCGGCATCCCGTACGCGGCCGGCATTCCGTACGCGCCGGCCATGGCGGGAGCGCTCCGACGCCGAAGCGCCAGGAACGCGATCAACCCGACGACGACGATCACGAACGCGACCGCGATGGCAAATGCGGCAACCGGGAAGGACGACGCCGGCGAGGTGTTCTCCGGCCACTGCGAGGAGGGAATCGTGCTTTCCGGCGCGGCGGCAAACTGGGCCTTGGCCTGGGTGACCGCCAGCGTCGCCACGTCATCCTTGTCTGACACGAAGAGCACGCCGAACACGTCATTGCCCTTGGCGAAGGCAAAGAGGTCTTCGACGACGTTGTTACTCGAATCAACGAAGTGAGCGCCGTAGTACGGGTCGATTCCGCTGACGGTGACCGAGTGCTTGTAGGCGGGGTCGGATTTGTCACCGGCCTCCAGGCCGGTCAGGGCCTTGCGGGCCCCCTGTCCGCCGTTGAAAGCCATCACCGCCTCGATGAGCGCGTGGCCAGACGAAACCTGCGCCCAGGTTTTGCCGTACCCGGCCACGAAGCCGTCGTGATTCAGGGCGTTCTCGGTGTCGGTCGCGGCGCTGCCGCTGCCGTTCAGGGTCGCCCAGTCATGGGCAGTGAACGCCCCGTTGAGGGCGCTCGTGGTCAGCTCGTTGAAGTCTGTGCTGGGCGGCTTGGCCAGGATGGTGTCGAGCGACGGATTGGGGGTCGGCGTCGCGGCAGCGGCGGTCATTGGCGCCAGCACCAAAACGGCAATCGCGACGGCGGCCAGCGGGTATTTCAGGCGCTTCACGCGGCACATCTTATCGATTAATGACCACCCTTCCAACGATTCCGCGCCAGTACCAGTGAAGGTACCTGGGCAGCCACTCCACCAGCTTGAATCGGCTCTCGCCGGCGGTCCGGTCCCGCCAGGTCGTCGGCACCTCCGCCACCCTCATGCCGAGGCGGTAGGCCTTGACAGTCAGCTCCAGGCCGAGCTCGAAGCCGCCGCGTGACTCAATCGTGACCTGGTTCAACAATCGCTTGGAGTAAAGCCGGAAGTTGCTGGTCGCGTCGTGGACGGGCAGCCCGCCCAACCAGTGCAGCGACAGCCCGGCGGTGCGCGACATGGTCCGCTTGAGGAACGGCCCGCCGACCTGGCGGCCGCCTCGCATGTAGCGAGATCCCGCCACGACATCGGCTCCGTCCTTGGCGAGCCGGTACATCGGATCGATGTCGGCAGGATTGTCCGAGCCGTCGCCCATGGTGATAAGGACGTAAGGCGCCCGGGCGGCGCGCAGCCCCGACTTCATCGCGTTGAGCGCGCCTCGACCGAGCGTGTTCTTGTGCAGGCGCAGCTCGGGCAGCTCCGCCTGGAGTCGCTTGACCACGGGCACCGTCGTGTCCTCGTCGAAGTCATGCACGACCAGCACCTCGAGCGGCCGGACGTGGCTCTGCTCGACCACGCCACGAAGCGTCGGCGCCACGTTCTCGCCCTCGTTGTAGACCGGTATCACGACCGAGAGCGCAGGCGTCTCTTCCCCATTCATGCGGAAGTACGCGACGCAGGCGCGGGAAGGGGCCGAGCGAAACTTCGTATCAACGGCTCAAATCCGTCCCGCGTCGATCTCTTCGCGGATCCATGGGATCACCTCGTCGAGCACGTCTTCGAGCGGAGTGGTGGCCTCAAAGCCCAGCACGCGCCGCGCCTTGCCCACCTCCGGAATTCGCATCTGGACGTCGTGCTCGTAGGGCGGGTCCGAGACGAGGCGAAGCGGCTCGCCCGGCCCATGGACCTTGCGCCAGACCACCTCCGCCAGCTCCCGCACCGTGGTCGAGGTCGCGGTCGAGAGGTTGAAGTCCTCATTCAGCGCCTGCTCCGACTCCATGGCGAGACGGATGCCGCGTGCCAGGTCACCGCCGTACGTGTAATGCCGGACCTGGCTTCCGTCGCCGAGGATGTGCAGCGGATCCTGGCCCTTGATCACCTTCTGGACGAGGTCCGGGACGACGTGGCTCATCGCGAGCTTCACGTTGCCGCTCATCACATCTGTGTCTCGGAGCGCCCGCCGCTCACCGATGCCGACGCAGTTAAACGGGCGGACGATCGTGTAGGGCAGGCCGTACTGCTCGTGCGCGCCCCGAGCGAAGAATTCCGTCGCCAGCTTCTGAAACCCGTACGTCGAGCGGGGGGGAGGGCTGGTCAGCTGCGCACCTTCCGGGGTGGGGAAGACCGACGCGGACTCGAAGACCATGCTGCTCGACAGAACGGTGATCTTCTGCAGCCGGCCCAGCCGGAACGCGCTGAGCGCCGCATCGAAGGTGGCGGCGCAGATGCGTTCGTTTTCGGCCAGCAGGTCGTACGCGAACTCGTGGAAGTAGGAAATGCCGCCGATCATGGCGGCGCCCGCCACCAGGTGGTCGCAGTCGACAGCCAGCTCGGTGAGCAGCTCAGCGTCCTTGGCGTCGCCTTCGACGAGGCGGTACCGAGGATCGTCTTCGAAAGCCCGCCGCACCGGGCCGTACTTGCTGAAGTTGTCGACGCCAACAACTTCGTGCCCTGCGTCGAGCAGCTCGGCGACGAGATACCCGCAGATGAACCCAGCTGCGCCAGTGACGAGAACTTTCAGAGCTTGATTGGTCCGGTGACGCCCCAGATGTCGACCACGTCGCGGCCGTCGAGCTCGAGCTCGCGATATGCGCGATGGGGCGCGCCAACCACCAGGACGTCCGACTCACGGAGCACCCTGTCCAGCGGCTCGAAGGTCTCGTCGACGATGTAGGGGTCAGTGCACAGCACCCTCGCACCCTTGAACTGCGCCAGCTTGCGGAGCTTGTAGCTCAGCGAGGCGCGAGGATCATCCGACTCCCCTTTGAACGCCATGCCGAGGATGCCGAGCGTCCGGCCGAGAAGCGGATTGCGCGAGTTGAGCGTGTCCACGATGTAGCCGGGGAGGCCTTCGTTGACCAGCATCGCGGCCTGGCCCATCGGGAAGTGGTCGGCCGTGAACGCCGAGAGCTGCATCGTGTCTTTCAACAGGCACGGACCGGCGGCGAACCCAGGTCCGGGAAGGTCAGCCGCGCGCGGGTAATCCTGCCGGATGGCGTTGAGGACCCGGTTGTAGTCGAGCCCGGAGCGGTTGACGATCTCGAAAAACTGATTCGCGATGGCGAACTTCATGTACCGCCAGGTGTTGGTCAGGAGCTTTGCGAGCTCGGCCTCCAGCGGCGTGGTCTGGATGACGGATGCGACGCCCATCTTCTCGAAGAGCACGCGCGCCCTGGCAAACGCCTCATCCGACGTGACTCCGACCAGCTGTGGCAGCGTGCGCAGCTCTTCGAGCGCGTGACCTTCCGCGATCCGTTCGGGGCAGAAGGCGACATGGGCCTCGAGGCCGGCCGCGCGCAAGCGCCGCTCGACCGTCTCACTGGTCCCCGGAAAGACGGTGGACCGCAGGATGATCAGCGAGCCTTTCTGCAGATGCGGCGTCAGCTCGTCGAGGACCCTGTCGAAGATGCGCACGGACGGGTTCATGAACTCGTCGATCGGTGTGCCGATGACCAGGATCACCGTCTGGGTTCGGCTCAGCATCGCCGGGTCGCGCGACAGCTCGAGCCGGCCCGTCGGCAGCACCTTGCGAAGCAGGTCCTCAGCGCCGGTTTCCCGGAACGGTACGTGACCCGCTCGGACCTGCTCGATCTTCACCTCGTCGATGTCGTTGACTCCCACCTGGTATCCGCAGTCCGCGAGGGATAGGGCGAGTGGCATGCCGACATGGCCGCAGCCGCCCACGATGACGAGGTCCAGGTCCTTCATGGCGGGCAAATTATGATTCCCTGCGCTCATGAACTCATCCCGGAGGGGTGCCGGTCGCCCGTCCGTGCTGCTGGACATGAGGCCGCTGCAGGGCCCGAGCGGTGGGCGCGGAGTGGGGGCTTACGCCAGAGGCCTGCTCAAAGGCCTGATCGCGGCGGGCTTCGACTCCCGCCTCACCTTGCTGCTCGACGCGGCCTTCGATGCCCCCGCGTTGCCGGTCGGCGAATACAGGCTGGCCGGGTGCCGCCGGCGAAGCCATGGGCAGCTGTCGGCCTACGAGGACGCGGTGGCTCTTAACCGAGACATCCAGCGGATCGGCCCGGACGTCTACCACGCCATCGACTTCCACCTCCCCGGACGAAGCCCGTGCCCGATGGTCGTCACGCTGCACGACCTGATCCCCTGGGCGTGGGGAGGGCCACGCATGCGGGGGGAGCGGTTTCGTTACGGGCTCGTCCGGCGGCTGCTCCCGCGAGCCGACCTCGTGATCGCGGTTTCCAAAGCCACCGCCGAGGACGCGGTCCGGCTACGGCTCGCGGGCCGCCAGCGGCTCCGGGTGATCTCGGAGGCGGCCGACCCCATCTTCAGCCCGAGGGAGGGCGCGGCTGACCGCGTGATGGAGCGCTGGGGGCTGGCCGAACCTTACCTGCTGTTCGTCGGGGCGCTGGACGCGCGCAAGGACCCGGCCGCGCTGCTGTCGGCCTGGCGAACGGCTCGAGGCGCGATCCCGGGCTTGAAGCTCGTGGTCGCGGGCAGCGCCGGACGCCAGGCGCCCGCGAGCATGGCCGGGGCGGTCCAGGTCGGCCAGGTCGACGACGAGACCCTCGCCGACATCTATTCCGCGGCCGGGTGCCTCGTCTTCTCGAGCCGGTACGAAGGGTTCGGCCTGCCCTGCGTCGAGGCGATGGCGTGCGGGTGCCCGGTCGCCGCATTTCGGAACTCGAGCCTGCCCGAGGTGGTTGATGACGCGGGATTGCTCCTGGAGGATGGCGACGGGGAAGCCCTCGGGCGCGCGGCAGTCGAGATGCTGCGCGACCGCGAGCGCTGGAAACGCACCGGGCTGCAGCGCGCAAAGAGGTTCAGCTGGAGGCAAACGGCCAGCGAGACGATCTCGGCCTACGAATCCCTACTGAGATAATCCCCCCGGCGTGAGCAAGGTCGCCGTCATCGGTGCGGGCTACGTCGGGCTGACGACGGCGGCATGCCTGGCGGACCTAGGCAATGCCGTGACGGTCGTCGACATCGACGAGAAGAAGATCGCCCAGCTCAAGAACCACCAGGTTCCGTTCTATGAGCCCGGTCTCATCGAGCTGGTGGAGCGCAACGCCAGGGCGCGGCGGCTGAGTTTCACGACCTCTTATGTCGACGCGGTGCCCGGCGCCGAGTACGCGATCATCGCGGTTAGCACGCCCGAGGGGGAGGGCGGGGAGGCGGACCTCTCCTACGTGGAGGCGGCCGCCGGCTCGATCGCCGACGCGATGGACGGACCGCTGGTCGTGGTCAACAAGTCCACGGTGCCTCCGCTGACCGGCGACATGGTCTCGCGCGTGCTGCAGAAAAGAAACACGAAGCACAAGGCGTCGGTCGTTTCCAACCCCGAATTCCTGCGCGAGGGCTCCGCGATCCAGGACTTCATGCACCCGGACCGCGTGGTGGTTGGAAGCAACGACCATGAGGCAGCACTGAAAGTGGCGGCGCTCTACGCACCGCTTGAAGCACGGGTCCTGGTCACCCCGAACATCTACACGGCGGAGATGGTCAAGTACGCATCGAATGCATTTCTGGCCACGCGAATTTCGTTCATCAACGAGATTGCGTGGATCAGCGAGCGCGTGGGGGCCGACGCGAAGCTCGTCGCCGAGGGGATGGGCCTCGACAAGAGGATCGGCTCCGCGTACCTCGATGCCGGGATTGGCTGGGGGGGCAGTTGTTTCCCCAAGGATGTCGCGGCGTTGGCCGCCATCTCCGAACGATTCAACTATCACCCCGAGCTCCTGCAGGCTGTCATGCAGATCAATCGCGACCAGCGCATGGTCGTCGTCGACTTGTTGCGCGAGACGCTGGATGAGCTACCCGGCCGCGTCATCGGTTTGCTCGGCCTTGCCTTCAAGCCCAACACCGACGACATGCGCGAGGCGCCGAGCATCGGCATCGCCAAGGTTCTTCTCGCCGCCGGCGCCGAGGTTCGGGCCTATGACCCCGCCGCGATCGAGAGGTCTCGTGTCCTGATGCCCGAGGTGGAGTACCTGAAGGACGCGTACGCCGTCGCGGCGGGCGCGGACGCGATCGTGCTGATCACCGAATGGAACGAGTTCCGCCAGCTCGACATGGCGCGGGTCAAGCAGCTCATGCGCCGCCCCGTCATCGTGGATGGCCGAAACATCTACGACCCCGAAGCGATGCGCGGCCTCGGCTTTACCTATCGCGGCATTGGCCGCGAGTAGCTCCAGGCCGAGGGCGGTCGTCTCGGGCGGAGCCGGCTTCATCGGCTCGCATCTGTGCCGGGCCCTGCTGGACCAGGGCATGCGCGTGCTCGCGATCGACAACTTCATCACCGGATCGCCGCAAAACCTCAAGTCGCTGGAAAGCAACTCCGACTTCGAGTTCCGCCAGGCCGACGTGAACCACGGCGTCTTCATCGGCGGGGACGTCCGCTACGTGCTGCATTTCGCGTCACCGGCATCCCCGCCGCAATACGACTCCAACCCGATCCATACGCTCAAGGTCGGCACGCTGGGGACGACGAACATGCTCGGCCTGGCACGGGCTAAGGGAGCGACATTTCTCCTGGCGTCGACCTCGGAGGTCTACGGCGATCCACTGGTCCACCCGCAGCCTGAAACCTACTGGGGCAACGTCAACCCGATCGGTCCGCGCGGCTGCTACGACGAGGCGAAGCGCTGCGCAGAGGCCTTCGCGATGGCCTATCACCGCACGCATCAGGTGGACACGCGCATCGTGCGCATCTTCAACACGCACGGCCCGCGCATGCAGGTGTCCGACGGCCGCGCCGTGCCCAACTTCATGGCCCAGGCGATTCGGGGCGAGCCACTCACCGTCTACGGCGACGGCTCGCAGACGCGAAGCCTTTGCTACGTCTCCGATCTGGTGGGAGGCGTGCTGGCGACGCTCGAGCGGGGCGACGAGCTGCCCATCAACCTCGGCAATCCGCACGAGGTGACGGTGCTGGAGCTCGCCGAGACGATCATCCGCCTCGCCGGCTCCAGCAGCACGATCGACCATCGCGAGCTCCCGGTCGACGACCCCAAGCAGCGCCGGCCCGACATCGCGCGAGCCAAAAAGCTCCTCGGCTGGCAGCCCCAGGTCAGCCTGGAAGACGGCCTGGGCCGAACTCTTGAATACTTTCGTTCAGTCGTATGACCCCGAAGTCCCGGCCGGAGCCCCTCGACGGATCTTCGGCGCCCATGCGGCCCATCTGCGTCGTTGCAGCCTGCGCTTCTCGCTCACGCATCAACGGATGCGCTCGCTCCGATGCTCGGCCGCGCCTAGCATCTGGACCACCTGTGCACCGAATCTCTCGCCGAGGTCTCCGGCCGTGACTTCTCCAGAAGACCTCAAGAAGTACGTGCGGGATGTGCCCGACTATCCGCAGAAGGGGATCATCTTCCGGGACATCACGCCGCTGCTCGGCGAGAAGACCATCTTTCGCGAGGTCGTCGAGCTCATGTCCCGGGCCTGGTCGGCGAACCCACCGGACCTGGTGGCCGCCATTGAAGCCAGGGGGTTCATCCCCGGCGCCGCGATCGCCGTGAAGCTCGGTGCGGGCTTCGTGCCGATCCGCAAGACCGGCAAGCTGCCCTGGATGACCGTGATGGAGTCCTATGAGCTCGAATACGGGACAGATCAGCTCGAGGTGCACTCCGACGCGGTCCAGCCCGGCCAGAAGGTGCTGATCGTGGATGATGTTCTGGCGACCGGCGGCACCGCGTCGGCCGCCGTCCGGCTGATGCGCAAGCTCGGCGCCGACGTCGTCGGGGTTCAGGTGCTCATCGAGCTGGGATATCTCGAGGGCCGCCAGCGCCTCCAGGACGTGAAGCTGGTGAGCGAAATCGTCTATTGAGGAGAGAGATTTGAAAGTCAGTTCCAGGGGAAGCGACGTCAAAGACCAAAACCTCGCCGCGCAAGGCCAGGACCTGATCGACTGGGCCGCGCGCGAGATGCCGGTGCTGAGCTTGATCCGGCAGCGGTTCACGAAGGACCAGCCGCTCAAAGGTCTTCGCCTGGCCGCCTGCCTCCATGTGACGAGCGAGACCGCAAACCTCATGCTCACGCTCAAGGCGGGCGGAGGCGACATCGCGCTCTGCGCGTCCAACCCGCTGTCCACGAACGACGCGGTGGCGGCAGCGCTGTCGTCGCATCACGGCATCAAGACGTACGCCATCCGCGGCGAGGACAACGAGACCTACTACGAGCACATCGAAGCGGCCCTCGACCACAGGCCGCAGCTGACGATGGACGATGGGGCGGACCTGGTGTCGGTGCTGCACAAGTCGCGCCGCGACCAGCTGGCGGAGGTTCAGGGCGGCACCGAGGAGACGACCACGGGCGTGATCCGCCTGCGGGCCATGGCCGACCACGGTGTGCTGGCCTATCCGATCGTCGCGGTCAACGAGGCGGACACGAAGCACATGTTCGACAACCGGTACGGCACCGGGCAGTCGACCATCGATGGGATCATCCGGTCGACCAACGTGCTGCTCGCGGGCAAGACGTTCGTGATCGCGGGCTACGGGTGGGTCGGCCGCGGCCTGGCCTCGAGGGCGAAAGGGCACGGCGCCGACGTGATCGTGACCGAGGTCGACTCGGTCAAGGCGCTCGAAGCCGCGATGGACGGGTTTCGGGTCATGAAGATGGACGACGCGGCGCGCCAGGGGGACATCTTCGTCACGGTCACCGGCGACGTCAACGTGCTGGACCGCAAGCACTTCGAGGTCATGAAGGACGGCGCGATCCTCGCCAACTCCGGTCACTTCAACTCGGAGATCAACCTCAAGGCCCTGGACGAGCTCGCGACCGGCGTGCGCCAGGTCCGGCCTTCCGTGCAGGAGTACCGGTCGGGCGACGGGCGCAGGCTCTTCCTGCTTGGGGAGGGCCGTCTGATCAACCTGGCGGGCGCCGAGGGCCACCCCGCGGCGGTGATGGACATGAGCTTCGCCAACCAGGCGCTGTGCGCCGAGTACATCGCGAAGAACGCATCCAGCCTCGAGAAGAAGGTCTACGACGTGCCAGAGGACATCGACGCCGAGGTGGCCCGGCTCAAGCTGCACGCGATGGGGATCGCGATCGACACCCTCACCGACGAGCAGCGGCGTTACCTTTCCTCCTGGGAGGAAGGCACCTAGCGAAAATGTTTGGTTCCGCTCGGCGCACCTGGGTGCTGGGCGGAGGCGGCGCGAGAGGCGCCGCGCAAGTTGGTGTTCTGCAGGCGCTGTTCGAGGCCGGGGTCGAGGGGCCCGCGAGAATCGTCGGCACCAGCGTCGGGGCGCTCAACGGAGCCTCGATCGCCGCCTACCCTTCACTGGCCGGGACGATGATGCTGCGCGAGGTCTGGCTCTCCCGCCAGGCGGCGGCGGTCTTCCAGGCCCATCCTCTCGGCATCATCGTCTCGGGGCTTCGCCGCGACCAGCTCAGCATGATGCCGCAGCAGAACGTGCGCCGCCTCATCGATCGGGCCATGGCGCTGAGCGGCGTCACGACCTTTGAGCAGCTCCGCATCCCGCTGGCGGTCGTGGCGACCGACATGAACGCCGGCAAGCCGGCGGTGTTCCGCTCGGGCGAGCTCGCGCCGGCGCTGCTCGCTTCGACCGCCATCCCGGGAGTGTTTCCTTCAGTCCGGATCAACGATCGGGAGCACCTGGACGGCGGCGTGGTCGACAACACCCCGATGAACACAGCGGTGGACGACGGCGCGCGTGACATCCTCGCCATCAGCCTCATGGGCGGGGGCGAATACGAGAAGACGCCGAACAACCTGCCCGAGCTGATCGCGAGGACCCTGCAGCTGTCGCTGCATCACCAGATGCTCAGCGACTACGAACGCCTTCGCCAGCGGGCCCGGATCGTCGTCCTGTGCCCGATCACCGCGCCCACGGCAAGCTGGGAAATGAAGAGGGAGCATCTCGAGTCTGTGATGGATTCGTCTCGCGCCGCCGCAGCCGACCTGCTCCGGCAGCGCGGCTCGAAGCTGTTCCGCCACTCGGGCATCCACTACATCCGGCTGGGGTAGCATTCGCGCGTCCCAGAGGTATGAACCTGGCGCTTGGGGGACGGCCCACCCGGTGGCCGCTCCTTGCCGGCGCGGGAGATTCGAAGGAGGACCGCATGGCATCGTCCCTGTTCACGTCCGAGTCAGTCACCGAAGGCCATCCCGACAAGCTGGCCGACCAGATCTCTGACGCCATCCTCGACGCGATCCTGGCCAAAGATCCGCTGGCCCGGGTGGCCTGCGAGGCCATCGTGACCACCGGCCTGGTCATGGTGGTGGGGGAGATCACCACGGATTGCTACGTCGACATCCCGCGCATCATCAGGCAGACCGTTCGAGAGGTCGGCTATACGCGCGCCAAGTACGGCTTTGACGCCGAGACCTGCGGCATCGTGGTCAGCATCGACGAGCAATCGCCCGATATCGCCGCGGGCGTAGATGTGGGCGGCGCCGGCGACTCGGGGATGATGTTCGGCTTTGCGTGCGATGAGACGCCCGAGCTGATGCCCCTTCCGATAACGCTCGCGCACCGGCTGGCCCGCAAGCTGGCCGAGGTCCGTCGCAACAAGACGCTCAGCTACCTGAGGCCAGACGGCAAGGTCCAGGTGACGATCCGCTACGGGGACGACGGCAAGCCGGACGGCGTCGACAACGTGGTGCTTTCGACTCAGCACCACGACGAGATCGGTGCGGACCAGCTGCGGTCTGACATCGCGGAGCACGTCATCGACGCGGTGATCCCGCCTGATCTCCGCAACGGCTCGGTTCGATCTTTCATCAACCCAACCGGGCGGTTCGTCATCGGGGGACCCGTTGCCGACGCCGGCCTGACCGGCCGAAAGATCATGGTCGACACGTACGGCGGATACGCGCGACATGGCGGCGGGTGCTTCTCGGGCAAGGATCCGACGAAGGTCGATCGCGCCGGGGCGTACGGCGCGAGATACGTGGCCAAGAACATCGTCGCGTCGGGATTGGCCGCGAAGTGCGAGGTGCAGCTGTCCTACGCGATCGGGGTCGTGAAACCGGTGGCGGTTCGCATCGACACGTTCGGCACGGGCAAGGCGCCCGAGGCCGCGATCGGCGCCGCGGTGAACCGGCTCTTCGACCTCAGCCCGCTCGGCATCATCAAGGAGCTCAACCTTCGGCGACCGCTTTTCCGCCAGACCGCTGCCTACGGCCACTTCGGCCGCACCGACATCGATGCACCGTGGGAGTCGACAACTCGGGCCAAGGAGCTCGCGGAAGAGGTCAGGTGACGGCCGAACGGACGGTGGCGGTCATCCCGGCCGGCGGCGCCGGCACTCGTCTCTGGCCGCGCTCGCGCAGCTCCACACCCAAGCACGTCCTACCGCTGGGCGAACGCGGCCGCCCGCTGCTGCGCTCGACCTACGACCGCGCGAAGGCCGTGGCCGATGAGGTCTTTGTGCTCACCGAGACGAGGCAGAGGGACATCATCGCCGCCGTCCTGCCGGAGGTTGACTCGGAGCACCTCATCCTGGAGCCATCGGCTCGGGGAACCACCAACGCTTATGGCCTCGCAACGCTGACGCTAAGCGAGCGCGCTCCGGGCGCGGTCATGCTCGCCCTTCCCGCGGACCACGTGGTGCGCGGGAGCGCTGAGGTGTCCAGGGCAGTCCGCGTGGCAGTGAACGCGGCTCGGACTACAGACAACCTCGTGACCGTCGGGCTCAAGCCCAAGTTTCCCTCCACCGGGCTTGGCTACATACACGCGCCGGGACGGGCCTCGGGGGGGACGCTGCGCGTACGCCGCTTTGTGGAAAAGCCCAACGCCGCCAGCGCGCGGCGGTTCGTGCGCCAAGGCGGCTACTACTGGAACCTGGCGTGGTTTTCGTGGAGGCTGGAGACGTTCCTCGAAGAGCTCGGGCGCCACGCGCCACGACATCTCGCGGGATTGCGGAAAGTCGTGGCCGCGCGCCTCGCCGGTGATGAGGCGACGGCCGCGCAGGCCTACCGGCGATTGCCGGTCGAGGTCGTGGACCGCAGCGTGATGGAGAAGACCGACCGTCTGCGACTCGTGCCAGCGACTTTCGACTGGGCCGACATCGGCAACTGGGCCGAGCTCGGCGACCGCGTGCACGCGGACGCTCGGGGCAACTCAGTCGATGGTGAAGCGATCCTGGTGGACACGACGGGGACACTGGTCTTTGGCGATCGGCGACTTGTCGCGGGGATCGGTCTCGAGGACATGATCATCGTCGACACCGAAGACGCATTGCTCGTGGTTCCGCGGTCGCGTGCGCAGGACGTGCGCAAGGTGGTGGACGCGCTCAAGCGGGCCCGCAAGACCCGTTACCTTTAGGCCAATGCCCACCCCGATCAAGTTCGGCACGGACGGCTGGCGTGGCATCATCGCCGACGATTTCACGTTCGGCAACGTACGCCGTGTCGCGCAGGCCACCGCCGAGTACATGAAGTCACGCTCGAACGACCCGCTGGCGATCGTCGGCTACGACTGCAGGTTTGCATCCGAGGACTTCGCGGCCGCGGTGTCGGACGTCTTCGCGAGCAACGGCATCAAGACGCTCGTCTTCGACCGGCCGTCGCCTACACAGGTCGCGTCGTGGACGGTGATCGACCGCAAGGCGACAGGGGCGGCGGTGATCACCGCGAGCCACAACCCGTATCTGTTCAACGGCTACAAGTACAAGACCGAAACCGGTAGCGCGGTGCCCTCGGAGGTGATCGCCGAGCTGGAGCGCAACATCGCCGGCCTCGATGATGTGCCGGCTCCCGAGCACAGCGTGGCGCACGGCCTCGTGTCGTCTTACGACCCTCGGCAGCCGTACTACGCGCAGATTGCCCGGATGGTCGATGTGGACGCGATCAAGGCCGCAGGTCTGCGCATCGTCCACGAGTGCATGTATGGGTCAGGCTATGGCTACATCTCCGAGCTGATCGGCGGCGGTCGAACAACGGTGACGGAGCTGCACAACCAGCGCAACCCACTGTTCGGCGGCATCAACCCAGAGCCGATCCCGCCCAACATCGACTCGACCATCTCGTTCATGAAGGTCGGCGGCCAGGATCTGTGCGTCTGCACGGACGGTGACGCGGACCGTGTGGGCATCATCGACGAGACCGGTCGGTTCATCAATCAGCTGCAGGTCTTCGCCTTGCTGATGCTCTACCTCTTCGAAGCGCGAGGTCTGCGCGGCCCGGTGGTCAAGACCGTGAACATGACGGCGATGGTGGACAAGCTCGGCGCTGAGTTCGGGGAGCGGGTGTACGAGGTGCCTGTCGGCTTCAAGAACATCGCGCCGAAGATGATGGAGACGAACGCCCTGCTCGGCGGTGAGGAGTCCGGCGGGTACGCGGTGCGCGGCCACATCCCGGAGCGCGACGGCGTCCTGGTGGGGTTGCTTTTTGCCGACATGATGGTGAAATCGGGGATGACGATCTCCCAGATCCTCGCCGCCCTCGAGCAGCGCGTCGGGCCGCACGCGTATGCGCGGCACGACATCCACCTCCAGCGCGAGTCGTACGACGCCGACCGCAAGCGAATCCTCGACACGTTGGAGAAGAACGAGCCGCAGGAGGTCGCGGGCGTGGCGGTGCAGCGAGTCCGCTCGGACGACGGGTTCAAGTTTTACCTGGCCGACGGGAGCTGGGTGCTGCTGCGGGCCAGCGGTACCGAACCGCTGATCCGGATCTACTCAGAAGCCGCGGACAGCGAGGGAGTGGAGGCTCGACTGAGCGCGCTCGAAGACATCGTTGGGATTGGGCATGCATCAGCCCCTGCGGCGCTTCGCTCCACCTCCCCATGAATGGGGAGGACAAACCTGAGTTCGGGCGCGTTGAGAGCAACAAGGTCGAGAAACCCTGGGGCTACGAGCTCCGCTGGGCGATCACCGACCGCTACGCGGGCAAGATCCTCCACATCAAGCAAGGAGAGGCGCTTTCGCTCCAGTACCACGAGCGCAAGGACGAGTACCAGTACGTGATCAAGGGCAGCGTCGACATGGAGATCGGCGGGCCCGACGGCTCTCTTGCCACGCGACGCATGAAGGTGGGGGACACGCTGCACATCACGCCGGGAACGCGGCACCGCCTCACGGCGGTCGAAGACACGGACATCTTCGAGGTGTCCACACCGGAGATTGACGACGTTGTGCGACTCGAAGATCGATATGGCCGCGTGCCCCATCCCCCGGCACGGCCGGGTACTTCCCCATAAATGGGGAAGAAGACAGGTACGGTCGCGTTTAGAATTCCCGAGCCACTATGAAGCTGCCTCCAGTCCTGGCGGAGAAGGTCGTGCCCGCGGCTTCCGCGGCACGCGCCGAACGAGATCGAAGCTTCCTGATCTTCGCCGCCGTCATCCTCATGGCGATCGCGCTTGGATTCAAGTCGGAGCTCCTGGGGCCAGGCCAGGTCTGGGCGCTTGCGCTCGGCCTGGTGGTCCTCGCGGCGCCGGCGCTTCTCGGCTACCTGCGGGGAACCGAAGAGTTGCCGCGCATCGAGCACTACATCCCGGTCGCGCTCGGCGCAATCACGCTGGCGGGCCTTTCGCTCCTGGTGCCCGAGCTTTGGAAGTACCTCGCCCTGACCGTGGTCTTCGGTACGGGTTTCATCATCGCGGCGCGCCTTGATTACCTGAGGCTGCGCGAGGCGGAGAAGCGCGGCCACCTGATCCTCCAGGAAGCGATCCTGATCCTTGTCCTGTCGGGCGCTTACCTGGTGGTGGTCACCCTTCCGTTCAATCCGATCCTCAGGCTGTTGTGGATCTTCACCATCACGTTCTTCGCGTCGTATCGCAGCTTCCGCATCAACGGCGTGGCGCTCGCACCGCGACGGGCGTTCATCTTCGCGATCTTCGTTGGGCAGGTCGTCACTTTTCTTGCCTGGGCGATCACGGCGTTGTTCCTCTATCTCTACGTGGCCGAAGGTTGGTTCGCGGCGATGCTGCTCATCGCCTGGTACATCAACCGGGGCCTGGTCCGGCACACGGTCGAGGACAGCTTCACCAGAAACGTCGTGCTCGAGTACGGCGCCTTCGCGATTGTCCTGGTCTACATGTTTGTGGTGAGCTACCAGCCGAATCGTTAGCCCAACTACATCCCGAGGTAGGCCTTCTGCACTCCCTCAGACGCGAGCAGCTCCTTGCCCGATCCCTCCTGCACGACAACGCCCGTCTCCAGCACGTAACCGCGGTTCGAGACCTCCAGCGCCTTGTTCGCGTTTTGCTCCACGAGTAGGACGGTCGTTCCCTGCGCGTTGATCTCGCGCACGATGCTGAAGATGGTCTCGATCAGGATCGGCGCCAGGCCCAGCGACGGCTCGTCCAGCATCATCAGCTTCGGCCGCGCCATCAGCGCCCGGCCCATCGCAAGCATCTGCTGCTCGCCGCCGGACAGCGTGCCCGCGATCTGCGTCCGGCGTTCCTTCAGCCGCGGGAAGAGCGTGAAGACGCGTTCGAGGTCAGAGGCAATGCCCGGCTTGTCATTGCGCGTGTAGGCGCCCATGAACAGGTTGTCGACGACAGTCATGCGCGGGAAGAGCCGCCGGCCCTCGGGCGATTGGCAGATTCCCAGCTCGACGATGTTCGACGGTCCGGTCCGGGTTATGTCACGGCCGTCGAAACGGATGGAGCCCGATTGAGGATGCATGAGGCCCGAGATGGTGCGCAGGGTCGTCGTCTTGCCCGCGCCGTTCGAGCCGATGAGGGCAACAACCTCGCCTTTCTCGACCCTGATCGACATCCCGCGAAGCGCCTGGATTCGTCCGTAGAACGCATTGACCGATTCGAGCTCGAGTAGCGCCATCAGCGGGCTCGCGGAGGGCCCATCGGCAGATCTTCGGCGCCCATACGGGCCATCTGCGTCGTTGCCGTCTCCGCTCCTCGCTTACGCATTCCGATGCGCGCGCTCCGGTGCTCGGCGGCGCCTAGCATCTGGCCCGTCTGTGCACCGAATCTCAAGCCGCTGTCCCTCCGCAATCCCGCTAGGCCGACTTGCCCAGGTAGGCTTCGATGACCTTGGAGTCCTTGCGGACCTCATCCGGCGACCCCTCGGCGATCTTCTCGCCGTGGTCGAGCACCACGATGCGCTCGGAGATGCCCATGACCACCTTCATGTCGTGCTCGATCAGGAAGACCGTGATCCCTCGCGTCAGGATCTTCTTGACCAGCTGCATCAGCTCGACCTTCTCCTGAGGCGTGAAGCCGGCCGCGGGCTCGTCCAGCAGGAGGAGCTTGGGGTCGGTCGCCAGGGCCCGGGCGATCTCCAGCCGGCGCTGCTGACCGTAGGGAAGGTTGCGCGCGTACTGGTTTGCATGCTTGGCGATGCCGACGAAGCGAAGCAGGTCCATCGCCTCCTCCGTGGTCTTCTCTTCCTCGCGCCGCTCCCGTGGCAGCTTGAATAACGAGTCCCAAAGCGTGGCGTGCATGCGCACATGACGCCCGACGCGCACGTTGTCGAGGCACGTCATGAAGTCGAAGAGTCGGATGTTCTGGAATGTTCGCGCGATGCCCAACCGCGCCACCTGGTGAGGCTTCGAGCCGGTGATGTCGCGACCGTCGAAAACTACACGACCTGCTGTCGGCTGGAAGAGTCCCGTAACGTTGTTGAACAACGTGGTCTTGCCGGCCCCGTTGGGGCCGATCAGGGCGAACACCTCGCCGCGCTTGATGTGCAGGCTCACGTTGTCGACCGCGACCAGCCCGCCAAAGCGCTTGGTGAGGTTCGTGAGCTCGAGGATGTTCTCGGTGGTGCTCAGACTCGCACCCCCTCCTCGACCGCAGATCCTTCTTCCTGCACGGCTGCGTGCTTGAGCTCCTGCTCGCGGACACGGCTCGGGAACAGGCCCTGCGGGCGCAGGAGCATGATCAGGACGAGGATCAGCCCGAAGATCAGAAACTGCATTCGCTGCACCTCGGCGTACAGGCCTGGCCAGTCCCCATTCTGTGCGTTGAGCGAGCCCAGGCCAACGGTATTGGCCAGAGACTCGGCGTTGGACGCCAGCGAAGGCAGCAACGTGTTGAGGACGAAATAGATGACGAGGGCGCCGATGATGACTCCCGTGATGTTGCCCATCCCGCCCAGCACGACCATCACAAGCACCGTGATGGACACCACGAACAGAAAGTCGTCAGGGCTCACGAGACCGAAGCTCGCCCCGTAGTAGGCGCCGGCGAAGCCGCTGAACGAAGCTCCAATCGCGAACGCCAGGAGCTTGGTCGTGACGGTGTTGATGCCCATCGCGGCGGCGGCGACCTCGTCTTCGCGAATCGCCATCCACGCCCGGCCCAACCGTGAGCGGTAGAGGTTGGTGACCAGGATCACGGCGCCGAAGATGAGGATGACGATCAGCACGTAATAAGCGATCGGATCGAAGCCGAAGCTGAAGCAGGGTATGAATTGCGTCTGGGCAATCGGGTTGCGGCAAACCGAGTCATGGATCACCGAGATACTGTTCGCGCCGGCCCACGGCCCGGTGATCCAGGCCGGGAACCACGGTTTGTCGATGCCACCGATCCCGTTGATGCCGCTGGTCCAATCCGGCAGGTTGTAGACAAGATTGGGCACGATCTCGCCGAACCCCAGGGTGACGATGGCGAGGTAGTCGCCGCGCAGGCGGAGGGTGGGGAATCCAAGCAGCGCGCCGAACCCGGCGGCGACGATCATCCCCAAGATCAGCATCATCCAGAACGGGAAGTGGTAGTTGTGGTGGAGCGGCGATGAGCCCAGCTGTGACGACGCGAACATCGCATACGTATAGGCCCCGATGGCGAAGAACGCCGCGTAACCGAGATCGAGCAGCCCCGCAAACCCGACCACCACGTTGAGGCCGATCGCGAGCAGGACCCAGGTCCCTGCGTGCGAGGCCTGCGAGATATACGCGGAACTCCCGCCGGTGATGAACAAGGTGACCATGGGGAAGACCAGCGCGCCGAGGATGAGGATGCCGTAGATGGCCTGGTCGCGATCGCGGATCCGCTCGCGAAGATGGAGCCGGGTCATCAACGAGCGTCTCCTGACAGCGATAGGTTCGGTCATTTCTCAGGCACCCGCATGCCGAGCAAGCCGGTCGGCCTGAACACCAGGACGCCGATCAGGATGCCGAAGATCACGACCTCGGTCCACTTGGAACCGATGTAGGAGTCGCTATAGGCCGCGATAAGCCCGATCAGAACGCCGCCGATAGCCGCGCCAGGGATGTTGCCGATGCCTCCGAACACGGCGGAGGTAAACGCCACCAGGCCAGTGCGGAAGCCAAGGTTGTAGAAGAGGTTGTTGAAGTAGAGGCCCCAGATCATGCCGCCGGCTCCCGCCAGCAGCGCGCCTATGAAAAACGTCGCCGCGATCGTCCGGTTGATGTCGATTCCCATCAGCTGCGCCGCGTCCTTGTCCTGCGCCGTCGCGCGCATCGCCTTGCCGAGCTTGGTGCGGTTGATGAAGATGGCGAGCAACGTGACAAGAAATACGGCCGTCACCATCACGAATCCATCTTTGAATGTGACGAACACGCCGCCGATCGTGGTCTGGAAACCCGGCCCGTGCGGGAGTATGTCAGGGAAGTGGACGGAGGCGGGACCATGCCACAGGAACATGACGCCCTCGAGCACGAACGACATGCCGATCGCCGTGATCAGCGGTGCCAGCCGTGGCGCATTGCGCAGAGGGCGGTAAGCGATGCGTTCGATTCCGACGTTGATGGCGGCCATGATCAGCATCACAGCGGGGAACACGAGCAGGATCGCGACCAGGTTGACGGCGGTGAAGGTCTGTTCGTTGATGGCGAAGAAGCCGAGAATCGCGGCGCTGATGTACCCGCCCATCGTGAACACGTCGCCATGAGCAAAGTTGATCAGCTCGATGATGCCGTAGACCATGGTGTAGCCGAGTGCGACGAGCGCGTACATGGCGCCGTCGGCCAGACCGAAGACGGTGATCTGCACGAAAGCCGTTGGGTTGATGACCGCCTGGGCAGCCAGGAGTACGACCGCCGCGGCGCAGATGATATAGAAGAGAAAGTCGATCAGGCTCATGCCGCCGAGAGCCATAGAGCGCACTCTCTGCAGGGCTGACGCGCCGCCTCCGACTACGCCCGCGCCCAGTGCCCCCTCCTTCTGGCTAACAACGAGGAGGCCCGTAATGGGCCTCCTCGTCTCGATTTTGGGCTAAAGAGTACTAGCTGGGCTTGGCGAAGTCGAACTGAGCTTTCCAGACAAAGCAGAGCTTTGTCTGCGTCTTGCCGCAGACGCCCGTGGAGTTGGCTGGGTCAGTGACGCTCAGCACGGTGTAGATCGACACGATCTTGAGGCTCGTGTCGCCGTTCTGGTCGAAGTCGTAGGTGCCGATCACGCCGACGAAGCCCTTGGTCTTGGCCATCTCGGCCCGGACCTGCTCGCGAGTCGGAGTGTTGCCGCCGGCGTCGTTGATCGCGCGGCCGATGGCCGCCATCAACGCGTTGGCTGCGTCATAGGCCTGCATGGTGTAGCCGCCGAAGTCGTTGGCGCCGGGGAACTGCTTGTGGAAGGCGTCGATCGTTGACTTCGCCCCGGGGATCTGGGTAGCGTCTGCCCCGGCCGAGGTCGCGTTCACACCGAGCTCATTGCCCGCGGCCTGGTTGATGCAGTCCGTGGTCTCGATGCCGTCGCCGCCACCGAATGGGACGTCCCATCCGAGGTCTTTCATCTGCTTGCGCGGGATGCAGATGTTCTGGTCGTCGGTGCCGCCAACGTAGACGCCGGTTGCGCCGCCGTTCTTGAAGGCGAGCAGGATCGACTTCCAGTCGCTGGTCGTGGCCTTCTGGTATTCGGAGTGCTTGACCACGGTTCCGCCGAGGGTCTTGAACTGGGTCTCGAAAGCACCTGAGATGCCGACACCGAACACGGTGCTGTCATCCAGGATGCCGACGCTGTGGACGTTCAGTGTCTTGTAGAAGTAGGTGGCCATCGCGGGGCCCTGGTAGTCGTCAGTCGTGACAACGCGCCAGTAGTTGTTGGCGTTGCCGTTGCGAAGGTCGGCCGCGTGGTAGGTGCAAGGCGCCTGCGGCGGCGGCGATTCCTTGGTCAGACACACGCCGGTGTTGGACGGGCTGATCATGACGAAGTGCTGCGGCGCAGCGATCGGGATCTCGGCCTTGGCCACCGCCGAGTTGTAAGGCCCGATCATGCCGAGGAACTTGGGGTCGCCGAGCATCGTCTGGACGTTCTCGACCCCGGCGGCGGCGTCGTATGCGCCCTGCCGGCAGTCGTCGAAGCTCTGGAACGAGATCGTGTAGCCGTTGACGCCGCCGGCGGCATTCTTCTGGTCTACCGCGAACTTGACACCGTTGGCGGTCGATTGGCCGCCAGTGGTACAGACCGGGAGGTCAGAGCCGATCTTGATCGTCCCCTTGCTCCCGCTTGTGCCGCCGCCGCCACCACAGGCGAATGCGACCATAAGCGCCATCGAGAGGACTCCAAGTCCCCTAGCTCGAACCATAGGTTCCCCCTTGTGCTGGTTGGGAGGCAAATGCGCAAAACCACACCTGACGCCTCCCATCACTTGCCGCCCTCTTCCCAACTCGCGTCGGGGCGAGAGTGCGCCGGCGGCGAATGCGGCCACATGGGATGGCCGAACTGCTACTCCGAGGCACACTATCGACTCGGAGGGCCCCCGAAGTCAAGTCACTCTTGAGTTCGTCTGCGGGCGGCCCCGATCAATAAGGAAGCCGGGCGCTGTAGTCGACCGCGTCGACGAGGTTCCAACGGGCCCGGGGATCGGAGCCTACCGCCTCGAAGATCGAGACCGTGCGGTTCGTCGTGTCGCCGGCCGCATCGAAGCCGAGCGGCCCGGTCGCTCCCGCCAGCCCGGAGGTCTGCGCCACCTCGTGGGTCACGCTCGCTCGGGACGGCAGATGGCCGCCGGCACCCTGGATGGCCCGGTCGAGAGCGGCGTAGAGCACGGCTGTCGCGTCGTAGGCAAGCAGCGTGTACGGCCCGTAGTCCCTCGTGCTGCCAAACGTCCTTTTGAAGTCGTGGATGGTGGTGGCGGCACCCGGCTTCGAGTCGGCGTTGACGAGCGGCACGCTGGCGAAGATGCCCGCGCTGTTGGCACCCGCTGCCGCGACGCAGGCGGGATCCTCCGCTATGCCGTCGCCACCCAGGAACGGGGTCGCCTCGCCCGCCGGGAACATCGCCCTCATCTCGGCGCGGATCTCGCAGCCGCCCGGGCGCGTGTCGCCGCCGTAGTAGATGGCTTGCGCGCCGGCCGCCTTGGCGTTGCGCAGAAAGGTCGTGGCGTCCCGGCTCGTCGGCCCCAGGTCGAAGCGGCCGACGATCGTGCCGCCCTGGCTGGTGAAACGGGCTGCAAAGGCATAGGCGAGGCCCTGGCCGTACGTCTCGTGATCCGAGATGACCGCTACGCGAAGGAGGTGGAGCTTCTGAAAGGTGTAATCGGCGACCGCAGCTCCCTGCAGGTCGTCCGTGGTCGTAAGCCTGAAGAAGTTGTTGGTGTGGGCCGGCCGCAGGTCCGCCGCCGAGGGCAGACCCGCCGCCTTGCAGCTGATGTCGGTGCGCGATGGATTGAGCAGGGCGGGCGTGAAGACGTTCCGGGTCAGGCACGGGTTGCTCGTCGCCGGGCTGACCATTGCCAGCCCGGCCTCGTTGGCGATCGGAATCTCCAGGCGGGCGACCGCCGCGTCGTAGGGTCCGATCATCGCCACCAGGGCGGGATCGGCGAGGAAGCCCCGCAGGTTCGCCGCGCCTCGTTTGGGGTTCGGCACACCGCCCGATGCGTCATCCGCGGTCCTCACGCTGACCGTGAAACCGTCGAGCGTCGGGTGGGTCTGGACGAAGAAGCGCACCCCGTACAGCGCCGGCACGGCGCCGCGAGCCTCGCTTCCGCTGAGGGGCAGGTCCACGCCGAGATGAAGCTCTGAACCAGGCGGAGGGGCCGGGGCAGTCCCGCCGCATGCCGTGGACAGCGTCACGATCACCAGTGCGGCGAGTGACCCCAGTCTGCCCACGCCGAGAGGATGACATTCGTAGTGCACCTCCGCCAGTCCGTATACTCAGCATCCCTCAAACCCTTCAGCCTGCCCTAGGAGCGCGCCCCTTTGAAGACCGAAACCAGCGAACACCTCAAGCCCCGCTCGCAATATGCGGAAGATGCCGTGCAGCTCGCCATTGCCGGCAAATGGGATGAGGCCGTCAAGCTCAACAAATTCATCATCGAAAACTTCGGCGCCGACGAGGAGACGCAGAACCGCCTGGGCAAGTCGCTCTCCGAGCTCGGCAAGCTGAAGGAGGCGAAGGCTTCTTACGAGGCGGCGCTGAAGCTCAATCCGATGAACTCCATCGCCAAGAAGAACGCGGCGCGCATCAACGCGCTGCTCCACCAGAAGGAAGGACTCAAGGTCGGTGGAACCAGGGTCGACCTAAACCTTTTCGTCGAGGAGATGGGGAAGACGGTGATCACCACCGTGGACTCGCCGCCGAAAGAGGACATCTGCTCCAAGGTCGCCGCGGGCGACGTCGCCGAGCTTCGTGTCGAAGGCGATGGCATCTACGCCGAGACGTCGCGCGGCGTGCGTCTCGGCCTCCTGGAGGCCAAGCTGGCCCGCCGCCTCATCAAGTTCATGCGTGGGGGCAACCGCTACCAGGCAGGCATCACCTCGTGCGACGGCAACACCGTCAAGCTGATCGTCCGCGAGACGTACCAGGATCCCCACTTCGCCGGCAAGCCGAGCTTCCCGATGCGCCGCAAGCGAGAGGTTGAGTTCCGGCCCTACACGAAGGAGAGCCTCCTAAGCCGCGAGGTCGAGGTCTTTGCGGGGGAAGAAGAAGAGGAAGGGACGCAGGTCGAGACACCGGCGACGGATGACATCGAAGAGGGCATGCACGCCGTCGAGGACGAGGGGGAGGCGATCGACTTCTCGGACGAGGCCGACGCCGACTCAGAGGATGAGGATGAAGACGAAAGCTAGCGTTCAAAACCCCACGAAATCAGAGGCTGCGCCTGCGATTTCGCGGGGACCCCGGCTAATAGATGAGGCCGCGGCCCGGAGGTTTCTTCACCCCCGCTAACCCATCGGTGACACCCCAGCTGGGCGGTGTCCCCGGATTTCGCGACCTGCTCCCTCTCGAGGCCGAGATCCTCCGCGAGGCGCAGGAGTCACTGCTGGCCGAGATGCGCCGCTGGGGCTACCGCCACGTCATCACGCCGCTGGTCGAGAACATGGACGTGCTCGACGTGGGGCTTGGTTTGGAGCAGCGCCGACGGCTCTTCAAGTTCAGCGACGCGCGGGGGGACGTCGTGGCGCTGGTCGGCGAAAGGACCGTCCCGGTGGCACGACTCGTCGCCGGCAAGCTCCGCTCAGCCGCGCTCCCGCTGAGGCTCTGCTACTCGGGACCGGTCCTCTCCACGGACGAGGGGCGCTTCCAGCAGCGTCGGGAGACATATCAGGTTGGAGCCGAGCTGATCGGGGCGTCAGGCCCGGTGGCGGACGCCGAGGTGATCGCACTTGCCGCGCGATGCATGGAGGCGACCGGCATCCGTCGCTACCAGATCGACGTCGGGCACGCCGAGTTCTTCCACGGAATCATGGACGCGGTCAAGCTGCCCGACGGGGTCAAAGCCGCGGTGCGAGCGGCGCTCGTGGCCCGGGACTTCGTCGCTCTCGAGTCGCTTCTCGAAGGCACGCCGTTGAAGTCCGCCGAGCACGAGCTGCTGCTCCGTTTCCCCGCCTTGCGCGGTGGTCCGGAGATCCTGGAGGCCGCAGGCGGGCTGGTGCGCAACCGTCGCTCGGAGGCTGCTCTCACCGAGCTGGCGCACGTGCGCGAGCTCTTGGTCGCGCACGGCATCGGCGACGTCGTGGTGCTCGACCTCGGCGCGATCCGGGACTTCGACTACTACACCGGCGTCATCTTCGAGGGCTACGGACCAGATTTCGGCCGGCCTATCGCGCAGGGTGGGCGCTACGACGCTTTGCTCGCCCGCTTCGGCCGGCCGGCGCCCGCGACCGGTTTCATGATCCAGCTTGACCTGGTGTCGGAGATGCTGACCCGAGCGCCGCGGCCGCCCGCGCTGCCGCGGATCGACGCGGCCCTGGCCTGGAGCGACCCAGGCCTGAACACCGCGTTGAGGCTCGGCTCGACGCTGCGGCTGTTCGGCATGCGAGCGGTCGTCGACACGCAGCCGCGCAGCCCGGCCGAAGCCAAAGCGTGGTGGCGCGCGATCGGTGCGGCAAACCTCGTCCACTGCCGCAGCGATGCCACCGTGTCATGGACTTCAGAGGGTCAGCGCAGCAGGTCCCTGCCTCCCGAGCAGGTGGCCGGGCGGCTCGCCGGAGGGGTTACGTGATGCAGGAAGAAAAGGTGTCGATCGCAGTTCCCACCGGCGCGCTACTGACCGGCGCGCTCGGCGTGCTGGCAAAGTCCGGACTGGCTCGACTGACGGCCGACGAGCTGGGACGTCAGCTGCTCATCGACCGGGCCGGGGTGAGGGTCATCCTGGTTCGTCCGAGCGACGTGCCCGCCTATGTCGATCACGGAGCGGCTGACCTCGGCATCGTCGGCAAGGACATCCTCTGGGAGACGCCCGGCTCGCACTACGAGCTCGTCGACCTGCGTTTCGGCGGCTGCAGGCTCGTGCTCGCGGTGCCGGACGCCTCGAGCCTCAACGGACCCGACACCTGGCCGCCGATGATCCGCGTCGCGACCAAATACCCTCGCACCGCGACGGCCTGGTTCGATGCGCACGGGCAAGCCGTCGAGGTCGTTCGCCTGCACGGTTCGGTCGAGCTCGCGCCGCAGGTCGGACTGGTCGACGGGATCGTCGACCTCACGGCGACCGGGCGGACCCTGAAGGAGAACCGGCTGCGCATCACGGCGGTCCTCGGCAGCTCGACGGCGAGGCTGATCGCCAACCAGGCGAGCCTCAAGACGCGGAGCGCGGCGGTGCAGTCGGTGGTGTCGAAGCTGAGAGGGGCCTCCGGCGGTGGCTGAGGGAGGCGTCCGGCCGTGACCGTCAAGCGATTCGACGCCGCGTCATGGCTCGATTCGCCGTTGTCTCGGCGCCGCATGGACCTCTCGAGGTTCGTCGAGGAGCGCGCCACGGTCGCCGAGATCTGCGCGCGCGTCATGACCGAGGGCGACGCAGCCCTCCGCGAGCTGGGCAAGCGGTTCGACGGATGGGCGCCAGGGCCCGCCGAGTCGTTTGCGGTGCCGAGGCCCGACCTGAAACGGGCACTCGATCGATTGGCCCCCGCCGATCGCTCCGCGCTCGAGTTCGCAGCCGGGCGCATTCGTGAGTTCCACGAGCGCCAGGTCCAGGCGGCCTCCGTCGGATCGCCCGGGTTGAAGTTGCTGACGCGGCCCGTGCGGCGAGCGGGGGTCTACGCGCCGGGTGGGCGCGCGGCGTATCCCTCCACGGTCCTCATGACGGTCATACCGGCGCGTGTGGCGAAGGTCGAAGAGGTCGTGCTGGCGACTCCGCCACGATCTGACGGCAGCGTCCCGTCGGCCATCCTGGCCGCGGCGCACCTGGCCGGCGTGGACGTTGTGTACCGGGTGGGCGGGGCCCAGGCGATCGCCGCGCTCGCCTACGGCACGGCCAGCATCCCTCGAGTCGACGTGGTCGCCGGCCCGGGCAACATCTACGTCACGCTAGCGAAGAAAGAGGTGTTCGGGTCGGTCGGCGTCGACGGGATCGCCGGGCCGACCGAGGTCGTCGTCCTGGCCGACGCAGCGGCGCGACCGGACTTCGTGGCCGCCGACCTCGCCGCGCAGCTCGAGCACGACCCGCTGGCCTGGGGCGTCCTCATCACTGACTCGGCCAAGCTCGCCGACCGCGTCGAACAGGAGCTGGAAAGCCTGCTCCGCGGCCTGGAACGGGCGGACATCATCCGTCAGGCCACGTGCTGCGTCGTCGTCGCCGACGACTTGGACCAGGCGCTGAGCCTGGCCAACGACTTCGCGCCGGAGCACCTGCTCATCGTCGCGGCCGATGCGGAACGCCTCGCGGCGCAGGTGCGCAACGCGGGCGCGGTCTTCGTCGGCGAGTACGCCACCGTGCCGCTAGGCGATTACGCCGCCGGTCCGAACCACACTTTGCCGACGTCGGGCGCGGCCCGCTTCGCATCCCCCCTTGGCGTGCACACATTTCTCAAGCGCACCAGCGTCTTGAGCCTGAATCGAGGCGACCTGGAGACCCTCCGCGAGGCAAGCGTGCGGCTCGCGCAGATGGAAGGGCTTGGCGCGCACGCCCACGCCATCGAGGTGCGACTTGAGTAAGAAGAAAATCGGCGTGACGCGGAAGAGCAAAGAGACTCAGCTTTCGGCCACTGTGAAGATTGCCGGCGGCCGCATCGACGTTTCGACCGGCCTTCCTTTTCTTGACCACATGCTGGAGCAGGTCGCGCGCTATGCCGGGTTCGACCTGACCCTGCATGGCGCGGGCGACCTGCACGTCGATCCGCATCACCTCGTCGAGGACACGGGGATCGTGCTGGGCCAGGCGCTGTCGCAGGCGCTGGGCGACCGGGCGGGCATTGCGCGCTACGGTTCGGCCTACGCGCCGCTGGACGAATCGTTGGCGCGCGTCGTGATCGACCTGGGCCGCAGGCCATACCTCACATACAACGTGGAGCTCCGTGGCCGCATCGGCACCCTCGAATCGGAGGTGCTGGAAGAGTTCTGGCGCGCGCTTTCGATCCACCTCGGAGCCACCATCCACGTGGACCTGATCCGCGGTCGCAACCGGCACCATGTCGCCGAAGCGACGTTCAAGGCGTTGGGCCTGGCGTTGCGCGAGGCGGTCGCGCCGGGCGGCGGGCCTGGAGTGCCTTCCTCAAAGGGACTGCTTGGATGATCGCCATCGTCGATTACGGGGTGGGCAACATCCGGTCGGTGGAGCGCGCGCTGGTGCACGTCGGCGCAGAGGCGAGGCTCACGGCCGATCCCGAGGAGCTGGCGCGCGCCGCCGGCATCGTCCTGCCAGGCGTCGGCGCGTTCGCGCCGGCGCTGGACAGGCTCTCGCGTCGCGGCCTCGGCAGACAGCTGGTCGAGCTGGCGCGCCGCGGCAGGCCGGTGCTCGGCGTGTGTCTCGGCTACCAGCTCCTGTTCGAAGAGTCGTCGGAGCACGGCCGCCACGAAGGGCTCGGATTGCTGCCCGGCCGCGTGGTCGAGGTGGCCGGCAGCGAGCGCCTACCGGTGATCGGCTGGTGCCGCACGACCCAAACGGCACCGTCGCCCTTGTGGGAGGGGATCGACGACCGAAGCTACTTCTACTTCGTGCACTCGTTCACCCCTGAAGCCGTGCCCGAGGGAATCGGATGCACGGACCACTCGGCGGCCGCCGCGGCGGCAAAAGGCAACGTGATGGGCACGCAGTTCCACCCCGAAAAGAGCGGCGCGGACGGCCTGCGCGTCTACGCCAACTTCGTGGCTCTGTGCGCGTGATGCCCGCCAAACGCGTCATCCCCTGCCTCGACGTGACCGATGGACGCGTCGTGAAGGGAGTGCGCTTCCAGGACCTGAGGGACGCCGGCGATCCGGCCGAGCTCGCGGCCGCTTACGACCGCGAGGGCGCGGACGAGATCGTGTTTCTCGACATCACCGCCTCATCGGATGCGCGGAAGATCCTGCTCGACGCGGTGGAGCGAACGGCAAACCAGGTGTTCATCCCGCTCGCCGTGGGCGGCGGGGTGCGCAGCGTGGACGACATGGCGGAGCTGCTGACCCACGGCGCGGACAAGGTGTCCGTCAACACCGCGGCGCTGGCCGATCCGACCCTGATCACTCGATGCGCCGAGGTCTTCGGCGCCCAGTGCGTGGTGCTGGCCATCGATGCGCGGAAGCGCACCGAGGCGTCCGAGTGGGAGGTGTTCAGCCACGGTGGACGCCTCGCGACCGGCCGCGATGCGGTGGAGTGGGCGTCGCTTGGCGAGCAGCTGGGGGCGGGGGAGATCCTGCTCACGTCGATGGACTTCGACGGAACCCATGAGGGCTACGACATCGAATTGCTCCGGGCCGTGCGCGGCGCGGTACGCCTCCCGGTCATCGCGTCGGGCGGAGCGGGCTCGGCGCGGCACATGTACGAGGCGTTGACCAATGGCGGCGCGGATGCCGCGCTCGCCGCATCAATCTTTCATTTCGGCGAGCTGACGATTCCGGATGTAAAACAAGAGCTGGTGGCCCTGGGCCTGGAGGTGAGGCAGTGAGTCCCGACTTCTCGAAGGGGCTCGTCCCCGCGGTGGTGCAGAACGCCGAGACGGGCAAGGTCCTGATGCTGGCCTACATGGACGAAGAGGCGTGGAGGAAGACGCGCGAGACAGGGCGAGCCTGGTTTCGCTCTCGAGAGCGCGGTCTGTGGGAGAAGGGTGCGACCTCAGGCAACACGATGGAGGTCGTGGAGGTGCGTCTCGACTGCGACGCAGACACGGTGCTGCTGCGAGTCAATCCCGCCGGACCTGCCTGCCACACCGGAGCGGAGTCGTGCTTCTTCAATGAAGCGGACTAACTGCTTCCACGCCCCTCTCCCTTCCTCCCTCTCCCCTGAGGGGAGAGGGCTATGCATTTTTATGCAGCGCCTTGTATACTCATGCGTTCGTGGCAACGAAGGTCAGGGCTGCTGTTGCTGGGGCCAACGGCTACGCGGGGATGACGGCTGTGCACCTTCTGGCGCGGCATCCGGATGTCGAGCTGAGCCAGCTGACCTCGCGCTCGTACGCCGGTAAGCCTTACTCGGAGGTCTTCCCACTCCTCGACCTGGCCGGCGAATTCTCGCCCGAACCTTCGGTCGACGGCATCGACGTCATCTTCAGCTGCCTGCCGCACAACGTCGGGGCGGCCAGGGTTGATGGCTGGCTCGAGGCTGGGGTGCGGGTGATCGATATGAGTGCTGATTTCCGCTTGCGCGACGCGTCTCTGTACCCCAAGTGGTACCGGCAGCCGCATCCGGCAGCGAATCTTCTGGCGAAGGCGGTGCTTGGTTTGCCGGAGCTGCACGAGGCGAAGCTCAAGAGAGCCGAGCTCGTCGCCGTCCCCGGTTGCTACTCGACCGCATCCATCCTCGCCCTCGCCCCGGCGGTGTCGGCGGGACTCGTCGGGTCCGACATCGTGATCGACGCCAAGTCCGGTGTCAGCGGCTCCGGTCGCTCGCCGGGAATCGGCGTGCACTTCAGCGAGGTGAACGAATCGTTGAGCGCCTACGCGATTGAAGGCCACCGCCACCTTCCAGAAATCCTTCAAGAGCTTGGGGGACTCCGATCCGCCCACCCGGAGGTCACGTTTGTGCCGCATCTGGTGCCGATGACTCGGGGGATCCTCGCCACCTGTTACTTCGACCTCAAGGGCTCGCCGTCCGAGCTCCAGGATGCGTACCGCGAGTTCTATGCCGGGCAACCTTTCACGAAGGTGGTCGACAAGACGCCGGCGACCAAGCTCGCGACCCACTCCAATCTCTGCCTGGTCAACGTCGCGGTGCAGGGCCGCAAGGCAGTGGTGACGGCCGCTCTCGACAACCTGGTCAAGGGCGCGTCGGGGCAGGGGGTCGAGTGCTTCAACATCGCGTTTGGCTTCGACCGGACGACCGCGCTCGAGGGCCCGGTGCAGTGGCCGTGACATACGCCCGAGGTTTTCGGGCGGGGACGGCGGCGTGCGGGATCAAGGCCTTCACGGCGGGCGCGTCGGCGATCCCGAGCGGTCAGAGAGACGACCTCTGCGTCATCCATTCCGCCCATCCGTGTGACACCGGCGGCGTGTTCACGACGAACAAGGTCAAGTCGGCGTCGGTGGTCATCGACCAGCTCCACCTGCAGCGCAACCGCGTGCAGGCCCTGACCATCAACTCCGGCAACGCCAATGCGTGCACCGGCGCGCAGGGCTTTCGCGACGCGCTGCTCATGGCCAAGCTGTCGGCGGACCGGCTCGACCTCGACCCGGACCAGGTCCTGGTCAGCTCGACCGGCGTGATCGGCCGCTACCTGCCGATGGATGCGATCAAGTCCGGAATCGCGCAGGCGTGCGGGAACCTGAGCCCGGAGCAAGGCGTCGCCGCGGCGCGCGCGATCATGACCACCGACACCGTGCCCAAGACCGCTCAGGTCGACCTCGACCTCGGCGGCGCCACCGTCCGCGTGGGGGGAATGTGCAAGGGCTCGGGCATGATCCACCCGAACATGGCGACGATGCTCGCCTACATCACGACGGACGCCGCGGTCGAGCCGGGCCTGATGTCAAAGGTCGTCAAGTCCATCGCCGATCGCAGCTTCAACCAGGTCACGGTGGACGGCGACAGCTCGACGAACGACAGCTTCCTGCTGCTCGCCAACGGAGCCGCCGGCAACGAGCCGATCCGCGCCGGAAGCGCGGAGGCCGAGCAGCTCAAGAGCGCCATGGAGCACGTCGCCCGCGACCTTTCACGTGCGATCGCGCGGGACGGCGAAGGGGCGACGAGGCTGATCACGGTGAAAGTGGCCGGCGCGACTTCGGACGGCGAAGCCAGGACCGCGGCCCGCGCCGTCGCCTCCTCGAGCCTGGTCAAGACCGCGGTGCACGGGGGCGATCCGAACTGGGGCCGGATCGTGTGTGCTCTCGGCTACAGTGGCGCCGAGCTTGCACTCGACAGGCTGCACCTGACGATCGGCGGCCTCGTCGTGTTCGAGCGCGGTACGGGCGTGGAGGTCGACCTGAAGGCCGTCCGGCGGGCGTTCGAGCAGCCGGAAATTGAGATCGTGGCCACGCTTGGACTCGGCGACGGAAACGCCGAGGCGTGGGGATGTGACCTATCGGAGGAGTACGTGCGAATCAACGCCGACTACACGACATGACGCTGACAGTCGAAGAGCGCGCCAAGGTCCTCGTCGAGGCGCTGCCTTACATCAAGCGATTCCACGGCCAGATCGTCGTGATCAAGGTCGGCGGCAACGCCATCGAGCACGCGCGCGACGAGACGCTGCTTGACGTCGTGCTGCTGCGCTACGTCGGCATGCAGCCGGTGCTGATCCACGGCGGCGGTCCGGAGATCACGGCGATGAGCGAACGGCTCGGGCTCAAGTCCGAGTTCAAGAACGGGCTGCGTATCACCGACGAGAACACGATGGAGGTCGTGAAGATGGTGCTGACCGGCAAGGTCAGCCCCGACCTGGTGGCGGCCATCCACCGCCTCGGTGGGCAGGCGGTCGGAATGAGTGGCGAGGACGGGCCGACGATCATCGCCGAGCCACTCGACGAGGCGATGGGATTCGTGGGCAAGGTCACGCAGGTGAACAAGGAGCCGATCACGGCTTTGCTGGCGCGGGGGTACATCCCGGTGATCGCGTCGATCGGCCTCGGCTACGACGGGCATGCCTACAACATCAACGCCGACACGGTCGCCGCGGAGATAGCCGTGGCGCTGAAGGCGGCGAAGGTGATCCTCCTCACGGACGTGGCTGGAGTCCAGGGCGCAGACGGAAATGTGGTTGCGGTCCTTTCGAAAGAAGACGCGCGCAACCGCATCGAGAAGGGAGAGGTGACCGGCGGCATGATCCCCAAGCTCGAGGCGTGTCTGCGCGCGCTCGACGGCGTGCCCCTCGCGCACATCGTGGACGGCCGGACGAAGCACGCCCTTCTGCTCGAGCTCTTCACCGAGGCTGGCATCGGGACGATGGTCACGCCTTGAAAGACGTCGAAGTGACGACCCCAGAGCTCGCGGACCGCTACCTCATGCAGGTCGGTCGCCGCCTGCCCGTCACCTTCGTCCGTGGGCAGGGCTGTCTCGTCTACGACGAGGCGGGGCGCGAGTACCTCGACCTGGTCGCGGGCATCGCGGTCAACCTGCTCGGGCACTCTCACCCGGATGTGGTGGCAGCTGTCGCCAAACAGGCTGGTCAGCTCATTCATACGTCGAACCTCTACTTCACGCAGCCGCAGGTGGGGCTGGCGCGACGACTGGTCGAGCTGTCGTTTCCTTCGCGCGTCTTCTTCTGCAACTCCGGAGCCGAGGCGAACGAGGCTGCGATCAAGCTCGCGCGCAAGTGGGGAACGCGTCATCGCGACGGTGCTTTCGAGATCATCACCACGACCGGCTCATTCCATGGCCGGACGCTCGCCGCCGTGACGGCCGGCGGGCAGCACAAATACTCCGACCCGTTCAAGCCTCTGCCCGAGGGATTCGTGCACGTGGCATACAACGACGTCGAAGCGATCGAGTCCGCGACCTCGGCCAGAACCGTTGCGGTGATGCTCGAACCGGTGATGGGCGAGATCGGCGTCATTCCCGCCGAGCCGGGGTACCTGAAGCGCGTGCGCCAATGGTGTGACCAGCACAACCTGCTGCTCATCCTCGACGAGGTGCAGACGGGCCTTGGGCGCACTGGGCGGTGGTTTGCGCACCAGCATGCGGGCATCACACCGGACGTGATGACGCTTGCCAAGGGACTCGGCGGCGGACTGCCGATCGGCGCGTGCCTCGCCAACCCGCGGGCGGACGTCTTCGAGCCGGGCGATCACGGATCCACGTTCGGGGGCAATCCGCTCGCCTGCGCCGCCGCGGCCACGGTGCTCGACGTGATCGAGCGCGACGGCCTTGTCGGCCACGCCGCGGAGATGGGCGAGCTTCTGCATTCGTCGCTTCAGGATCTGGGGGCGAAACAGGTCCGAGGCGTCGGATTGATGCAGGCCTTCGAGTTCGAGGGCGCCAGGGCGAAACCGTTTCAGCAGGCATGCCTGGAGGCGGGCCTCATCGTCAACGCCGTCGACGAGCACTCTGTGCGGCTGGTCCCACCACTGATCCTCACGGCGCAACAAATAGATCGGGCGCACGGGATCATGCGCAAGGCGGCCGGATGACCGCGACCAAGGCTTCGCGTCACACGGCGATTCTCGACCTTGTCAATCGCGGCTCGGTGCACACGCAGCAGGACATCGCGGCCGCGCTCGCGAGGCGCGGCATGCGCGCGACGCAGGCGACGATCTCGCGCGACATCCAGGAGCTGGGACTCGTTCGTGCGGGCAGCGGCTACCGCAGCTCGGCGGCGCTGGTCCGCGAGCTGGTCCTGTCGATCGAGGTCATCGAACCGATGGCGGTGATTCGTACCCCGCCCGGCACCGCGAACCTTGTTGCGCGCCGCATCGACGAGGCCGAGCTGCCGGGGATCGCGGGCACGGTCGCGGGCGACGACACGATCATCGCCGTCCTTCGCAAGCCCAGCGCCGGGCGCGCCCTGAAAGAGCTCCTTGCCAATGCCTGACAAGAAACTCGCCAACGCCAAGAAAGTTGTTCTGGCGTATTCGGGAGGCCTCGACACGTCGGTCGCGATCCGCTGGCTGAAGGACAAAGGCTGGGACGTCATCGCGTTCACCGTCGACCTGGGCGAGAAGAAGGACCTCGACGCGATCCAGGCGCGCGCGCTCAAGACCGGCGCGTCGGCGGCGTACGTGGCCGACGGCCGGCTTCCGTTCCTGCAGCTTTTCGTGTGGCCGTCCTTGCAGGCGGGCGCTGTGTACGAAAAGGAATATCCGCTGGCGACCGCACTGGGACGGCCCCTGATCGCCGCGATGATGGTCGAGGTGGCGCGCCGCGAGGGCGCCCAGGCGGTGGCCCACGGCTGCACCGGCAAGGGCAACGACCAGGTCCGTTTTGACGTCGCGACCGCCGCGCTCGCGCCCGAGCTGCAGGTCGTCGCTCCGGTGCGGGAGTGGGGGATGAACCGCGACGACGAGATCGAGTACGCCAAGCAGCACAGCATCGAGGTGCCGGCGACCGTCCGCGAGCCCTACTCGACCGACGAGAACCTGTGGGGCCGGTCGATCGAAGCCGGCGTCCTGGAAGACCCGTGGGCGGAGCCGCCCAAAGACGTCTACGCGTGGACGCGCGATCCGCGCCAGTGTCCGGACCAACCGACGTATCTCGAGATCGGCTTCAAACAAGGCGTCCCGGTGGCTCTCGACGGCAAGCCGGTCGCCGAGCTCGAGCTCGTCACCATGCTCAACAAGATCGGAGGGGAAAATGGCGTCGGCCGGATCGACCACCTCGAGAACCGGCTCATCGGCATCAAGTCACGCGAGATCTACGAAGCCCCGGCTGCGGTGCTCTTGCTCCAGGCGCACCAGGCGCTTGAGGACATAACCCTGCCCAAAGAGGTCGCGAGGTTCAAAGACGTCGTCGCGCAGCAGTGGGCCCAGATGGTCTACGACGGCCTGTGGTTCAGCCCGCTTCGCGATGCCCTTTATGCATTCGTCGCGGAGACGCAGCGACACGTCACCGGTGAGGTGCGGTTGAAGCTCTACAAGGGGTCATCGCAGGTGGTGGGCAGAAAGTCGCCTGACCAGCTCTACCAGCTGTCCCTGGCGACGTATGGCAAAGGCGACGAGTTCGACCAGTCCGCGGCAGCCGGGTTCATCAAGCTCTGGGGCATGGGCTTGCGTACTTCCGCGCGCGTGCAGGGCCAGCTCCACGCGCGCGACTTCGGCCGGCTGCTGGGCGACGCGAAGAGGCTGACCAGATAGCGAAGCTCACCGGAAAGCTCTGGAGCGGGCGATTCACTGGCGGGCTGCTGCCCGAGCTCGAGCGCTTTGCGTCTTCGCTCGAAACTGACTACGAGCTCTATCCGTACGACATCGCCGGGAGCATCGCGCACGCGCGGGGACTCAAGGCCGCGGGCCTCCTTTCCCGGTCCCAGCTCACCGCGATCGAGCGGGGACTGCGACGGATCAAGCGGGAGCTCGACGACGGCGATTTCAAGTTTCAACCCTCGGACGAAGACATCCACACCGCGATCGAGAGGCGGCTCACCGAGATCACCCCCGCCGGGGCTGCACTGCACGCCGGCCGGTCGCGCAACGACCAGGTGGCACTCGACCTGAGGCTCTACTGCCGCGACGCCGCGAATGAGGCCGTCGCCGGCCTTGCGCAGCTGATCGATGTGCTCTCCACCAAGGCGGTTGCGCACGCCGCCTGGCTCATGCCGGGATACACACACCTGCAGCGCGCGCAGCCGGTGACGGTCGGCCATCACCTGTTGGCCCACGCCGAGCCTCTGCTGCGCGACGCGCGGCGCTTCGGCATCGCGTTCGAGTCAGCCGGGCGGATGCCGCTCGGGTCGGGGGCGCTGGCCGGCTCCACCCTGCCGCTGGCGCGGCGGGTCGTGGCGCGGGAGCTCGGACTTCCGGCGCTTACCGAAAACAGCATGGATGCGGTTTCGGATCGCGACTTTGCCCTGGACCTCGCCTACGCGTGTGTTTCAACTTCAATCCACCTCAGCCGGTTGGGCGAGGACGTCGTGCTGTGGGCGAGCTCGGAGTTCGGCTTCGTGAAGCTGGCGGATGAGATCGCGACCGGATCGAGCCTGATGCCGCAGAAGAAGAACCCCGACATCGCCGAGCTCCTGCGCGGCCGGGCCGGCCGATCTCTGGGCGGGCTCGTGGCGCTGGCCACCGTGCTCAAGGGCCTGCCACTGGCCTACGACCGGGACCTCCAGGAGGACAAGCCGGCGCTGTTCGCCGCGGTCGAGAACGTGCTTGACTCGCTGAGAGCCGCGGCGCTTCTGGTCCAGCACCTCGAGTTCGACCGCGAAAGACTGCTCGCCGCAGCGGCGGACCCGCTTTTGCTGGCCACCGACGCGGCCGAGGAGCTGGTGCGGTCGGGGACACCGTTCCGCCGGGCGCATGAGAAGGTCGGCCGCCAGGTGCGGGAGGGCGGGTTTGCAGCCCCCTGGGACGCCAAGGCGTCCGTCGCCAAGCGCGATCTCGAAGGGGGCCCGAGCCGGCTTCGAGTCACTTCGCGCGCCAAAGCATTGCGCCGGGAAGCGGCGGCGCTGCGCCGCACGACCAAGATCGTCCCGCGGCACCCCCTCACGAAGTAGAGTTCGGGCCGCCCATGCTGCTTGCGGTCGACGTCGGCAACACGAACGTGACGCTGGCCCTGTTCGAAGGGGAGCGTCTTGCCGCCGACTGGCGCCTGACCTCTCGCCGCGAATGGACGGCGGACGAGCTGGCGGTCGAGCTACGGCAGCTGTTCGCGCTCAAGGACCTCGAGCTCGCGGTGGTGACCGGCGTCGTGATCTCCAGCGTCGTGCCGACGATCAATCCTGCGCTGGTCGAAGCCTCCCGCCGCTACCTGAAATGCGAGCCGGTGATGGTCGGTCCCGGCGTCAAGACCAGCGTCCGCATCCGCTATGACAACCCGAAGGATGTCGGCGCCGATCGCATCGCCAACGCGCTGGCCGCCTACTCGAAGTACGGCGGACCGGTCGTGGTGATCGACTTCGGCACGGCGGTGACCTACGACGCGATCAACGCCGAGGGCGATTACCTCGGCGGGGCGATCGCGCCGGGAGTCGAGATCTCGCTCGATGCGCTGGTCTCGCAGACCGCGATGCTCCGCAGGGTCGAGCCGGTGGCGCCGGACTCGGTGATCGGCCGGAACACCGTGGCCTCGATCCAGTCCGGCCTCGTCTGGGGCTTCGTCGCCCAGGTCGAGGGGATGGTCAAGCGGATGGTCGACGAGCTGGGCGGCCAGGCGAGGGTTGTGGCGACCGGCGGCCAGGCGTCTCTCGTCGCCGGCCTGACCCACGTCATAGAAACCACCGACCCGCTACTCACTCTCGAGGGTTTACGCCTTATCTACGCTCAAAACTCTGACGGGGGTGCTAGATAAGACACTCCGATGAAGACGGCGCCTAGGTTTCACCTTTATGTGCTGGACCGTGACCAGCCCACGGCCCTGGCCGCGACCGGCCTGGAAACCGAAAAGCTGACCGACCCCGCCAAGGTCGAGCAGCCTGCCCTGATCCTGCTTGGACCGGGCCAGCAGGCGCCGGAGCGCCTGGCGGGCATGGCGATCGAGCTGCCGCCAGACGCTTCACCGGCCGCCTTGCGAGAGCTGGTCCGGGTCGCCATGGAGAACGTCGCCCTGAAACAGCAGGTCACCCAGCTGGAGGGCGAGGCGCACCGGCGCCACCGCCAGTTCCGCGAGCTCAACCGGATCGGAATCGCCCTCTCGGCCGAGAAGGACATCGATCGACTGCAGTCGTTCATCCTCACGACGATGCGTCAGCTGACGCACGCGGATGGCGCAAGCCTGTGGCTGAAGATGCAGGAGAGCGGCGAAGCAAAGCTCTTCCTGGCTTCGAGTCAGAACCACTCCATCGACAAGAGCACCTACTCGGCGTTTACCGTGCCCGTCGACGACAAGTCGGTCGTGGGTTACACGGTCTCGATGGGCGCGAGCCAGATCTACGACGACGCCTACAACCCGCCGCCCGGCAAACCGCCCGGGGGCAAGAGCTTTGACTCGCAGTTCGGCTACCGGACGAAATCGATGTTGACGGTGCCGATGCGCAACTACAACAACGAGGTCGTCGGCGCGGTGCAGCTCATCAACGCCAAGCGGCGGTTCGAGACGCGCCTCACCGTCGGCACCGTCGAATCGGAGGTCATCAGCTTCCAGCCGGACGACGTGGAGATGATCGAATCGATCGCCAGCCAGGCTGCTGTGGCGCTGGACAACAAGAATTTGATCGACTCGATCCAGGCATTGTTCGACGGCTTTGTGCAGGCGAGCGTCACGGCGATCGAGCAACGAGACCCGAGCACGGCCGGTCACTCCGGGCGGGTCGAAGGTCTCACGACGTCGCTCGCTCACGCGGTGACTGAAATCGGCGTCGGCAAGTACAGCGACGTCCAGCTGACCGAGGACCAGTTCAAGGAGCTGCGCTACGCGTGTCTTCTGCACGACTTCGGCAAGGTCGGTGTGCGCGAGCACATTCTCATCAAGGCCAAAAAGCTCATCCCCGGCCAGCTCGAGGTGATACAGGCGCGATTCGAGTTCATCGAGCGGTCGGTGCAGGTCAAGTACGCGATGGAGAAGCTGGAGGCGATGCAGGCGGGGCGCAACGGCTCGTATCTCACCGAGATCGATCAGCGCCTCCAGGAGGAGCTGACCCAGCTCGACAGGTGGGTCGAGTCCATCGTCGTGGCCAACGAGCCGAGCGTGATGCCCGAGGACAAGGCATCGATGATCGAGTTCCTCGCGCAGCAGACCTACTACGACATCGCGGGACGGGCGCATCCGATGCTCGAACCGCAGGAGTTCCGTTTCCTGAGCATTCGAAAGGGGACGCTCGATCCGCAGGAACGCCTCGAGATGGAGTCACACGTGACCCACAGCTTCCACTTCCTGACCAAGATCCCCTGGACGCCGGTGATGAAAGGCATCCCCGAGATCGCGTACGGTCATCATGAAAAGCTGGACGGCTCCGGTTACCCACGTGGGCTCACTGGCGACCAGATCCCGCTGCAGGCTCGCATGATGACGATCGCCGACATTTACGACGCGCTCACGGCGCAAGACCGTCCGTACAAGAGGGCGGTCCCTCCGACGACCGCGCTCGACATCCTGCATGAAGAGGCGAACCAGGGAAAGCTCGACCGCGACCTGCTCGAGATATTCATCGCGAAAAAGATCTACGTGCCCGCGGCCCCTCGATGAGGATCAAGTTCTGGGGCACGCGGGGCACGCGACCAACACCTGGCCGCCGGACGCTTCGCTACGGAGGCAACACGACGTGCATCGAGGTACGCGACAGAGAAAACAACATGCTCATCATCGACTCGGGCTCTGGAATCGCGGAGCTCGGCAATGCATGCAGTCCGACTGAGCCGCTGCAGGCGCACCTCCTGATCACGCACACACACCTCGACCACATCCAGGGCTTTCCGTTCTTTCTGCCGGCGTTCGTGCCTGGGACGACGCTGACCATCGTTGGGCCGGCTGGATCGGCCAAGTCGCTGCAAGCCGCCTTCGCCGATCAGACGGATCCCGCGTACTTTCCGGTCCAGCTGAGCCACATGCCCGCCGAGATGGAGTTCATCGAGCGGAACCCGGGAGAGACGTTCGAGGTGGGGTCGCTCCGTATCACACCGCATCTCTTGATGCACCCAATCCCGACCTTCGGTTATCGCATCGACGAAGGTTCCTCACGCTTCACGTTTGCGACCGACAACGAGATCGCTTTGTTCGCCAACGGCACGAACGGGACGGTGAAAGACCTGGCGAACTGGTGCCGCGACTCAGACCTGCTGGTCCACGACGCGCAGTACAGCGCGGAGGAATACAAGACGCACGCCGGGTTCGGGCACTCGACGTACGAGGAGGCTCTGTCGCTGGCCGAGCAGGCGGGGGTCAAGGAGCTTGCGTTCTTTCACCACGACCCGCTGCATTCCGACATCGAGGTCGACGCGCTGATCGAGCAGGCATTGGGCAACCACCGCGCGGCGGGCGGGCAAGAAGTGAACTCATTCCCTGCGGCCGAGGAGCAGGAGCTCGCTCTTTAGCCGCTAACCTTTTCGGGTCGTGGCGGACGAGTTCATGCGCGACCGGCTGGAGAAAGTCGAGCGGCTGCGCGCTGCCGGCATCGACCCCTACTCGCGTGGATTTCAGCCGACCCACAGCAGCGAGGCGGCGAAGGCGCTGCTCGGTGACGCGGAGCGCTCGGAGCCCGTCTCGGTCGCGGGCCGGCTGATGGTCAAGCGCCAGCAGGGCGGGCTGGTTTTCGCGGACCTGCAGGACGGACGAGGGCGCATCCAGCTGATGGCCAACCGCAGCGTCCTGGGTGACGAAGAGTTCGCGCGTTACGCCGACCTTGACCTCGGCGACATCATTGGCGTCACAGGGCCGATCTTCCGCACCAAGCGCGGCGAGATCACTGTCGAAGTCCAGTCGTTCCGGCTGCTGACGAAGTCCCTGCGCCCGCTGCCCGAAAAGTGGCACGGCCTGAAGGACGTGGAGATCCGCTACCGGCAGCGCTACGTCGACCTGCTCGCCAACCCTGAGGTCCGCGAGGTGTTTCGGGCGCGAACCAGGATCATCACCGCGATCCGGGGACTTCTCGACGAGCGTGGCTTCATCGACGTCGAGACGCCGGTGCTGCAGGAGGTGCCGGGCGGCGGGCACGCGAGACCTTTCCAGACGCACCACAACGCGCTCGGCCGCGACCTCTACCTTCGCATCGCACTTGAGCTGCACCTGAAGCGGCTTTTGGTCGGCGGATTTGAGCGGGTCTACGAGGTTGGGCGCGTCTTCCGGAATGAGGGCCTTTCGCCGCGGCACAATCCCGAGTTCACGCTGATGGAGTGTTACCAGGCATACGCCGACTACGAAGACATGATGCAGCTGGCCGAAGACCTCATCGTCGTTTCGGCGATGGCCGCGGGCCGGCCGCTCGAGACTTCATACGAGGGCGAGCCGGTCGATCTCACCCCGCCTTACCGGCGCGAGCGGATGGCCGACCTGGTACTCGAGCACACCGGCCGCCAAGCCGTGGGCGAGGAGTTGAACGATCTCTTCGAGGAGCACGTCCAGCCACGCCTGCGCCAGCCGACCTTCGTCCTGGACTATCCGGTGGAGGTCTCCCCCCTGGCGCGCCCGCGGCAGGACGATCCCCGATTTGTCGAACGTTTCGAGCTCGTCATGCTGGGTCGTGAGTACGCCAACGCGTTCACGGAGCTCACCGATCCAGTCGACCAGCGGGCGCGGTTCGAGGCGCAGGCTGCGTTGCGTGCGGCGGGAAATGTAGAGGCGCATCCGATGGACGAGGACTTCTTGCGCGCCGTCGAGTACGGGCTGCCGCCGTGCGGGGGGATGGGCGTGGGTCTCGACCGCCTGGTCATGCTCTTGATGGATCAGCCATCGATCCGGGACGTGATCCTGTTCCCGGTGATGAAGCCGGAGTCGTAATGCTCTCCCTGGAATTCATCCGCGCCAACCCAGATGCCGTGCGGCGGGCCGGCGAGTTGAAGGGCGAGCCGGCGCCGGTGGACGAGATCCTGGATCTGGACCAGGAATGGCGCGCCCGCCAGCATCGGGCGGAGGAAATCAAGGCGGAGCAGAACGAGCTGTCGAAGCAGTTCGCGAAGACGCGAGACGAAGCTCTGAAGGCGAGGCTGCGCCAGATGGCAGATGCCGCCAAGAGCGAGCTTGCCCTGGCGGATGCGCTCAAGAGCGAGCTCGACGACCTGCTGCTGCGCGTGCCGAACCTATTTCACGAATCGGTGCCCATCGGCGAGACGGAGGCCGAGAACGTCGTGATCAGGGAGTGGGGGGAGAAGCCCGACCTCGGTTTTGTGCCGCGCACCCACTTTGACCTCGGTGAATCGCTCGGGATCATGGACTTCGAGCGAGCGGTGCGTATCTCGGGTTCGCGATTTGCCTTTCTGGTCGGCGACGGTGCGCGCCTGGAGCGCGGGCTGGTTCAGTTCATGCTCGACGTGCACACCCGCGAGCACGGCTACACCGAGCTGTGGACGCCGATGCTGGTCAACTCGGCTGCGATGGTAGGCACCGCGAACCTCCCCAAGTTCGCCGACCAGCTGTTCAAGGTGGAGGATCGGGATCTCTGGCTGATACCGACCGCTGAGGTCCCTGTCACGAACTTCCACCGCGAAGAGATCCTGGATGGCGACCAGCTGCCGCTGAAGTACGTGTCGTACGCGCCTTCATGGCGGACCGAGGCGGGCGCGGCGGGCAAGGACACGCGCGGTTTCATCCGTATGCATCAGTTCTCCAAAGTCGAGCTGGTCAAAGTGACAACCGCCGAGACTTCGTTAGACGAGTTCGAGCAGTTGACCCGCGACGCGGAAGACATCCTGCAGCGCCTCGGGCTCCACTATCAGGCGATGGCGATGTGCACCGGCGACATGGGTTTTGCGCAGTACAAGAAGTACGACCTCAATGCATGGGCTCCGGGGCTCGATCGCTACCTCGAGGTGTCATCCTGCTCCGTGTTCAGCGACTTCCAGGCGAGGCGGGCGAACATTCGGTACCGGCCGAGCCGGGGCGCACCGCCGAGGTTCGCGCACACGATCAACGGTTCCGGCCTGGCGCTGCCAAGGACGATCGACGCGATCATGGAGACGTACCAACGCTCCGACGGGATGATCGCGCTGCCGGACGCGTTGAAGCCATACATGGGCGGGGTAGAACTGATCGGGGCGCGATAATCCCTTTCGCCCAACGGAGGGGTGGCCGAGTCCGGTTGATGGCGACAGTCTTGAAAACTGTTATAGGTGCAAGCCTATCCTGGGTTCAAATCCCAGCCCCTCCGCCACCGGATCGAATCGACGTTTTTGGGTGCCAGGAGGCCAAATCGGCCGGATACAAAGTCGTTCAACATCTGACAAGACGTAACCCTCTGGCCCTCGGCGCGGTTCATCCCTCTGGTGGCGGACGTCACTCCTGCGGAGGTCGGTCAGCTGTCGGCGGACGGCCGTTGGCGCTGGGATGGAACGGCATGGCAGCCGGTGGCGGTGACCGTTCCCTCCTGGGCGAGTCCGGCGGTCCGATTCAACGCCACGTGGGCCGCTGCCGTGGCAGCACTACTGATCGGAGTCGTCGCCGACCAATGGATTCGGACCGGAACGTTCGGCCTCGGGGCCTCGATCACGTTCTTGATCGGCGCGGTGGTCGTGATCCGTCTCGGCCGCCTCGAACGACCAGAGTCGAGAATCCTGGTCGCGCTGGCGGCCCTGTTCGCGTGCTGGTTCACTCTGCGCGCCAGCCCATGGCTGCTTTGGCCGGACCTCATCGCAGCGGTGGCACTGGTTGGCCTCGCCGCCTCGGTGGCCGTCAGGGGGTCGGCGTTCGACCTCGGGGTGGCCGAGCTCGCCGCACGTGCGGTGCAGGCTTTGGTCCAGGTCGCGGCCGGCGTCGGGTTTGTCGGGCGGCCCCTGCTGAAGACTCGAGGCAGGTTGGCCGCCGCCGTGCCGCTTCTTCGAGGCGTGCTCATCGCGGTCCCCATCGCCGCGTTGCTCGCCGGCCTGCTCGCGTCGGCCGACCCGGTCTTTGCTTCGTTCTTCAACTTGAACATCGACGTAGGCCGGTTGCTGCTCGACGTCCTGTTCATCGCCGTCGGATCGCTTTGCGCAGCGGGGCTGCTGCGGCTGGCGGCGTCCGAGCCCTTGGATCGGTTCGATGGCCCGGCCTGGCGCCTGGGCGGGACCGAAGCGCTGGTCGTGCTTGCCATCCTGGATGCTGTGTTCGCCGCATTCGCCATCGCCCAGGTACTGGCCGCAAGTGGTGCCGCCGCCGACACGTTGAGGTCCGCCGGCGTGACCTACGCGGACTACGCGCGCTCAGGTTTCTTCCAGCTCCTGTGGGTGAGCGGCATTACGCTCGCGGTGCTTTTCCTGTTCAGCCGCATCAGCAAGTTCTCCAACCGCAGGAATGCGCTTGCCTTCATGGTCCTGGCCGAGTGTGCGATCGCACTTACGTTGATGGTCGACGTGGTCGCGTTTCGACGCCTGAGCCTTTACGAAGAGGCCTTCGGCTTCACGATGCTCCGCCTGTACAGCCATGTCTTTGCCGTATGGATCGCCGTGGTGTTCCTGTTACTTGCCGCCGACTTTGTCGGATTGTGGTCGCGGCGCCGGTGGTTCGTGGGGGCAACGGTCGCAAGCGCGCTGACTGTGCTGCTGGGCTTGAACTTCATCAACCCGGAGGCGCTGGTCGTCGCGTTCAACACGAACCACGCGCAAACCGCGCACAAGATCGACGGCGACTACCTGTCACAGCTTTCGAGTGACGCCACGCCGGCGCTGCTGGCTTCGCGTACTTTTCTTGACCAGGCGCTGCAAAGCCAGGTAGACAAGGCTGCCTGTGCCGGTGAACGGGTCTATGCGGCCCCCCTGGCCGCGTTCAACTGGTCCGACGCACAGGCGGCCGCCGCGCGCCGCTCCGGCTGCTGACGTACTTTCGTACTCGTCAGGTACATGTCGCGAGCTCCCTCCGACGATTCCCGCGTGCTCGAAAATTTCGTCGACGTGGCGGGCAGGCTGATGCGCATTCCGGTTCAGCGCAAGAAGCGGCTCGCCGTGCTGCGCTGGCTCGTGGAGGACTTCCAGCCGGCTCACCTCTATTCCGAAGCTGAGGTGAACCGCATCATCTCTCGGCGTCATCCCGATTTTGCGGCTCTTCGCCGGTTCCTCATCGACGAGGAGCTGATGCAGCGCCGCCGCAGCGTGTACTGGCGCACGGGCAGCGTGCCGAACGTAGGATGGGATCCGCCGTCGTGGCCGGACGAGTGACGCGATGAGCAGCGCCTACCGGGCAATCGCGATCGCTTC
>VBHJ01000233.1 GCA_005887685.1 Chloroflexota bacterium | reverse complement strand
ATCCGCAACGTCCGTTTCGAGCTGCCCGACATGCATGGGACCAGCCGCTCCAAGCTCGTGCCGATCGAGCACGCAGCCGGCTACTCGAAGGACGGATTGAACATGTACGGCGGCGCGGCCGTGCTCGACAGCCGCTCCGACGTCGTGCCGGGGACCCTCTACAACGAAGAGGTCGCGTACGCAGACCAGCTGCTGCATCCGGACCCGGCGACCGCCGCGGTCGTGCCGTGGGTCGAGGCGACGGGGCGCTTCATCTGTGACGCGACATGGGCCGACGGGAGGCCGCTCGCCGCGTCGCCGCGCCATGTGTTCGCGCGGGTGCTAGAGCGCAGCCGCAAGCTCGGCTACGAGCCCGTGATGGGAACGGAGTCTGAGTTCTACCTGCTCGATGCCGAGACCCACGCGCAGCTGTTCAGCGGCTATCACATCTTCAACTCGGTGCGCAACACGTGGGTGCCGGCCATCGAACGCATCGTCAGCGAGATGCGCGACTTCGGGGTCGACATCATCACGGCCAACTGCGAGTACGCGGGCTCGCAGTGGGAGATCAACTACGCGCCCGGCGCCGGCATGGCGGGGCCGGATCTGGCGTTCAGCTTCAAGAACGGCGTCAAGGAGATCGCCCGCAAGGAAGGACTCCTCGCGTCCTTTATGTCCAGGCCGTTTGCCGGCTCGGCGGGCTGCGGCGCCCACACGCACATCAGCCTCGTGCGGGTGGACGGTGGGAAGAACGCGATGTCGGATGAGGACGCCGAGGCGGGTCTGTCCAAGGTCGGCCGGCAGTTCGTCGCCGGCCAGCTTCGCCACGCGTCCTCGATCTACGCGCTTCTGGCGCCCACCATCAACTGCCTCAAGCGGCGGCGCCGCCACACGTTCAGTCCCACCAACGTCTCCTGGGGTCCGGAAGACCGCAGCGCATTCGTGCGTGTGAAAGGGGGCAGCGCCGAGAGCCGGCACATCGAGAACCGGGCTCCATCCGGCCTTTCGAATCCATACCTGGTCGGGGCGGCGCTGCTCGCCAGCGGCCTGCTTGGCATCGCGGACAAGCTCGAGCTCGAGCCGGCCGCGCACCCGCCTGCCGAAGAGGACGAATCCAGGCCGAAGCTCCCTACGACGCTCGAGGAATCCCTGCACCTGCTCGAGCAGGACGAAAGGATCACCGAGATGCTGGGGAGTGAGTTCGTCAAGGCGTACACCGTCATGCGCCGGTACGAGCTGCAGCGGTTTGCCGACCACGTGACGGACTGGGAGCTCCAGGAATACCTGGAGATTTATTGATGCGCGGATTGCGGAAGCACTAAGGAGGGGACCCAGACATGGCTGATCCAACGGTTGGCACCGTCACGCCGCTTGCGCAGGCGGAGGCGGACGTATTCGACGTCTCACAGCGAGACGTGCCGATGCTGCGCAAGCATGCGGTCGGGCTGGCGGGGGTGCTGTTCCTGACAGTCACCGGGTCGGCGCCCATCTCGGCGATGCTCTTCAACACACCGCTGGTGGTGGGTTTCGGCAACGGCCTGGGCGCCCCGGCCGCGTTCCTCTTCGCCACCGTGATCCTGACCATCTTCTCGGTCGGATACGTGGCGATGTCGCGCAAGGTCACGACCGCGGGCGGCTTTTACTCATACATCAGCCACGGGCTGGGGCGCGAGCTGGGACTCGGCACCGGCTTCGGGGCGGTGGTCGCCTATTCGGTGTTCGAAGCCTCGCTCTGCGGCGGCTTCGCGTTCTTCCTCAACCAGAAGCTGAGCCAGATCGGCACCGCGACCGGTGCGGGCTGGCTGAACGGTGTCCAGTGGCCATGGCTCGCGCTGATCATGGTGCTCGTCATTTCGCTCGTCACCTACTTCGACATCCGCATCTCGGCGCGGATCCTGGGCTTCTTCCTGATCGGCGAGATCCTCTTCCTGCTGATCTTCGACGTGGCCATGATCGGGCGTGGTCTTCTCAATTCCACAGCATTCACGTTCGAGGCGCTGAACCCGGTCAAGGCGTTCCAGGGCTTCGGCGCGGCCGGCACCCTGGCCGCCGGCATCCCGGCCATCGGCCTGTTCTTCGCGTTCTGGTCGTGGGTCGGGTTCGAGATGGCGCCGAACTACGGCGAAGAGTCACGCGACCCCAAGCGCATCGTCCCCATGGCGATGTACATCTCGGTCGTCGGGCTTGGGATCTTCTACATCCTCACGAGCTGGGCTCCCTTTGCCGGCTACGCCAACCTGCAGGCCGCGATCACCGCGGCGCAGACCAACGCGGGGCAGTTCTACCTTGGTCCCGCGCAGCAGTACATCGGACTTGGCGTGGACCAGGCGCTGAGCATCCTGATCATCACCGGCTCGTTCGCGTGCGGCATGGCGTTCCATAACACGGCCTGCCGATACTTCTACTCGCTGGGGCGGGAGCAGGTGCTGCCGTCCGCGCTCGGCAGGACGCACCCGCGGTGGAAGAGCCCGCACATCGCATCCATTACGCAATCTGTGATTGCGGCGGCCATCGTCGTCGTGTTCGCGCTCTTCGCGGGCCGCGACAACCCGACGCAGCAGGCGTACGTC
>VBHJ01000232.1 GCA_005887685.1 Chloroflexota bacterium | reverse complement strand
GGTCTGGCGCATCGCCGACGAGGGAGGCTTCGACCACCTCTGGGACTTCGACCACTTCGCCTCCATCGGTCCCGCCGGCCCGGACCGGCCCATCTACGAGGGCTGGGCGCTCCAGGCCGCGATGGCCGAGGCGACCAAACGCGTGCGAATCGGGTGCCTGGTGACGGGCAACACCTATCGCCACCCCGCGGTGCTGGCCAAGCTGGCCGTGACCGTCGACCACCTGTCAGGCGGCCGGCTCGAATTCGGCATCGGCGCAGCGTGGGCCGAGATCGAGCACCAGATGTACGGGATCGAAGGACTCGACCACCGCGTCGGCCGGCTCAGCGAGTCGCTGCAGATCATCAAGTCGCTGTTCACCCAGGAGCGGACGAACTTCGATGGCCGCTATTACAAGATGACCGACGCGATCGCCAACCCGAAGCCGATCCAGAAGCCATACCCGCCGATCTGGATCGGCGCGCAGGGCGACACGACGCTCAAGCTGACCGCGCGACACGCCGACGTGTGGAACATCTCGGGCGGGGGTCCAGACGAGATCAAGCCTTTGATCGCGAAGTTCGAAGCGGCGTGCAGCGCTGTCGGTCGGGATCAGGCTGAGATCCGGCGCTCGCTCCAGTTCGACTGGGACGGCAAGGACCGCAACGGACTGATCGACCTCTCGGGCCGCCTGCTCGAGCTCGGGGTCACAGAGCAGGTCATCTACATTCGCGGGGACCATCCGGTCGAGCTGGCGGAGAAAACGGCAGAGGTCCTCCCCGAGCTGCGCGGGTCAGCCCCTCCGGCGCTGCGCGCCACCTCCCCATGAATGGGGAGGACGGCTTCCTAATATATCGTTGACACGACATATGTTGCTGCAGTAATATGTCCACATGCCCGACGTTTTTCAGATCCTGGCCGACCCGACTCGACGTCGCATCGTCGACGCCCTGCGCGACGGGGAGCGGTCGGTCAACCAGCTGGTGGAGATGGTCGACATCGGGCAGCCCGGAGTGTCGCGACAGCTGGCGATCCTGGAGGACGCCAATTTCGTAGTCGTCCGGCCGGAAGGGCGTAGGCGGCTCTACGCGCTGCGCCCGGAGCCGTTCCAGGAGCTGTCCAGGTTCGTGACCACGTACCGCGCGATCTGGGAGGGGCGTCTCGATAGATTTGCCGCCGAGCTCGAACGGCGGCGTAAGAAGAAAGATATGAAGAGGAGAAAGATCGATGACTGACACAGTCCGACCCTGCCTGACGTTCAAGGACCGCGCCGAAGAGGCGGTCAAGTTCTACGTTTCGCTGTTCCCGAACTCCAAGATCCTGAGCATCACCCGCGTCGAGGCCGACGGGGGACCGATCCCCAAGGGCAAGCTGCTCAACGCGACGTTCGAGCTCGACGGCCGGGAGTACCTCGCCTTCGATGGCGGCGACAACTTCTTCTTCACCGATGGCATCTCGCTGATGGTCAACTGCAAAACCCAGGCCGAGGTCGATCGCTACTGGACCAAGCTGACCGAGAACGGAGGAGAGGAGGGTCCCTGCGGATGGCTCAAGGACCGGTTCGGGCTGTCGTGGCAGATCGTCCCCGAGGCGTTGGGCCGGATGCTCAGCGACCCGAAGTCCGGTGACGCGGAGGCCTGCATGAACGCGATGCTGAAGATGAAGAA
>VBHJ01000231.1 GCA_005887685.1 Chloroflexota bacterium | reverse complement strand
GAGGTGGAGACGGTGATCGAGCTGCATCCGGTGGAGCGCGGCGTGCGCGTCGTGCTCACCTTTGACGCGATGCACGACGAGCGGTGGACCCAGCTCGCGACGATGGGCCGCGAGAGCGAGCTGCACAAACTCGGAGCGCTCCTGGCTGCGCGACAATAGCGTGGTTTCCCTCTCCCCCAAGGGGAGAGGGTCAGGGAGAGGGGCGTACAAAAAAGGAGCTTGTGATGCCGGACAGCGTCTATCGGGTGACGG
>VBHJ01000218.1 GCA_005887685.1 Chloroflexota bacterium | reverse complement strand
ATCGCGATCCAGCCGACGATCGGGATGATGTAGATGAGTCCCTGGACGACCATCTTGCCGAACCACCCAGGGTCCTGAAACGGCCAGGCGAAGCTGTCGCCGGGGCTGTTCACGGGCGGGAGTGTAGCGCTGAATCGGATTCTCCGGGAGGCCAGATTTCAGAGGTCCAGCCAGCGGTGGTCCTCGCTGTTGCGGCCCCGCGCCCCGGCTGGCAACCTTGCCGCCGGCAGCCTAAAAGACTGCCGGCGGTTCGTCGCCTTAGCTCAGCTTGAGGATCGGATGAACCTCGACGGTGCCTGCCCACGCCGCGGGGTTCTTCTTGGCCCATGCCTCGGCCTCGGTGCGGTCCTTGCAGTCGAGGACGAAATAGCCGTTCAGCCACGGCGACGCGCTGTGCATGGGGCCGTTCGTGGTCTTGGCCTGACCGTCGCGGACGGACACGCTGAACGCCGCGGCCGAGGGCTGGCAAGGATCGCCATCGTGAAAGGCCCCCGCGGCCTTGAGCTCCTCCAGGTAGCTCGCGAAAGCGTCGATCACCTGCTGCATCTCAGGTGAACCTGGCCGAGGCGTTTTGGATTCGTCGACGTACTGAAGGAAGATGTACTTTGCCATTTCATTTCTCCATTCGAAATAGGTGCTTGACACTGACTACGACGAATGGCCACCGACGGATTCGACAGCGATCGCCGATGAGTTCGAAGGTGGTCGATCGTCTTAGGTGGAGATGCACGAGAAGAATCTGGAGCTGGCGGTTCGATACCTAGGGGATCTGGTGGGTCGGGGTCAGCTCCGACACGGCGGATAGTCCGGACTGTCCGTGCATCAGACGGCGCCAAGTTCTCGATAGTCCGGACTATCCCGGACCTGATCCATGAAACATTTATCGCTATGTACGACCGGCCGCTCACGATCCACCAAACCCTGACTCAGCTCAAAGAACAACCGGAAACCATCGCAACACTTACCGCAGGTTTGCCGCAAGCTCGTTTGCATCGTCCCGCGAGCGCTGGCGAGTGGTCGGTCAACGATGTGCTCGCCCACCTCCGTTCCTGCTCCGACATGTGGGGCCGGTATATGGCAATGATCATCGCGGAAGACCACCCGACGATCCGAGCGATGAACCCCACGACCTGGATCAAAAGCACGAACTATCCCCAGCTTGAATTCGCGCCCTCGTTCCGCGCCTTTGTGAAGCAGCGTGCGGAGCTGTTGACGTTCCTGCGTCCCTTGCCGAAGGCAGCCTGGTCACGCAGCGCGACCGTTACGGGCGCCGGCAGACCACGCGAGCGGAACGTACTGGAGTACGGCCGATGGCTCGCCAATCACGAGCAGACCCACGTGAAGCAAATCCGGCGGCTCATAGGCGGATGAGGGTGGTGTGCCGCGGTGGACCCGAACCACTTAGCTGCGCGGTGATTCGCCCTGGGCGCTGTGCGTCGAGAGTGGGAGGACTGAGCATGAGGCGGGGGTCATGTTGCCTGGAGACGGCGCCTCCGATCCCTCTAGGGACGCCTCGCCGAAAGCGAAGCTCCGAACATGCCAGCAGGCGACTGAGACGCGATGGTTCTCCTTCCTGTGTCGACACGAAAGCTGGTCCGGTCGGCGCGCTAGGCTGGCAAGTGTCGTGCAATGGCTCCAGGACCGGCAAACGAGGAGGTTCCTTTCACGGGCGTTGGTTGTCTTCTCTTGCAGCCGCGAGAACGCCGCAACCATCGATGTCGCTCGGGGTCCATGCCAGCCACGTTTCGGGCCCCGAGGCGGACGCATTCGTTCCTTCGCTTTGCCCTCGTCGCAGAGCTACTCGACGACCTTCAGCCATCTCACCAGCCTTTACTCGATCCTGACCGATCGGGACGCGAAACTTGCCGTGCGTGAGGTTCGGAAGGTCGGACCCGGCACGATTGGAAGCCTGACCGACGACTTCGTCGAGGTCTTGACAGCCGTTCGATTGGCGTCTCTGGTGTCGCTGGAGCAGGAGGATCAACCCTTCAGGCTCGAGAACGAGATCGGCGAACGCTGGATGAAGGCTGCGCGCTGGGGACGATCCATGAGAGTGGGTGGCCTGGCGATGAAAATCTTCAAATGGTCCGTCGAGTGCGAGACCGCCACTGAGAAGAACGTGCAGGTGATCTGTTGGGAGGGGCCGGCGGTGCCTGAATATGTCATAGCGCACGGCACCAGCATGGAGTCGTACGAGACTTATCGGAAGGCTGGGAGGAGATAGCACGACCCTCAGCTAGCTTGTCTTTTCGGCTGGTACCGGATGCGGCAAGAAGACGGGATTGTGATCAGATTCGTGGTGGGCCGTAGTTTCCGTAACGCGAACCGAAGCATTACGGTCGAAGGTCGAAGCATCAAACTCACCCGACCCTAGTTAGTTTCCACCGGCCTCGCGTGGCTTTGATGCGAGTATCATTCGCGCGAAATGGTTTCACAGCGATTGCGCCGGCGGACGCCGCGCCGCTACAGGATGGGGAAGCGGGCGGCAGGGGTCGATAAGACCCGCGACCAGATAATCCGCGCTGCCGTCGCCATTCACGCGAAGCAGGGGATCGCGGAAACCAGCTGGGCTTCGATCGGAGCGGGCGCGCACGTTTCGACCGCAACTGTATACCGGCACTTCCCGAGCCTCGACTCGATGATCCCGGCCTGCGCGCAGGCCACGTTCGCCGCCGGCGCCCGCCTGCCGACCGCTACGGAAATCGGAAAGCTGTTCGCCGGGCTCTCGTCCACCAGGGAACGCATTCAGGCGCTGGTCGTGGAGTCATGCCGTTGCTATGAGCGCGGCGAGGGATGGCTCGACGCGTGCAGACGTGAGGCGCGAAATCTTCCCGCACTTGCGGCGGCTGTGCGGACCCAGGATCGGGCGCTGGAAGTCCTGATTGCGGCTGCCGC
>VBHJ01000006.1 GCA_005887685.1 Chloroflexota bacterium | reverse complement strand
GTCGATAACAAGCCGACCACGACGGGCGTGATCATCGCGACCTACCAGGTGGAGAGCTGAGCGCGTTGTAAAGAGCGCTGGCACGGGTTTCCGATTCCGTCAGACTCCGAGGGTGAACGCTAGAGCCGAGCTCGTGCTGCGCGACGTCTTCCGCCTCGAGGCTTTCCGCCTTGGGCAGGCAGAGGTGGTTGAAGCGATGCTGGCCGGTCGTGACGTTCTTTCGGTCGCACCAACCGGCTCGGGGAAGAGCATCAGTTACTGGGTGCCGGCGGTCGTCGACGGCGGTTTGACCCTGGTGGTCTCGCCACTCATCGCGCTGATGAAGGACCAGGTCGACCGCCTCACAGAGTTGAACGTGCCCGCGACCTTCATCAACTCGTCGATCGACTGGCCCCAGCAGGTCGATCGGCTGCGCGGGGCGATCGCGGGCGAATACCGGCTGTTGTTCATGGCACCCGAAAGGCTTGGGCGGCCAAAGTTCATGGATCAGCTGGCCGGGCTGCGAGTAAGCCGGGTGGTCGTCGACGAGGCGCACTGCATCTCCACGTGGGGACACGACTTCCGGCCTGACTACCGCCTGCTGGCGGCGGCGATCCAAGCCTGCGGCCGGCCCCCCGTGGCGGGGTTTACGGCGACCGCCACGCCGCAGGTCCTGGCGGACATCGGGAGATCGCTGGATCTGAAGGAACCGTTCATCTCCGTTACGGGATTCAACCGACCGACGCTGACGCTTGCTGTGGTCAGGTGCCGCGGCGAGCGCGCCAAACGTGATGAGCTGCGCCGGTTGCTGGCCAACCCCGCAGAGCGAGCCCTCGTCTATGTGGGCACCGTCAGAGCATCCGAGGAGCTGGCCGCAGAAATGGGCATCGCTTGCTACCACGGGCAGCAGGATCCTGCCCTTCGCCGGCGGATCCAGGAGGACTTCACCCAGGGACGCACCAGGGTCGTGGTCGCGACATCGGCATTTGGGATGGGCGTGGACATCGCAGACATCCGGCGCGTCATCCACTACCACCTCCCGGGAAGCCTGGAGGCCTACTACCAGGAGGCCGGCAGGGCCGGACGCGACGGGTTGCCGGCGGAGTGCACTCTTCTGTACAGCCCGGCCGACCGCGACCTGCAGGCTTTCTTCATCGAGCAGTCCGGCCTCGAGGACGGATCTCCGTTGAAGGACCACGCTTATGCGCGGCTGGCGCAGATGATGGCCTACGCCGAGATGCGCGAGTGCCGGCATGCGCGAATCGCGGATTACTTCGGCGAGAAGGGTGTCGCGCGACGATGCAGCGCCTGCGACAACTGCCTCGCCGAACGGCCTCCGGAGGAGCCGGTGCCGGTCGAGGCGGTCATGGTGGGGCTGGCGGCTGTCGCTCGATTCAGCGGACGGGTTGGACTCGCCAACGTGGCTGCAGTGCTCGGAGGCAGGCAGACGCGATGGTCGGCTTCCCAGCCGTGGGTCGAGCAGCTTGCGTTCCACGGATCACTGAAGTCGTGGAGCGACCGGCGGGTCCGGCAGCTGCTCTCCGAGATCGTGTCGGCGGGGCTCGCCCGCCAGAGCTCGGGTGAGTACCCCGTGGTCGAGCTGACGGCTCCGGGCCGCGAGGCGATTGCGCACGGAGCGCCTCCGGCGCTGACGCTGCCGGCGGAGGCGCCGACCCTGGGTCGCGGGTCCAAGTCGTACGCCGATGCCCCGGCCGAGACGGTTGATCGTCTCAAGCGCTGGCGCCTCGAGACGGCTCGGGCCACCGGCGTCCCCGCGTATGTGGTCTTCCACGATTCGACACTCAACGCGATCGCCGCAGCGCAACCGGCCAGCCTGGCCGAGCTTCTGCGCGTGCCGGGCGTGGGCGATTCGAAGTTGCGCAAGTACGGCGAAGAGGTGCTGGGGGTGTTGCGAGCCACGTCGGTTTGAAGTCCTGGGAGTAAGAGGAGGAGGCACGATGTCCGGACCGTTCATCTTCATCGCGACAAACAGGTTGAAGACGGGAAAGCTCGACGCTGAGCGAGAGCGCGTCCCGGGACTGGTCGAGTTCATCGAAGCCAACGAACCGCGTCTCATCGCGTTCAACGAATACGCCAACGAGGAAGGAACCGAGGTGGCGGTCGTGCAGGTCCATCCCGACGCGGACTCGTTCGAGTTTCACATGGGAGTGGTGCGCGAGCGCGCATCTCGAGCGTACGAAGAGACGCTGGAAGGCACAACGGGGATCGAGGTGTTTGGAGCCCCCAACGAAACCATCCTCGAAATGCTGAGACGTTCAGCCGGGGGAGAAGTTCACTACACCGTGAGGCAGCATCACCTCGGCGGATTCACACGATCGACGGTCCGCGCGTGAGGCGGCCGCATGAACCGGATGCAGCGTCATTACCGTGGCTTGAGAGGCGCGGCTAGGTGATGGTGTCGAGGAAGTTGAGCACGCGCTCCATGAGCAGCGCCGCGGCACTTTCGTCGTAGTCGGGCAGGCTGTTGTCGGCGAACAGGTGTCGATTGCCGGGGTATAGGAACAATTCCGCTCCCTCGATCGTCGCAACGAGCTCGCGCGCGGCAGGGAGGTCTTCCGCGCTCCATGGGTCCTCCTCCATCATGTGGATCTGGAGTTGAACTGACGTAGCGATGCGTGCGGCTATCTACAACGGCCCCCACTCGATCACGGTCGGCGAGCGCCCCGACCCGGTGATCGATGCGCCGACCGACGCGATCGTTCGCGTCGTTCTTTCTTGTGTATGCGGCTCGGACCTCTGGTACTACCGGGGGGAGTCTCCGCACGATCTCGGCCCGATAGGGCACGAATTCATCGGCGTGGTGGAAGAGGTCGGTCGCGAGGTGCGGGGCATTGCGACGGGCGACTTCGTCATCGCGCCCTTCATCTATTGCGACGGCACGTGCGCGAACTGCCGCGCGGGCGTCACCTCGCAGTGCATCAATGGTGGCGGGTTCGGCAACCACGGAATTGATGGTGGCCAGGGCGAGGCGGTACGCGTGCCCCTCGCGGGCAGCAGTCTCGTGCCCGTACCCGGCTCCGGTTACTCGGAAGGGACGATGCGCTCGCTGCTCGCGCTGTCCGACGTGATGTGCACCGGCCACCACGCGGCGGTGAGTGCCGGCGTCACGGAGGGCGGCGTCGTCGCAGTCGTCGGCGACGGCGCGGTCGGTCTCTGCGGCGTCATTGCCGCGCAGCGCTTCGGCGCTTCACGCATCATCGCGCTCAGCCGCAATCCGTCGCGCCAGAAGCTCGCTGCCGCGTTCGGCGCCACGGACATCGTCGCCGAGCGCGGCGATGCGGCGATCGAAGCCGTCCGGGAGCTCACGAACGGCGTCGGCGTCGACGCAGCTCTCGAGTGCGTCGGCACGGGTCAGTCCGTCGCCACGGCGTTGGCCATCACGAGGCCAGGGTCGATGGTCGGAATTGTGGGTGTCCCGCATGGCGTCGACGCCTCGATCGCCGACACGATCGTTTTCCGCAACGTCGGCCTGCGAGGTGGCGTTGCGCCGGCGCGCGCTTACATTCCAGAGCTGCTGAGGGACGTCCTCGAGGGTCGCATCAATCCGGGGCGCGTCTTCGACTTCGAGACCGATCTCGACCACGTTGCAGAGGGTTATGCCGCCATGGACGAGCGCCGCGCGATCAAGGCGCTGATACGGATCGGGACGAAGGAGACGAGCCGATGACACAGTGGACGAGCGATCAGCTGAACAAGATCGGAGGAGCGGAAGAGGTGCAGATCGCGTCAGTCCGGCCCGATGGCACGTTGCGCAAACCGGTGACTGTGTGGGTCGTTCGTCACGGCGACGACCTGTATGCGCGATCCGTGAGAGGACGCGGTGGTCATTGGTTCCGCGGTTCGCAGGAGAGACGGCAGGGTCGGATTCGGGCCGGCGGTGCTCAGCAGGACATCACATTCGTCGACGCTGATCACGAGGTTGACATCGAAGTCGATGCTGCCTACCGGGCCAAATACCGCCGATACGCAGGCAGCATCCTGAACAGCGTGCTGACTCCAGAGGCGCGATCTGCGACGGTCAAGCTGGTGCCGCGTTGACAGCCGCGTAGTCGACCAGGACGGCGATGTGGGGCGGCATGGGACGGGCGCCCCCCGCCGTCGAGGTAGGGCGCTCCGATCAGGGCCGGCGCGTTTCCTCCGCCACCGGCTTCAGATCGCCCTTCAGCGCATCCTCATACGCGGCCCACAGCACCCCATACGCCGCCACCAGGCCTTCGGGGCGGGGCTGGCTCAGGGCCACCTCGAAGCGCTTTGTGTACGCATGGTCGCCGAGCTCGCCTCGAAGCAAGGCCTGAGTCTGCGCCTCCCATTTCGACGCCGACGCGAGGTCCTTGCGCTTCTCAATCATCAGCCGACCCCGGTTCATCATCTCCTCCAAGCGTGCGACGAAACCGTGCCGGTCGAAGCCCTTCGGCGCGCGGGGCGGGCCCTCGCGGCTTACCGTCTTCCATTGGACCTGGCGTGTGTATGACGGGGCTGACGCGGAGGGGCGCCAGCCGGTGGCTGCCCGCTGTCGGTCGTACGCGGCGCGCTTGGTGCTGTTGGTCAGAACGTCGTGCGCCAAGTTGATCAATTTCGCGTGCTCGAGCGCGTCTGGATGGTTGCCGCGGTCAGGGTGCCAGTACTTGAGCTGCCGACGCCAGGCGGCGTGCAACTCGGTCTCCGTTGCGTCGGGCGGGACGCCGAGCACGAAGTAGTAGTCGGCTAATGGACGGCGGTCGTAAGGCGAGGCCGCACCTCCTTCGTCTCACACGCACAACTGGGCTGTCGAAAGCGCAGTCTCGCACGGCGTGCTCGTCCGCGACGCTCATCGGACATCTCACGGCGCTGTACCAGGTCATGGGGCTCGAGCAGCACGCCCTAGTCACTTGCTGTCGACTGAGCGCTCCTGTTCCAGCGATTTGGTCGAGGCTGCGCAACTACCACAGACATATTGGTGCTCGCGCAGGGAATCGAACCCTGAACCTTGGGATTAAGAGTCCCCTGCTCTGCCAGTTGAGCTACGCGAGCACGTTACGAAGGGGCCGCCTGTCGATTTTAAGGGCCTAGAGTGATTAACAACCTGGGTTCTCCTCATGCCCGCCCCCGCGTACCTTCGCAGCGTGCCCGCCCGCATCCCCCTTGACGTCGACCTCGAGGACAAGCTGCTCTACGGGCTGACACCGACCCGCCTCGTTTACCTGATCGTGGCTTTGCTCGCCGGATTCTCAGCCTGGACCTCGCATTGGGCGCCAGTACCCGCACGAGCTTTTGTGGCTCTGATGGTCGCCCTGGTCGGGGTCGTCGCCGCCTGGGGGCGCTGGCGCGGTAGGCCGATCGATGGCTGGGCGACGGACCTGTTTGCCTTCTGCACCTCGGAATACCGCGTCCTCTGGAAGCGGCCGCGACTTCCCAGATGGCGCTTTCGCCGCGTCGCGTGATTCGCATCGCGCGGCGCAAGCCTCAAACGTGTTGGACCGCCGATTCGCGGCTGGTGACAATCGAAACGGGCTCCATCGGATTCGCCGGCGCAGCCGAAGATGACCGCCGCCGCTGGCTGAACAGCTTCCGGCGGCTCGTCGACGGCCTCGAATCCCCACTGCAAGTGGTGATCAAGGTCCGGCCGGGTCAGGATGACTCGGGCGAAGCGTGCGGCATCGAAGCAGCGACGTTTCAAGACCTGCGCGGCGCTGATCTGTGTTTCGTTGACGAGATTCGCCGCAACAGTTCCTCCCACACCGTCACGACTTCACTGATCACCACCAAGAAACAAGCACCACGTGTGGCGTCTGCTCTGGATGAGATGCGGATCAGTGCCGACATTGCTCCGCCGCACGAGCCGCCCTTTGGCCGACAGCAAGTCACGAGCTTTCTCCACGTCCGGGGCTCCAGTCGCACCTGGTGCATCGATCGTCTTCCCGGTACCGAGCTCGACGCCGGGTGGCTCTTCCGCCTCTTGCCGGCAGGCCTTGCGATGCAACTTTCGTGGCATCTCACCCCGCTGCCAGCGGCCTGGATTGTGAACTACCTCCAGCGCCAGCTAATCAACATGCGGGCAGCTCACTTCCTGGACGCGACCACAGGATCATCGGATCCAACCCTCGCCGGCGCGCTGCCCAACGCCGAGGACCTGCAGCGCCGCCTTGCCTCGAGCCAGGACAAGGCCTTCCACGTCTCGGTCTATCTCACCCTGACCTCGCCCACGCCCGGCGCGTTGGACGACGGTTCGCGCCGCGTCGAGGCGGCCGCCCGGGCGATCCTGTGCGACCTCCAGCCCTGCACGTTTCGAATGCGGGACGGTTTCCTCGCCACTCATGCAGGGGGTCGCGACAGGCTGCAACGCAAGCGGGTCATCGACTCCACTGCCCTGGTCACGTTTTTTCCGTGGAACGAGCCGGACCTGCAGCAGCCCGGCGGGCTGTTCGTCGGTCGCAACGCCGCGACCGGATCACCGGTCCTCGTCAACCCTTTCGACCAACGCCGCTACGCGAACGCGAACATCGCGGTCTTCGGCCATTCGGGCGCGGGCAAGACCTACCTCCTCTCGACGCTCGTGATGGGCGCGCTGGGCAGCGGCGCGAGCGTTTACATCATCGATCCGGAGCACGAATACGGGGGCATCGCCAGGCAACTGGGCGGCGTAGACGTTCAGCTCGCGCTTGGTTCAGGTCACGCACTGAACGTGCTGGACCTCAGACCCTCGGACCGTCGCGACGAAACCTGGCTCGGCCCTGCCGCCGCGGACGCTGTCGACCTATGCGCATGTGTTTGCGGCACGCTCGACGAATCGGAACGTGCGGTGGTCGAGGGCGCCGTCCGCCTGGCGTATGAGGAGATGCAGCAGCCGGTGCTCCGCGACGTTGCCGAGCGTCTGCCGCGCGGTTCACGCGTCACCGTCATCCTGCAGCGTTGGGTGCGCGGCAGTCTCGGCCAGATGTTCAGCGCACCGACGAACGTCGACCTGGAAGCCCCGATAGTCGCGTTCGGGATGCGGGAGCTGCGCGACGAGATGGTCGCGCCTGTGCACTTCCTCCTCGCAGAAGCCTTGTGGACTCGTATCAAACGCAGGGACCGCCGCCGCATGCTCGTGATCGACGAGCTTGGGTTGCTCTTTGAGGACGCGACCATCCGCCGTTTCGTGGTCAGCCTCGCCAGGCGCATCCGCAAGTACGACGGCTCACTCGTTTTCGCGACTCAGAATCCCGGCGACCTCTTGAGCTCAGACCAGGGCGCTGTGGTGGCCACCAACCCGGCGCTTGTCTTCTTCGGTGCGCAGCGCCCGGTCGAGGCGGCCAAGCTGCAGGACGCGTTCCATCTCAGCGCGCAGCAAAGAGCCTTTCTGGAGGGGGCTCATCGTGGTGACTTTCTGCTGGCTGCGGGGTCGGACCGGCTCGGTATCGGGGTCAAGGCGCCGCCCTGGCAGGAGGAGGTGATGCGACTGGGCAGAACAACGGCGCAGCCGGCAGCCTGACCGGTAGGCTTACATCGAAGTGCCGCGAGTCCTCCACTACCGATTACGCGGTCTTCCCGAGCATCGACTGGAACGCCTCCACGAAGAGTTCGATGTGCTCGCCGAGGTGCGTACGTGGCGCTGTGGCGCACCCTGGGTTGCGAGCTCGCAATCCCGCGGTTTGTTCGAAATGGAATTCTTCCGGCACTTGAGAAACGACGAAGGCAACACGCTGAGCGCAGCCGGCTTTGTGAAGATGGCCGGCGACGAAACCGATGCCCTGATCATCACGATCTTCATGCGTGACCTGAGCGCTGAATACGGGATCCGTACCTCGATTCGCGACGAGGATCATCCCCTGGCCAAGCTCCGCCGCCTCGACTTCGAGCGCGGGCGCTTACCCAGCGGTCAGTCGCTCGAAGACGTCCTGGCCAAGCGGCCGGTGATCAAGAAGGTCGAAGGCGAGCGGATCTTCTTTTATCCACCGACATTTCGCCTCCATTCCCAGGGCCCGCCCAGCCCGGAGTGGGCTTACGCGCTGTGCGGCATCCGCGCGTACGCGCCGACGCTGCTCGAAGCCGAGCAGGAGGCGCTCAAGATTCTGCGTGGGTTCGGACACCTTGGCGCCTGACGGGGCGCTGATAGCCAACAAAGGGTTCATCAATTCGGCGGACGGGACAAGGCTGGCGTACCGGTCATGGCCCGTCTCCGGCGCCAAGATCACGTTTGCGGTCGTGCATGGTTTGGGCGAGCACAGCGGTCGCTACGAACGATTCGCTGACGGAATGGCTCGCCACGGCATGGCGACGTACGCGGTTGATCTACGAGGCCACGGCGAAAGCGAAGGACGGCGAGGCCACGTCGACGCGTGGTCGCAATGGATCGAGGACGCGACCGCATTTGTCAGCCACGTCGAGAGTCAGGCCTCGGGCGAGGTTGTTCCGCTTGGTCACTCGTTCGGCGGCGTGGTGATGCTCAGCACCATTCGATCCAGCAAGCTCGCGCACGCGAGGCGATTCGTGCTCTCCAGCCCCGCGCTCAAGCTAAAAGCCAAGGTCCCGGCGTGGAAGACCTCACTCGGCAAGGTCATGGCCAGCATTGCGCCGCGCCTAACCCTGGAGAACGAAGTCGATGCCGGAACCGTGTCCCGCATCCCGGAGGTGGTCGCGGCCTACCGCGCCGATCCCCTGGTTCACGGCAAGATCTCGAGCCGGTTGTACGCCGAGTGGCAGCATGCGGCTGCGGAAAATCTGGAGCACGCTGGCGACATCAGGATTCCTTTCCTGATCCTTGCCGGGACCGCCGACAGGCTCATCGATTTCGAGGGCAGCAAGGAGCTCCACGCAAGGGCTCCGCAAGCCAGCGAGCTGCTATTGCTGGAAGGCCGATACCATGAACCTTTCAACGACCTGGGGAGTGAAGAGGTCTTCGATTTGATCGCCGACTGGCTGAAAAAATGATTGCTGACGTTGTCCTGGCGGGGCGGCTGAACCTCGACCCGGGTTCATGGCTGGCCTGGATCGTGGTGGGCCTCATCGCCGGCGCGATCGCGGCGCGCGTTGTGGCCGGCCGAGGTTTCGGCTGCATCGCCGACATCGTGGTTGGAGTGGCGGGAGCCATCATCGGCGGCTTCCTCCTCAGCGCGCTCTTTGGGGCGACCGGCACAGTCGGGTTCTGGGGCAGCCTCGTGGTTGCGTTCATCGGGGCCGCGGTTCTGCTCGCGGTTTTGAAGCTGGTATCGAGCGGACGCCTCTGAGCTAGAGGCGTCGTCTCAGCTCGCTGCCGCCCGGTACTCTTCGCGCGGCTGCTCCGCGGCGGCAGGCCGCGCGCGGCGCTTGATCAACAGCGCGGTCAGCGCAGTGAACGCGAGGAACACGATCGGCACGATCATCGTGTGCTTCATCGCGTCGATGTAGGCGCTCACGAAAACGTCATGGGCGATCGCCGACACCTGCTGCGCCACCGCGGGTGGAATGCCGGCGGGCAACTTCGCCCCGCTCTCGCCAGAGCCGATCTCGAAGCCCCTGGAGGAAACGTTGCTGAAGGCTGCCACGAATTGATCGCGAAACGCCGCCGGAAGCGCTGCCGCATGGCTCACCGCCTGGTCGTGCAGGGTGGTCGCCAGCTGGTTCTGGAGGAGAGCGCCGACGACCGCGCTTCCGATCGCCGCACCAAGCTGGCGAATGGTGTTCAGAACAGCCGACGCTGAGCCCGCTATGCGCGGCTCGATGTTGCGCATTGCGACAGTTGTCATCGGGGCGAAGGTCATGCCCATTCCCGCGCCCGCGATGATTGCCGGCGCGAGGAAGTTGATCCATGTCGAATCTGGCCCAGCGACCAGCGCGATGCTGGCCATGCCGATGGTAAACAGGCTGATGCCCGTCATCAGGATGTACTTGCCGCCGATTCGATCCGACAGCCTGCCGGCGAACGGAGCGGTGAACATCGACGTGACCGACATCGGCGCCAGAGTGAGGCCCGCGACGAGGGCGGAAAAGCCGCGGACCGACTGGAGGTAGATGGTGAAGGGAAGGAACATGCTGAGCATGCCGAAGCTGATCGCGGCCGCGATCCAGTTGGCCACCGCGAAGTTCCGGTCAGCGAACAGCGACAACGGCAGTAGGGGTTCGGTCTGGAATCGCTCCCAGATGAGGAACAGGACGATCAGAACGACTCCGGCTCCGATGACCTCGGGGATGGTCACGCCGTACGACTCGATCTGGCCCCAGCTGTAGCGTTGGCCCTCGATCAGACCGAAGACGATCGCAAAGAGCCCGGCCGTCGCAATGAAAATTCCGGGCAGGTCCCAGCCGTGATGCCGACCTGGGCGCAGGTCGGGGATGACCAGGAAGGTGGCGACCAGCGCAGCGATTCCGATCGGAACATTGATGAAGAAGATCCAGCGCCAGTTGATGTAGGTGATGATCGCGCCGCCGACCGTGGGTCCAGCCACCGTGGCGAGGCCCGCCACGCCGCCCCAGACCCCGAATGCCGCCCCCCGGCGCTCGGGCGGAAAGATCGAGGTCAGGATCGCGAGCGTCTGCGGAGTCAAGAGCGCACCACCGACCCCCTGCAGGATCCTGAATGCGATCAGCTCACCGGCATTCTGAGAAAAGCCACACAGGGCAGAGGCCGCCGTGAAGACGAAAAGGCCGATCGCGAAGATGTTGCGCTGGCCAAACAAATCGCCCAGGCGACCTGCCGTGATCAGCAGCACGGCATAAACAAGGATGTAGGCGTTGAGCACCCAGAGGATCTGATCCAGCGTCGTGTTGAGGCCGTCCTTGGTGTTGCTGCTCATCGCCGGGATCGCCACGTTCACGATCGTGGTGTCGAGCAGGATCATGAAAAAGCCTGTCGTCAAAACAACCAGTACAAGCCAGGGATTAGTGCGCGCTTTTGCCATGTTTCCTCCTCAACCTTTCATCGCCTGCGTCAATGCCGGCCCTCCACTCCAACTTTCCGTCGGTGATCCCTTTGGCGATCTTTCGCACCCACCCGCGCTCGCCTTCCAGGAGCGCAATCTTGTGCTCCAGCTCGATGAGAGTGAGGCGCGTGTGGCCGCTCGCCAGCAGCTCATCAAGAAGGTGTGAAAGTTTGGTGATGAGTGCGTGTAGAGCTTGTGCACGGTGCTCGAGCTTCTCCGCCGCGACAGTTGGCTCGAGATGGTGCATGAACATCAGGCCGGCAGAGAAATGCAAATACTCGCGCCGCGGTTCGGCGAGGATCTCGCCGACCGTCAGGAGCAAGACCTTGCGGCCTGAGTCGGTCAGCCTGTAGATCGTCCGCTCTGGGCGGCCACCTTCCTTCTCACGCTCGGCCGAGACGATCCATCCGTTCCGCTCGAGGACCTCCACCGTGTGGTAAAGCGATCCGAAGTTCAACCGGATGAACTCGTCATGATGCCGGCTCCGCATCGTGGCGGCGAGCTCATAGGGGTGCATCGGCCGCTCGCTCAGCAGCTCGAGGATGGAAAGCGCAAGAGGAGATACGTCCACCGAGATCGTGTCGGTCATATTCCATTTGGAATATTACCATGTTGATATACCAACACAAACACTCCGGCTGGAACTCCCAGCAAATTCACAGCCTCGAAACCGGGAATTCCAAGCCTGGGTAGTGAGGGTGTGATGAATGCGGTGGCCGCCGTCGACCCGCGTGCGATGAGCAGCGATGCCGGGCAGAGCATCGCCGCCGGGCAGCTCATCCGCCAGGCAACCGGCGGCGACCTCGGCGCCTTCGAGGAGCTCATCCGCCGCCTCCAGCGCCGCGTCTACGGCTTCGCCTACCAACACCTGAGAGATACGGAGGAAGCCCACGACCTGGCCCAGGAGATCTTCGTCAAGCTCTTCCGCAACCTCGCGCGCTATGACTCCGAGCGGCCGTTTGAGCCCTGGTTCTGGAAGCTCGCCGCCAACACGACCATCAACTACCGCCGCAAGCGCGTGCCCATACCAACCGAGCCCTCAGCTGAAGTAGCCGATCCGAACAGCGCCACTCGAACCCACGATCCCGCGCTGGTCGAGGCTCTGTCGCAGCTCGACCCCGCCTACCGCCTGCCCATCCTTCTCCACTATTACGCCGACCTCTCGCTCGAGCAGGTGAGCCAGACCCTCAACCTCACGGTCCCGGCAATCAAGTCCCGCCTCCACCGCGCCCGCGCGCAGTTGCGCAACTCGCTCGCGGAGGCGGAGGAATTCCAGGAATCGAGATGACCGAACCCAACGCCCTCGCGTGCGCGCGCGTACGCGTCCTACTCGAGTCCTACGTCGACGGCGACCTCGCGCGAGACGACGCGATGCGAGCAGACCAGGTGCGAAACCACCTGGCCGGTTGCGCCGACTGCAGGCGCCAGCACCACCAGGCCGCTTCAGTCCCATTCCGGCTGAAAGCACTCACCTCGCCACCGCCAAGTGAGTCGCTGACGGCCGACGTCATGCAGGCGATCGCCCCGTCGCGCGCAAGCGATCGCCGGGCCTGGACGCTCCTCGCTCCTGAGGCGATCCTCGCCTCGTTCATCCTCTGGTACCTGTCCGGCCTCGATGGACTCGGCTCGATCGCAGACGGGATATTCGGCGATCTGCAAGGCCTTGCCGGATGGGGTTCCGGGGCCGGTCCGATGCCCAGCGTGCCGCCAGTCGACGTCCTCTTGCTGCTCGCGCTCATCGCACTGACCGCGATCGCCGCCTATCACCTCTCGATCCTCGTCCAGATGGCTCCGGGTGCGATGCCGACTCGCCGCCGGGTGTGAGCGATCCCACCTCGAACCGATCCGTCCGCCGCTATGGGTGGGCCATCCTGATCGGTGTCCTTGCCGTGGCCGGCATCCTGCTGGCGGTCGCGGACATCTCGGCCGGCAACCGCTGGCCGAACCCGCTGGCCCAAGCCATCGTCGGACCCACCACCTGGGCCAGGCCGGCGCCCGACCAGGCGCAGACATTCCGCTTCGACCGCAGCCGCGTCGGCGACCGCCTCATCTTCGACTTCCCCATTGGGGGCCTGGGCCCGATCAGCCCCTACCAGGCGCTGCGCGCCTTTCTCAGCAACGGCGCCGGCCTGGTCCTGCTCGCACTGGCCGCCCTAGTCGTATTTCCGACGCGGGCTCGCAACGCCGTAGAGCGCCTCGAGGCAAGGCGCGGGGCCGAGATAGCGCTTGGCGCAGGAATCGTCATGGTCCTGTTGACCCTTGCGTCCGTCACGCTGCTGCGTTTCACTCTGCTGTTTCTCGCGGTGGTCCCGCTCGTGTTGCTCGTTGCGCTGGTGGCCGGCCTCTTTGGCATCGCCTGCATCTCGCTTGCGATCGGCCGCCTGCTGCATCGACGGCTAAAGCTTCCGAACGTCCACCCGCTCATCGCGGCGCTGGCCGGCGCGTTGGTCGTCTTCGACCTGGCCGTGATCCCGTACGCAGGTGTCTTCACGCTCGCGGCGGTCGCGATGGCCGGGATCGGACTGGCGGTCGTGACGCGCTTTGGTTCCGCGGGCAGCTGGTCTTTCGTCGATCTCGATTGGTAAATCGCTGACCGGAGGAATTGATTGTGTTGATTGGATTATTGAGCAGAACGCGCCTGGTGGTTGCCGGCCTGGCGATCATCGCCCTGGTCCTGGGCACCCTGATCTACCGCGACATGTTCGTGCCCAGCAAGAGCGCGGCCAGCTCGCTGAACCTGTACACGGTCGTCCGGCGCAACGTGACCGCCAGCATCACGGGCACCGGCAACGTCGAGCCGCAGCAGCAGTCCAACGTGAACTTCAAGGTCGCGGGCACGCTGACCGAGATCGACGTCCACGTCGGCGACCACGTCTCCGCAGGGCAGCAGCTGGCCGCGATCGACTCCACGGCCGAGCAAAACGCACTCACCCAGGCCGAGGCCAATCTCGCCACCGCGCAGTCCAACCTGCAGTCGGTGCAGACGCCGCTGACGCAAAACCAGGTCGCACAGCTGCAGGACAACGTGAGCACCGCGCAACAGAGCTACAACGACGCGGTCGCCCAGGTCAACCTGACCAACTCCCAGGACGCAACGCAGGTCAGCGCCGACCAGAACCAGCTCACCAACGACCAGGCGGTGCTCAGCAACAGCCTGCTCTACCAGCAGGACCTGCAGCAGCTCAACACCGACAAGGCGACGCTGCAGACCGCGCTCGCCACCTTCAACAACGACCTCACATGCAAGGGGGTCGCATTCGCCGCCTACTCGCCCCAATGCCTCAGCGAGTTCACCGCGGTTTCCACCGCACAGAGCGCCGTGACCGTCGACCAGGGCAAGGTGAACGTGGACGCTGGTCAGGTCACCGTGGACCGGAGCAAGCTCACCGCGGACACGGCCAAGCAGCAAAGCGACAAGACCAGCGGCCAGCGCAGCATCAACCAGGCGGCCGCGTCCTTGAAGGGCGCGCAGGACCAGCTCAGCACGCAGACCGAGAGCAAACCCAACCAGATCGCATCCGCGAAAGCCCAGGTCCTGAACGCCCAGGCGTCAGTCGACACGGCGCAGCAGAACCTCAACAACACGACGCTCGTCTCGCCGATGGACGGCCAGGTGAACAGCATCACCGGCGTGGTCGGGGAAACCGCCTCACCCGGCGGCGGAGCCACGCCCGAGGCCCCCGGCAGCCAGGCTCCCCTGCCTACGAGCGCCGCCTCCAACGCCTTCATGGTCATCGGCAACGTCAGCGGCCTCGAGGTGGTCGTCCCGTTCGCCGAATCGGATGCATCGCGGGTCGCTTTCAACCAGGACGCGCAGGTGACGTTTGACGCCGTGCCCAACCTGACGATCAGCGGTCACATCATCGCGGTCGCCAGCGCGGCGACAGTGTCGAGCGGAGTCGTCAACTACTACGCCACCATCAACCTCAACCAGGCCGACCCTTCGCTGAAGCAGGGCATGACCGCGAACGCGACGGTCACCGTGAGCAAGGCGACGAATGCGCTGACGGTCCCCAACCTTGCAGTCACGCACACCGCCGGGCAGGCCTTCGTCCTCGTCTACGCCGGCGGTCAGCAGGTCCAGACCCCGATCGACACCGGCGTGGTCGGCGACCAGTTCACCGAGGTGACCGGCGGCCTGAACGACGGCGAGCAGATCGTCATCCCCACCGTTCGAGTCTCGGGCGGCACCGGCAGCGGTAGCACCCGCGGGCTCGGCGGTGGCGGAGTTCGCGTCGGCGGCGGCGGGTGATCACCCTCGAAGGAGTCACCAAGACCTACCGCATGGGCAGGATCGAGGTGCCCGCCCTACAGGGCATCGACCTGTACATCGGGCGCGGCGACTTTGTCGCCATCATGGGCGCGAGCGGCTCCGGCAAGTCGACTCTGATGAACATCATCGGCTGCCTCGACGTGCCGACGAGCGGTCGCTACATCCTCGATGACACCGACGTCGCCAGGCTCGCCGACGACCAGCTCGCGCGGATCCGCAACAAGAAGATCGGTTTCGTCTTCCAGAGCTACAACCTCATCCCCCGCACGACCGCGCTCCACAACGTCGAGATGCCTTTGATCTACGCGGGTGAAGGCGGACGGTCGGCGCGGGCACGCGAGGCGCTCGTTTCGGTGGGCCTTGCCGACCGTGTCAACCATCAACCCACTGAGCTCTCGGGCGGCCAGCAGCAGCGAGCCGCCATCGCGCGCGCCCTGGTCACCAACCCGGCCATCCTGCTCGCCGACGAGCCAACGGGAAACCTGGACACCAACTCCAGCGTCGAGATCATGCGGCTGCTCACACGGCTCAATGCCGAGCAGTCGCGCACGATCGTGCTCATCACGCACGAGCAGGACATCGCGCGCTTCGCGAGTCGCGTGGTCGAGCTGCGGGATGGTCGCATCGTCCGCGACGAAAGGAGCGCGGCGTGAACCTCTACGAGGCGCTGCGCATGGCCGCCAACGGCCTGCTCGCCAACCGAACGCGAAGCGCCTTGACCATGCTCGGCATCCTGATCGGAGTCACCGCGGTAATCCTTCTGGTGGCGGTCGGCAACGGGGCCAGCGTCCAGATCAACAACCAGGTCCAGTCGCTGGGCGCGAACGTGATCTATGTCTATCCAGCGAATGCGCGCGGCTCCGGCGGCGTGTCGCAAGGCTTCGGCACGGCACAGAGTCTCACCCAGGCCGACGTCGACGCGCTCAACACCCGGCAGCAGGATCCCGACGTCGTCGCCGCCATCCCCATCGCGCAATCCGGAGGCCAGATCACATACGGCAACCAGAACTATTTCGCCCCGACCACGGGCACGACGCCGGCGTTTCCGCAGGTGCGCAACTACCAGGTCGCCGAGGGCTCCTTCTTCACCGACGACGACGTGACCGCACGTCATCGGGTCGTGGTGCTCGGCCAGACCGTGGTGGATAACCTCTTCGCCGGCACGGATCCGATCGGACAGACGATCAAGATCAGCCGCCAGAGCTTTCGCGTCATAGGCGTGTTCGCCCAGAAGGGCGGCAGCGGCCTGGGCTCGCAGGACAACGTCGTCGTCGCACCGATCACCGCGGTCTGGGCGTATCTAACAGGTGCCCGCGGAAAGGTGATCAGCCAGATCGTCGCGTCGGCCTCATCCGCCGGCACCGTGACCCAGGCCGAGACCGAGATCACGACCATCCTGCTGAACAGGCACCAGATCTCCGATCCGACCCAGGCCGACTTTCAGCTGCAGAGCCAGCAGGACATCCTGAACCAGGCCACCTCGATCGCCACCGCGCTGACCCTCGTGCTCGGAGCCATCGCCGGCATCTCGCTCGTCGTGGGCGGCATCGGAATCATGAACATCATGCTGGTCACCGTCACAGAGCGGACGCGCGAGATCGGCATCCGCAAGGCGATCGGCGCGCGGCGCCGTGACATCCTCGTCCAGTTCCTCATCGAGGCCATGGTGCTCAGCGGCCTCGGCGGGGCGCTGGGCATTGCGCTCGGAGCGTTGCTCGCGATGGAGGCGCCGAAGATCCCGGCGATCGCAAGCTCGAGCTTCCCGACCCCGGTCGTATCGCCGACGTCGGTCGTTCTCGCCTTCTGCGTCTCAGTTGCGATTGGACTTTTCTTCGGCATCTATCCGGCCAACCGGGCAGCCCGTCTGCATCCGATCGAAGCCCTCAGGTACGAGTGAAAGGAGTGGAATCGTGAAGCCATACGTCGTCGCGCTGCTGCTGGTCATCGGAATCCTCGGTGGTTTCTACGGCGGCTACAAGACGGGCCAGAACAACGTGAGCGCCAGCACCGCGAGCCAGAACCAGGCTTCGCGAACCGGCGGCCAGGGTGCCTTCGCAGGCGGTCGCGGCGGCGGAGGCTTCGGCTCCGCGTGCCCCAGCCCAGGCGCCGCATCACCCTCGCCCGGCAGCAACGCCGTGGCCAGCGGGACCGTGACGGACCTGACGTCGACGTCGCTGACGATCACCGCGGCGGGCTGTGACGTGAAGATCGTGTTCGGCAACACCGTCCAGGTCTCGAAGACGGTCACCGGCTCGACCTCCGACCTCAAGGACAACATGACGGTGACCATCGTCGGAACGCGCCAGGCGGATGGCAGCATCAAGGCGACCACGATCCAGATCGGCGGCGCGAGGGTCGGCGCAAGGGGTGGCGCCTCGCCTTCGCCGGGTGGAGGCTAGGTCTCGCCTCCGAGAGGTTTCTCGAACCAGGCGACGTCCCAGTAGCGGTCGAACTTGCGCCCCTGCTCCGTGAAGAGCGCGACGCGTTTGAAGCCGAGCTTCTCGTGCAGCGCGATCGAGGCTGGATTCGGCAGCGCGATGCCGGCGTATGCACGGTGGACGTCTTCGCCCTCGAGCGACTTGAAGAGCTCCGTGTAGAGCTTCGTCCCGACGCCCTTGCCGACCGCATCCGGCGACAGGAAGACGCTCGTCTCGACGGATGTCAGGTAGCCCGGTTTGGGCCGGAACCTGCTGCTCGACACATAGCCCGCAACCTTGTCGCCCTCGGCGGCGACCATGAGGCGGTGACGGCCGGTCTCCGCGTAGTGGCTGAACCACTCACGCCGGAACTCCATGGTCAGGGGCTGGTCGTCGAACGTTATGTGCGTCTCGGCGACGTAATGGTTGTAGATGTCGTTGATCGCCTCGAGGTCTTTTTCAGCGGCGGGCCGGACATGGACCGTGGCGTGGATCACGGTGACCAGTGTATTTCCAGACAATTGGCGCTATGGACCGGATCGAGCTCCGCGGCATGTCGTTCCAGGGTCGCCATGGTGTGCGCCCGGCCGAGCACGAGCAGGCGCAAGAGTTCAAGGTCGACCTCGACATCGAGGCTGACCTTGGCCCGGCCGGCCGATCTGACAACCTGGCGGACACCGTGGACTACACCAGGGCGCGCGCAGCGGCGAAGGAGGTGATCGAGGGCAAATCGATGGACCTGCTGGAGTCGCTGGCCGCGGCGATCGCCGAGCGCGTCCTCAGCCTGCCTCGCGTCGAAGCCGTGTCGGTGCGGGTCGCCAAGCGCCCGGCCGGCATGCAGCCGATCGAAGCCGCGGCCGTGCGCATAGAAAGGACGCGCGCATGACGATTGCCTATTTCGATTGTTTCTCGGGTATCTCGGGGGACATGACGCTCGGTGCCTTGGTGGACTGCGGCGCCGATGCGGCGTTGCTCGACGCGGTGGTCGAGGCGCTCCGCCTGGGGGACGAGGTCACGGTCGAGGTGAGGCACGAGACGCGCGGGCACGTCGGCGGGACACGCGTGATCGTCAGCGTCGACGACCGGGTCGAGCGGACCGTTCCCGCGCTGCGCAGCGTGATCGAGGAGTCAGGCGCGCCGGCCGAGGTCAAGTCGCCGGCGCTGGACGCAATCAACCGGCTCGCTCGAGCCGAGGGTCGGGTCCATGGCGTGGAAGAGGACGGGCTCCATCTCCACGAGCTGGGCGGGGCCGACACGCTGGTCGACCTCGTGGGAGCGTTCTGGCTCCTGCACGCGCTCGATGTCCGCCGCGTCTATGCATCTCCGCTTCCCGCGCCGCGCGGGCGCAAGGGTGAATTGCCTCTGCCCGCGCCCGCCAGCCTGCGAGTCCTGGAGGGCACCGGTGCCGTGCTGCAACCCAGCGACGAGCCGCGCGAGCTGGTCACGCCTACTGGCGCCGCCATCCTGGCCGCGGTGGCGACTTTTGACCGCCCGACGATGGCGCTGCGCCGGGTTGGCTACGGCATCGGCGCCAACCAATCACCAGCCAACTCGCTGGCGGTGTGGATCGGTGAAGAGGTGGCCTCCGAAAGTGGCGTCACCGTGGTCGAGACCAACCTCGACGACATGGCACCCAACCTCATCGCGGCGCTTTGCGAGGACCTGATGTCAGCCGGCGCGCTGGACGTGGCGGTGGTCCCGGCGCTGATGAAAAAAGGAAGGCCGGGGCACCTGCTCAGCGTGATGTCGCCGCCCGAGCTGGTGGCTCAGCTGACTGACCAGCTGCTGCGACGCAGCACCACGCTCGGTGTCCGGATTAGCCCGGTGCAGCGGGTCATCGCGGCGCGACGGGTCATCGAGGTCAAGACGGCGCTGGGAACGGCCCGCGTCAAGGTCAAGGAGCTCGGCGGTCAGCCGGTCGACGTCGCGCCGGAGTACGAGGATTGCCGCCGGATCTCGCGCGAGAGCGGCACAGACCTCCGTGAGGTGATGCGATTGGTGGCGGATTCGGCCCGTCGGGAGCTGGGACTCGGGTGACGGCGCACGTCCTGGACGGCAGGGCAGTCGCAAAGCAGGTTTACGCGGAGGTCGGCCAGGCGGTGAGCGAGCGGGTGGCGAAGGGCGGCTCGCGGCCGCGGCTGGCGACTGTCCTGGTCGGCGACGATCCGGCGTCGGCTCAGTACGTCGAGCTCAAACAGCGCAACGCGCGAAGCGTCGGCATCGACTCCGAGGATCACCGGCTTCCCGCGAGCACTACGACCGAGGAGCTGCTCGGCCTGGTCCAGAAGCTGAATCGGGATGAGCGGGTGAGCGCGATTCTCATCCAGCAGCCCACCCCGAAGCAGATCGACATGTCTCGGATCGTGATGGAGATGGACCCGGTCAAGGACGTCGACGGATTTCACCCCATCAATGCAGGCAAGGTCGCGCTCGGGCTGTCGGATGGCGTGGAGCCCTGCACGCCGGCCGGCATCGTCTACCTGCTCGAAAAATTCGGCGTTCCCATCGCAAGCGCGAATGCGGTGATCGTCGGGCGCAGCAACCTGGTCGGCAAGCCGACCGCGCTGCTCCTGCTCAAGCGCAACGCGACGGTGACCGTTTGCCACACCAAGACGCGAGACCTCGCGGGTCACACCCGGACCGCAGACATCCTCGTCGCAGCGGCGGGCCGCGCCAACCTGGTCACTCGAGAGATGGTCAAGCCGGGCGCCGCGGTCGTGGACGTGAGCACGAACTGGGTCGACGGGCGCCAGGTCGGCGATCTGGGGCCGGGGGTGGAGGAGGTCGCGGGTTGGCTGACCCCGAACCCCGGCGGGGTCGGCCCGATGACGCGGGCGATGCTGATTAAGAACACCTACGAGGCCGAGGTCCGGCGGCACCCATGACCGCCAAGGATCCCTGGCCCGACCCGGTCCTCGTGCTCAACGCAAATCGTTGACGTACGAGGAAGCGCTCGACTTCATCTCCAGCCAGGGTCGCTTTGCGATGAAGCTCGGCACCGAGCGCACGCGGGCCCTCCTTGACCATGTCGGCGCGCCGGACAGGCAGCTGAGGGGCGCGCTGATCGCGGGCACCAACGGCAAGGGCTCGACCGGGGTATGCCTGAGCTCGATCCTTAGGGCAGCGGGCCACAACGTGGGCTTCATGCCCAAGCCTCATCTGATCTCGTACACGGAGCGGATCGAGGTGAACGGCACGCCGATCAGCGAGCAGGATTTTGTCGCCACGCTCGAGGACTTGATGCCTGCCTTCGAGGCAGTTGGGTCTGAGCTCGGGCCTCCAACCGAGTTCGAGATGTTGACCGTGATGGCCGTCGTGTACCTCGCTCCTCGCATTGACGTCCTGGTCTGCGAGGTGGGGCTGGGGGGGCGGCTCGATGCGACGAACGCCCTCGACCTCGGCGTTGCGTTGATCACCAATGTCGACCTCGATCATCAGAAGTATCTGGGCACCACGATTGGCGAGATCGCGCGCGAAAAGGCGGCCATCATCAAGCAAGGCAATCGTGTGGTGACCGGCTGCGAGGGCGAGGCGCTCCAGATCGTCGAAGCGCGCGCCGTCGCCGAAGCTGCGCCAGTGTGGCGCCTGGGTCGTGAGATACGCGTGAATGCCGAATCAATGGGCTGGGACGGGCACGTGCTGACAGTCAGCGGACCGGGTTTTGAGCACCGCGACCTGCGGTTGCATCTGCTCGGCGAGTTTCAACCCCACAACGCGGCGTTGGCCGTGGCGGCCGCGCACCTGATCGATGACGTGCGCGACGAGGCGGTCCGCGGCGGGCTTGGCGCGACCGTCTGGCCAGGGCGCCTGCAGGTCATCGCCGAAGGACCGCGCGTGATCCTCGATGGGGGACACAATCCGGCGGCGATGGTCACCGCCGGCGCCGCTTTGCGAAGGCTGATCGGGTCGGAAAGGCTCGTCGCGGTGTTCGCGATGCTCAGCGAGCGGGATCCGGTCCAGCTGCTGGCCGCCCTGCGGACATTGAGCCCCGATGCCGTCGTGTTCACGGAGCCGGCCAGCGCCCATGGCCACGCTATCTCGCCGGAGGAGCTGGTCACCGTCTATGGACCAGGCGCCCAGGCTGCGCGGCCGGCGAGCGCGGCCCTTGAGCATGCCAAGCAGCTGGCGGGAGCCGGGGGAAACGTGTTGGTCTGCGGCTCGCTCTACCTGGTGGGCGAGATCCTCGCTCTCAGGGACTAGATCTAGACCGCAGGAACCGCACGCACAGATAGACGCTGCCCGCGATCATCGGCAGCATCAGGGCGAGTCCAAATCCTGCCCACAGCGCACCGCCGCTGATGGCCAGCCCACCAAGCAGGATGAGCGCCAGCCCGATCCCTCCCGCGCCGAGCACGAGATCCCTGGTCGCCCGGGGTCGGGGAGTCGCTCGGAGTTCCGGTCGAGGCATCGACGATGGACGGCCGGCTGATGTCCTCCTCGCCGTGAGGCCGTACACGAGCAAACCGATGCCGGCCAGCCCGCCGAGCAGGGTGATCACCTCGGCGATGAGTCCCTCTCTTGTATCCGACACACGGGTCACAGCGGCGAAGGCGAGCACTACGAGGGCTGCGCCTGCGACGAGGGAGAACCACCGCACTCAGCGCGCCGAGGAGAGCAGGCTGGTCCGAAGCCGGCGCATGCCGCGCAGCCAGCGGTCGTAATCGTCGGCCTTGCGGCGAAAGTACTCGGCCACCTCGGGGTGGGGAAGGATGAGGAAACGCTCGTCCCCCATACCCTTGACCACGGCGTCCGCAACCGCTTCGGGCTCGAGGGCGCCGGTGGTCAGGAATTCGATCCCGAGCTGGCTGACCTCCCTGGCCAGCATGTCGGTCTTGACCCCTTGGGGACACAGGCACGAGACGCGAATGCCTTCATCACCGTGCACGATCGCGAGCCATTCGAAAAACGAGAGCGCCGCAGCCTTGGTGACTCCATATGGCGCGGCAAAGAAATGGTTCAAGAGTCCCGCCGCGGACACGGTGCCAACGATGTATCCCTCGCGTCGCGCCAGCATGCCAGGCAGCACATGGCGGGCGATGTACACATGCGACATCACATTGACTTCCCAAATGCGCTGCCAGTCGGCGTCTTTCGCTTCGGGACCACCGCCGACCGCGATGCCGGCGTTGGAGCAGAAGATGTCGATGCGACCATGCACCGACTCGACCTCATGCACGAGGCGTTCGATGTCAGCCTCACGAGACACGTCGCACTGAACCGACGTTCCGTTGACTTCCTTGGCCAAACTCGCGGCGCCCGTCCCGTCGATGTCAGCGACGATCAGGGCCTCTGGCTGCTCTGAGGCAAGCCTCTTCGCCAGCGCTCGGCCGATCCCTCGGGCCGCGCCGGTGACGACAATGACCCTGCCAGTCAGCTCCATCGCAAGCTCACGAACACGTCCACCTGAACATTCTCGAGGTCCTCACGAGTGTTCCCGCTGAAGGCTGATTGTCGCTCGAAAAAAATTCTTGTGGAAAACACCGGTCGGGTCCTTTCGGAGAGTTGCGATAGCGCATAGAATCACTCCCCATGGTCGGAGGGGGCCTCGACTACAGCGCGGCCTTTCAGCGCGCTATCGAGCTGATTGGTAAGCGCTGGACCGGAGCCGTGGTCAAGGCACTCATTCCAGCGCCTGCTCGCTTCAACCAGCTGCTCGCGGGGATTCCAGGCATAAGTGATCGAGTCCTGACCGAACGCCTTCGAGAGCTGGAGACTGAGGGCATCGTGGAAAGGCTCGTCGATCCAGGACCGCCGGTGCGAGTGAGCTATCGATTGACCTCGCGCGGGCGCGCGCTCGAGCCGGTGCTGGCTGCTGTTTCGGTCTGGGCGGAGAGCTGGCTTGCGACTCCCGCCGCGGCCGTGGGCTGAGCGCGAACTCCGAATTTCGCACACCTCGCCTCGGGCCCTCCCTTCCTCCGCCGTGCCGTCCCTCCCCCGCCGACACACCTCGATCCAGCTTAGGATTCGAAAAAATCGTCTACAACCCAGCCTGTTAAGAGGTCCAAAAAGGCATGGCGAACACGACTGATAGGCTTTACCGAATGCCGATTGGCGATTTTCTCCGCCGCCGGCCCGAGGCTCAAACCTGCCAGGCTTGCGGCTCGCCTCTGCCCCACGGCGCGGTCTTCTGCCCCTCATGCGGAGTGCGGACGGACGATCCTCAGGCCGAGCCCCTCCACATCGTCGACCGCACGACTGGCCTCTTCAACGATCGTTTCGTGCGCCCTGTGCTCGAGGACGAGCTCGCGCGCGCGCACCGCTATCAGCGCAACCTCGGCGTCCTCCTCATCGAAGCCAACGGATCTATGCCCGTCGACGAGGCGCTGAAGACGATGGCCGCCGCGCTGGCCAGCACGGTTCGCGATGTCGACACGCCCGGCGTGCTCGGCCGCACGCCGCCCCAGCTCCTGGCGATCCTGCCGGACACCGATGTCGCCGGCACCGCGCACGCCGCCAACCGCGTGCTCGCCGCCGTGAACGAGTCACTCAAGCCTCAGGGCGCATCCGCGGCGGTCGGCCTGGTTTGCATCAGGCCTGGTCAGCGGGTGCGCGCGGGCGCGGTCATCGAGAGCGCAAGCCGATCCCTGCGCTCGGGCCGGCCCGAGATGATGGGCAAGCCCGCCTGACGTTAGAGGTCTATCTCGCCCGTCACGGCGAGACCGAGTGGAGCCTCTCGGGACGCCATACCGGCATCACAGACCTACCGTTGACCCCGCGCGGCGAAAGCAAAGCACGAGCGCTGGCCCCGCGGCTGCGAGGCATCCAGTTCGATGCCGTTTACTCCAGCTCCATGCAGCGCGCTCGGCGCACCGCCGAGCTCGCGGGGTTCGAGCACCCGGAGATCACCGATCTCCTTCGCGAGGCGGACTACGGTCGATACGAAGGCCTGACCACCCGGCAGATTCAGGAGACCGACCCGGACTGGGAGCTGTACAGGGACGGCTGTCCTGGCGGAGAGAGCCCGGCACAGCTATACGCGAGGGCGCAGCAATTCGTAAACCTGGTGACGGCTCATCAGGACGGCCGCGTCCTCGCCTTCGCGCACGGCCATATCCTGCGCGCCGTCGCCGTGGCCTGGATCGCGGCCAACATCACGGTCGCGACCGGCCTGCAGCTCGATGTGGCCACCCTCAACATCCTGCGCGACGCCGATCGCGGTCGTGTGATCGCGCTTTGGAACGCGCCGTGACGTCTACTACTTCTTGCGCCGCAGCGTCCACGTGCGGCTCCGGACGCCCGGAAGACCTGCGAACACGAGGTAGGCCGAAGTCGCGACGTCGGCGCGATACGTATGGCGTTCGCCGGGGTTGATCAAGAGCATCTCGCCGACGCCGACCTCGCCCGACTGCGCGCCGTCGTCGAATTGCAGGCGGCCACCCGTGACGATCAGCGCCACAGGGATGGCGTTGCGATGCTCCGGCACGGTTTGGCCCGGCTTCAGCCGCAACCCGACCACGCGCATCGACCCGCAGTCCGCGATCTGCTCGAAGCCGAATGCGCGAGGGCCCTCTTCAGGCTCTGGCCCGGGCATCGCCGTCAATGATGCCGCCGCGATTCGATTCCGCGTCGAGTCGTGAACATCGTTCACGCCACAGGCATCGACGGCGCGCGACACGCGCGCGGCGTCGTGGTGGTGATCGACGTCCTCCGCGCCTTCACTGTCAGCGCTTACGCGCTCACCGGCGGCGCCCGCGAGTGCCGCCTCGTCCAGACCGTGGCCGAGGCTCGCGCTCTCGCCGAAAAGACCCCAGGCTCGGTGATATGCGCCGAGGAGGACGGCCTTCCCGTCGAGGGGATAGCGATCAGCAACTCGCCGACCAGGATCCGGGCGACCGACCTGATGGACCGGATCTTGATCCAGCGTTCCACCGCGGGAACGCAGGCGGTGGCGGCAGTCGAGGGCGATGACATCTTTGCGGCGAGTCTGGTCGTCGCGCGGGCGACGGTTCAAGCCTGCCTGTTAAGGAAGCCGGAGACCCTGACCCTCGTTGCCTCGGCCGACTATCCCGAAGACCACGCATGCGCGCAGTACATGGAGGCGATCATCGAAGGCAGCCCGCCCGACCTGGAACAGCTCCTCGCTCCGCTCCGCGAGAGCGAGCGCTACCACCGCTTGATGAGTGGCGTTTGGCCCGGCTTCCCTCCCACCGATCTCGAGCTTGCACTGCAGGCCGATTTGTTCGACTTCGCGATGCCCGCCGCCCGGCAGACCGGCTATCTCCGCCTCACCGCGGTCCGCGGTGCTGGCTAAGATCTTCACAGGGCACCAAGGGAATCCGGTGCGAAACCGGAGCTGTCGCGCAACTGTGAGCGAGGAGCCTCCGTCCGAAGCAAGCCACTGAGGTAGCAAACACCTCGGGAAGGCGGATAGGGGCGGCGATCCGCGAGCCAGGAGACCTGAATGCCCGAAACGGCAAACCGTCCGCGCGCAACGGCACGGAAAGCTCCTGGCGGTCGGCTTTCAGCAGCGCGTACGGAAGGATCGACCGCCCGGAGGACGAATCGTGCGCAAGCACCTCATATGGGCCAGCGCGACACTGGCCTTCACACTGACTGCCGTAAGTGCATGCGGCGGCTCGCCGTCCAGCACCACGAGTCCGGCAAGCAATTGCGTCAACCCAACCGCCGTTCATCGCGCATACGTGGTCGTGCAGCACGCCGATGCAAGCCGGCAGTTGCAAAAGTGTGTCGGGTTCGCTGGCGACACGATCGACGGTCAATCGCTGATGGACCAGTCGGGCGTCGAGTACCAGACGCAGACCTTCAGCTTCGGGAAGGCGGTGTGCCAGGTGGACAACGAGCCGGCTCAATTCAGCAAGTGCTTCGCTGACACAGGGCCGAACTGGTCGCTCTTCGTCGAGACCAACGGCGCATGGGCCCCGGCACAAACCGGGTACACGCAGGTGACCCTGCACGACAAGGAGGCGGTTGGCTGGAGGTATACCGCCGACGCCTCCCCCGCGCCGCCACCGCTTCCCAAGGAGCAGAGGTAGACGCGATGAACGCACGGACGGTCGCGGCATGGTCGGCCGCGTGCTTGTTCATCGTGCTCTTCACAACCAATCCGGCGTACAAGCTCATCGTCCTGCTGGCCGCCTTCACCACACTCGCGGCCAGCGCGGGGATCCGACGCATGCGTCGCCTCCTCGTGGGCGTGGCATGCATAGGGATCGTCGACGTAGTTCTCAATTTCGTTTCCGCGCATCTGGGCCGCACGATCCTGTTTTCCCTGCCGGATTCCATCCCCGCGCTCGGCGGTGTCTACACGCTGGAGGCACTCGCCTCCGGGCTGTCCGGCGCAATCACTATCGCGGCGGCGATCTTCGCCGCCGCACCGTTCTCCCTCATGCTCCAGCCGCATGACGTCATGGATGCGCTGCCCAGGGCGCTGTCGCGGACTGGAACGGCGATCGCCGCGTCGATGAATCTGGTCAGCATGGTGGGGACGACGTTCACCGAGGTGACCGAGGCGCAGCGCCTCCGGGGCTGGCGGCCACGGGGGCCGGCATCTTGGGCCGAGGTCGTGGTCCCAGTCGTCCTGACCAGCGCAGAGGGCTCGATCCAGCTCGCCGAGTCGATGGAGGCGCGGGGCTTCGGTTCGGCGACGCGCACCACGTTCCAGAGACCGAAGCTCGGCAACGGAGACTGGCTCGTCATCGCCGCCTCCAGCCTTGCCGCTGCTGGTTTCGTCGCTGCCAGCGCAATGGGCTGGGCGTCCGACTGGTATGCGTACCCCTCCTTGTCGGCACCCAGGATTGGTCTGGCTCCGCTCGCAGCATGCCTTCTCTTGTTTGTACCGGTGCTGATGTGGCCGCGGCGCGCCTGATCCAACTCACGTACTGGTATCCAAACAGCGCCGTGCCCGCGCTGAGTGAAGTCAGCCTCGACTTCAGCGAGGGCATCACGCTGGTCGCTGGACCTTCGGGCGGCGGCAAGTCGACACTGCTTCGCGTGCTGAACGGCCTCGTACCTCATTTTCACGGCGGGCGGATCAGCGGCCGGGCCGATGTTGCCGGCGCGGACATCATCCGGACACCGACCCGAAACCTCGCACGCACCGTGGGCTTTGTGTTTCAGGACCCAGAGCTGCAGGCCGTGTACGACGTGGTCGAGCGCGAGGTCGCCTTCGGGCTCGAAAACATCGGGGTTCCCGCCGCGGCGATGCGAGACCGGGTCGATGAGGCCCTCGGCGAGGCGGGCGTCATGCACCTGGCCCGGCGTCGTGTGCGCACGCTGAGCGGAGGAGAGCGTCAGCGCGTCGCGATCGCTTCGGTGCTCGCCATGCAGCCGCGCCTGGTCGTGCTCGACGAGCCCACCTCCCAGCTCGACGATGAAGGAGCGTCGCTTGTCATCTCGAGCGCGATCCGCATGGCCCAGGCCGGCCATTCCGTTGTCATCTCCGAGCACCGCCTGGAACGGCTTACGCAGGTGGCCGAAAATGTCGTGGTCGTCGACCGGGGCACCGCTGAGGTCCGTCAGCCATCCGCCTGGCGGCCGATCCGCTTGACGATGGACGCGACCATCGGCAGATCGCCGGGCGCCGAGGCCTGGTCGCTCTCCGGTGTCACCGCCGGGCCCGGGGGTCGCCCGGTCCTGCAGGATGTGAATCTCGCAGGGCGGCGCGGTGAGCTGGTAGCCCTCAGCGGCCCCAACGGCGGGGGCAAGACCACGTTGCTGCGCGTCATCGCCGGCAGCCTGGAGCCGCTGGCGGGGAAAGTCGAACGCAGGCCGGGCCGCATCGCATACCTGCCGCAGAACCCGACCGCCCTCCTCCATCGCCCGACCGTCCGCTCGGAAGTCAGGCTGACGCTCGACCGTGCCCGCGAGCCGGACGATCCCGACCAGATGCTCGCGACGCTGGGCCTGCTCGCAATGGCGGAGCGCTATCCGCGCGACCTTTCATCGGGCGAACGGCAGCGCGCGGCCCTCGCGGCGGTCCTGCCGGGCCGGCCGGACCTGGTGCTTCTCGACGAGCCGACCCGCGGCATGGATCCCTTCGCGCGCGGAGCGCTCATCAAGGTGGTCGCGGCGCTGCGAGACGCCGGATCCGCCATCGTGCTCGCCACGCACGACGCTGAGCTGCGCGATGCGCTCGCCGACAGGGTGGTCACGGTCTGCGGCGGCATGGTCACCGAGCAGCCCGCCATGCGGACATGACCCGCGTCCTCCCGGTCGGCCTGGTCTCGCTCGCCGGCGTTGTCCTGTTCTCGTGGCCGTTTCTCGGTACGGACCTTGCGGCGAGCACACCGGCGTGGGCGCTGATGCTCACCTGCGTCGCGGCGCTCTTCCTGGTTGAGGTGGGCACCAGGCAGCTTGACTCGCGTGCGATCGCTCTCCTCGCGGCCATCGCCGCCCTCGACTCGGCGGCGCGTCTCGCCGTCATCGTCGGTATCGGCGGTTTCAACCCGATCTTTTTCCTGGTTCTGTGCGCGGGGTTTGTCTTCGGTACCTCCTTTGGCTTCATGGCCGGCGCGCTCTCGATCCTGGTCTCGGCCTTGATCAGCGGCGGGATCGGTCCGTGGGTTCCCTACCAGGTGTTCGCTCTGGGCTGGGTCGGCGTGGCGGCCGGCGTCGCGGGCCGCTGGCGGAGCCCGTCGCCTGGGCTTCGAGATGTCCTGCTGCTCGCCGCGGTCGGAGGCGTCATGGGCTATGTCTTCGGCGCGCTCATGGACGTGACCGACTGGGTTCCCGCATTTCGCGGTAACCCGACCCTCGGTTGGATGCCGGCGATGACGCCGGCAACCGCGCTGCTCCACTTCGCCCGTTTCTACGCCCTCACGTCGCTGGCCTACGACTCGTTCCGAGCCGCCGGCAACGTGGTCATGGTGCTTGCCCTGGGGGCCCCCGTGCTCGCGGCCCTGTCGCGTTTTCGCTCGCGCCTCACCTTCGAGGTGGTGAGGACGTGACGTTTCGCGTGTTCCGGCGGCTGTGCCTTTCGATGCCCGAGGCCGAGGAGGTGGAAACGTGGGGCGAGGCCACGTTTCGAGTGCGCGGCCGGATCTTCGCCATGGGATCGCAGGACGGCACCGCAGTCTCGGTCAAGGCCTCACTCGACGACCAGGCCGGGCTCGTTGCGATGGACCCGGAGACGTTTGCCGTCTCGGCCTACACGGGCCGATTCGGCTGGGTCAGAGTGACGCTGCCGAGCCTGGGACCAGACCTCGCGGAGCGCCTGGTCAGGAACGCCTGGGAGCGCACCGCTCCCAGGCGTCTGCTAGCTCAGAACGCGCGTCGCCGGTAGCCTCGCCCCGAGACCAGCCTGAAGATGATCAAGAGGATCGCGGCTCCGATGAAGGCCATGATCATCGCGCTGATGATCGGATGGCCGGCAATCGCGATGCTGAAGTGGAAGATGCCCACCAGCACGATTCCGCCAAAGAACGCGCCGATTATGCCGACGATCACGTCCCAGAAGAGTCCCAGCCCGTGTCCGAGCGCCACGTGGCTGGCGAGGAAGCCGGCCACGAGCCCGACCACGACCCACAACAGGATCGAATCCAGGTCGAGATTGATCGGCGAACCGTTGACCGTGATAGCCATTTATAAGGCCCCCTTTACATAACTAGACCGCGCACACCTAAAACGCGCCGGGGCTTCAGGACACCTTCCCGGCCAGCTCCTCGAACGCTGCACCGAGAACCCGGTTGAAGGCCGGGAAGGGATGAATCACGTCGGCCAGCTCGCGAAGCGGTGTGCCGAGCTTGACCGCGAGCACCAGCTCGCCCAGGATCTCGCCCGCGCGAGGGGTGACCAGCGTCGCCCCGACCAGCGCGCCGCGCGTGCGGTCGGCGACGAGCTTCAGCGTTCCGCCGTGAAAGTCGTGGATGTATCCGCGAGCTGTCTCAGCCGGGTCGACCGTCGTGACGATGACGTCGCCGCCTCGCTCCCGCGCCGTCTGCTCTGACCAGCCCACCGACGCCACCTCGGGGTCGGTGTAGGTGACGCGAGGGACGGCGCTGTGGTCGGCCCGCGCGTCCTTGCCGCGCAGCCGCCGGGCCACGACCTGGCCGTGGTAGTAGGCGAGGTGTGTGAAGCCGCCGATGCCCGTGACGTCGCCGGCGCCATAGATGCCATCGCGCGCCTCGAGCGTTTCCGGGTCGACCTTGAGCCAGCCGCGCTCGGTCTGGGTCAGTCCCGCGGTCTTCCAGGCCTCGAAGTTGGGGCGGCGCCCGGTCGCGACGAGCAGGCGGTCCCCGGAGACGACCGCTCCTGACTTCAGGTGCAGCACGACGTCGGCGGCCTGCTGTTCGACCGCCACGCAGGGGTCGCCGACCATGACCTGGATCCCGTCCGCGGTCAGATGAGGCAGCAGTGCCGCGCCAGCCTCAGGCTCCTCGAGCGCCAGAAAGCGAGGCCCCGCCTCCACCACCGTGACTTTCGACCCCAGCCGCGCAAACGCCTGGGCGAGCTCGATCCCGACGGCTCCGCCTCCGAGCACGACCATCCGCTCGGGCAGCTCGCGCGGGATCGCCGCCTGGCGGTTGGTCCAGTACGCAACCTTGTTCAGCCCTTCGATCGGAGGTATGGCCGCGGTGCCGCCGTTGGCGATCACCACCGCCCGCCGGGCCACCACCCGATCCCCGGCGACCTCCACGGTCCTCAGGTCGATGAGCTTGCCCTCGCCGCGAATCAGCTTGGCGCCGGTTGCCTCGAGCGCCGCCGCGGGCCGCGTGTCGTCCAGGTCGCGCGCCATCCAAAGCACGCGCTTGGAGACCTTGGGGAAGTCGACGTCCCACTCCACGCGGGAGGCGGCGAGGGTGCGGGCTCGGCCCGCTTCCTCCAGAGTCTCCCCGGATCGGAGCAGGGTCTTCGACGGAACGCACCCCCAGTAGGGGCACTCGCCTCCGACCAGCTCGCGCTCGACGACCGCGAGCGAGATTCCGCTCCCCTGCAGGCCGCCGGCGATCGCCTCCCCTGCGACTCCACCACCCAGACAGACGACGTCAAACTCCTGCGGCAACCTGCTCTCCTCCTTCTGTGCTGGCCCGCCGTAACGACTCGAGAAGCGACGTGGCCGTGAAGGCGCCGACAAAGCGGTCGCCCTCGAAGACGGCAGCCCGCTCGGTCGGGCTCGACAGAGCCGCCGCGAAGGCGTCGATCAAGGAGCTCGAGAGTGGCACCCGAGGTTCCCTGGTCGCGGGCCCGCCTGGGGGATGCTCGAGCGTCGAGGGGTCGATGACAACGACCGACATGCGGCGCACCAGGCGCTCGCGGCCAAGGAACTCCGCCACGTATTCACTGGCGGGGTGGGTGAGGATCTTTTCCGGCGTGTCGTACTGCGCGACCTGCGCCTGCATCTTCAAGAGACAGATGCGATCGCCCACCATCACGGCCTCGTCGATGTCGTGGGTGACGAAGACCACGGTCTTGCGCATGGAGCGCTGGATGCTGATGAACTCCTGCTGCAGGCGCTCGCGCGTGATGCGGTCGACCGCCCCGAACGGCTCGTCCATCAGGAGAACCGGCGGGTCCGCGGCCAGCGCTCTCGCGAACCCAACCCGCTGGCGCTGTCCGCCGGACAGCTGATGCGGGTAGCGGTCGCGATACTCGGACGGGGCGAGCCCGACCAGCTCGAGCAGCTCATCGATGCGTTTGTCGATGCGCCGCTTGTCCCACTTCCACAGGCGGGGCACAGTGCCGACGTTGTCGCCGACGGTCATGTGCGGGAAAAGACCCGTCTGCTGGATGACGTAGCCCATCTTCAGGCGCAGCGCCGCCGGGTCGACCCCTCGCGTGTCGACGCCGTCGACGAGGATCCGTCCGCTGTCGGGATCGGTGAGCCGGTTGATCATCCGCAGCGTCGTCGTCTTGCCGCAACCCGAGGGTCCGATCAGGACGCAGGTCTGGGCGTCCGCGATCTCGAGCGTGAGGTCGCGTACGGCGTTGGAGCCGCCGGGAAACTGCTTGGTCACGTTCTCCAGGCGGATCACTGCTCGATTACCGTAATTGAATGCCGGGGCACCTATTCCTGGTGGTTTACGTCGACCCATGGATCAACTGGGACTGGCTTACGACCCACGTCCACGTGTTTCTCGACGCGCTGCAGCAGCACCTCGTCCTGACGGCGATCGCCGTGGGCGTGGGCATGGTGATCTCGCTGCCAATGGGAGTGGTCGCGCATCGCTGGCGGGCCTTGCGGAACCCCGTCTTGACCGTGTTCGGCATCTTCTACACGATTCCGTCGATTGCGCTGTTCGCGCTGCTCATTCCCTACACGGGCCTCAGCACGCTGACCGCCGAGATCGGTCTGGTCGGATACGCCGTCCTCATCCTCACCCGCAACGTCGTGGTCGGCCTGGACGCCGTCCCCAAGGACGTTCTCGATGCGGCTGACGGGATGGGGTACCGGCCGCTGGCCCGATTGCTGACGGTCGAGCTGCCACTGGCGCTGCCCGCGATCTTCGCCGGCATTCGGATCGCCACCGTCACGACCATCGGCCTGGTGACGATCACCGCGGTGATCGGCCTGGGCGGCCTCGGCCAGCTCATCCTCCAGGGCCTGGTCGAGAACTTCCACACCCCGTTGATCGTGGCCACGGTCCTCTCCATAGTCCTGGCCCTGGTCGCCGACCTGGCGCTGGCGGGGTCGCAGCGGGTCGCCCTTCCCTGGTCTCGGAGCGCATAGATGGCCATCCTGGTCCGCGTCGTGCAGTGGTTCACGGATCCCGCGCACTGGACCGGCCCCGACGGGATCCCGACCCGCCTCATCCAGCACATCCAGCTCTCGGCGGAATCCGTGCTCATCGGAGCTGCGATCGCGCTGCCGATCGGGATCGCGCTCGGACACTACGGCCGGTTTGGCAACCTCGCCATCAACATCTCGAACGTGGGGCGAGCGGTGCCGTCGTTCGCGCTCCTCGTGCTTGCGTTCCAGGTCTTCGGGCTGGGCGACGCCCCGATCATCATCTCGCTCACCGCCCTTGCCATCCCGCCGATGGTGACCAACAGCTACGTCGCCATGCAGGAGGTGGACCCGGACGTGAAGGACGCGGCTCGCGGGATGGGCTACCGCGAGCTGGCCCAGGTGCTGCGGGTGGAGTTGCCTCTCGCGGTACCTCTACTCATGGCCGGAATCCGAACTTCAGCCGTGCAGGTCGTGGCGACCGCCACCCTGGCCGCCCTGATCGCGGGCGGCGGCTTCGGCCGCTACATCATCGACGGGCTGGACCAGCAGGATTACACGAAGCTCGTCGCCGGAGCCATCCTGGTCGCCCTCCTGGCCCTGGCGACCGAGCTTGGGCTGGCCTCCGTGGAGCGGCTCCTGGTGCCCAGGGGCATGCGGCTGCTGAGGGCTCCCTCGACCCGCCGAGTGACCTACAAAGCCGCTTAGGTGGAAGAATGAAAGATCCCTGGCGGTTCGAGTACTGACCCGCCCGGACAAGGAGAGAGAGGCAGATGAACTGGAAACCCCGCTCGGCGTTGCTGGCTGCCGTAATCGGACTGGCCCTCACGGCCGTGGCCTGTGGCAGCTCGCCCTCGTCCAGCTCGAACACGCCGAAAGGCACGATCACAGTCGCCGGCTTCAAGTTCTCGGAGGGCAGCGTGCTGGCCGAGCTCTACGGGCAGGCCCTGCAGCACGATGGCTACACGGTCAACTTCAAGCTGAACCTGGGATCGCGCGAGGTCGTGGCGCCCGCGATCAAGTCCAGCCAGATCGATCTCTACATCGGCTACGCCGCGACCGACCTCGAGTACTACGACAACGCCGCCGGCGAGGCGACAGGCGACGTCACCGCCACCACCGCCAAGCTCAACAGCCACCTCCAATCGCTTGGGTTGCAGGCGCTCACGCCCTCCGCAGCTCAGGACCAGAACGGGTTCGCGATGACCCAGGCGAACGCGACGAAGTACAACGCAACCAAGCTGTCCGATCTGGCTTCGATCGGCGGCCAGCTCGTGCTCGGCGCGGGGCCGGAATGTCCCACGCGCCCCTTCTGCGCGCCGGGGCTGCAGAAGACCTATGGCATCACCTTCAAGAGTTTCAAGGCGCTTGACACCGACGGCCCGTTGACCCGGGCCGCGCTCAAGAGCAACGACATCCAGGTCGGCCTGGTGTTCACCAGCGACGCCGACCTGCAGTCTCTGGGTCTGGTCGTGCTGCAGGATGACAAGCACCTGCAGAACGCCGACAACGTCGTGCCCATCGTCCGGACGCCGGTGGCGAGCGCCGAAGTCAAGAAGGTACTCAACGCCGTGAGCGCGGGCCTGAGCACGGCCGACCTGATCAACCTGAACTCCCAGGTCGAGCTGCAGCACATGGACCCCGACGTCGTCACCAAGGCCTACCTCCAGCAGCACAACTACTTCGGCTAATCTCGTCCGGTTCGATGGAGCGGGAAGCGGCGCTCGCCGACTTTGAGGCTGCCCGCAAGGAGTGGGAAGAGGCGTTCGCGCGCGTTCCGGACGGCGCGCTGACGTACCTCAAGCCCGGCGACGACTACTCCCTGGGCGGCCTCCAGGTCCACGTCAACTGGGTGCTCGTCCATTACCGACGCGTGCTCGATGGGATCGTCGCCGCCGGGTTCGACGGGATCGGCCCGCAGGATCCGACCGGCGCGGAGGCACAGGCTCGTGCGGGGGCCAGGCGCGGCCTGAAGACCGCGGAGCGCCGGAAATCGCTGGATGAGATGGCGCACCTGCATGGAGCGGTGCGCGCGGCGGCACTCGAGCTGCCGGATTCGGATTGGGCCCGCAAGGCGCCGGTCGTCTATGGAGCCGGGCAAGAACCGTACCCGACGAGTCCCGATGACATCCTCGGCTGGCTGCGCGACCACTATCGCGAGCACGTCGAGCAGAGCGCCGATCTCGTCGCGGAGTGGAGGTCTACTAAGCCAGCCGGTTGATCCATGGCGCCTCGGAGTATTTCGAGGCGACCAGCTGCGTCGCTGCTGCGAGCTCCTCGCGCGTGAGCGTGCTTTCCTCTGCGTGAAATTCGCGGATGAAAAATCCCTGCATGTGCGCGGCCACCTCATCGCATGAGAGCCGCGTGAACCAGGACAACGGAGACACCGCCTTGTCAGCGCTGCGAACCCCGCGCTCCGCGATGCGGTCACGACCGATCCTGATCAGGCGCGGCAGCAGCTCGACATCCATCGAGTGTGCGATCGTCGTGTGGTGCAGAACAAACCCGCGCCGGCGGGCCTGCGCGGCGCCACCGATCTTGCCTCGCGGGGAGACGATGTCGTTGATCTCGCGATAAGACGCGGGAATCCCCAGCCCGTTGAACGCACGCACCGCCCAGTCGTCGAGCAGCGCGTATGACTTGCGAAAGCTGATTCCCGCGACCATCGACTCGGGCAGGTACATCGAGTAGGTGATCGTGCGTCCTGGCTCGCACAGCATTGTGCCGCCGCCGCTCATGCGCCGGGTGACGATGAAACCGAGCGCTGCAGCGTTCTGAAGGTCGATCTCGTTTCGCACCGACTGGTGCGATCCAATCACCAGCGCTGGTTCGATCCACCGCCACAATCGCAGCGTCGGCCGCCGACTTCCATGCATGACCTGGTCGAGCAGCACCTCGTCGAGGGCCATGTGCATGTGAGCGGGATGTGGCGAATATGGAAGCACGTCCCATTCCGCGTCGTGCAGGTTGTCCGCCGCCATCGCTCTGCCAGTATTCCTGATGAAGTGGAACAGAGGCGAAGACTGTGGACGCTGTACGCGATCAACTTCCTGAACGCGGTCGGGATGTGGTTCTTCCTGCCCCTGCTTCCGATCTTTCTCGGCCGCAAGGGAGGTTCGGCGGCGCTGGTCGGGGTCGTCTTCGCCGCCGGCCTGGTTTCCAACGCGCTGGTCCGCTATCCCGCGGGTTGGGCCGCGGACCGGTTCGGGACGAAGATGGTTTTGATCGCCGCCATGCTTGCCACCGCGGCGCTTTTTCTCGCCTACCTGCTGCCGCTCCCCGTGGCGGCATTCATCGTGGTGCGCCTCCTGCATGGCGCGGCGCAGGGTGCGTACTGGCCCGCCGCCAACGGGCTGCTCGCCGAGACCACAGCTCCGGGAGAACGCGGCCGCGCGTTCGGCTACATGCAGTCGACCAACATGGCCGGGATGCTCATCGGGCCCGCGATCGGAGGTTTCATCGCGCTGTTCAACCTCGGCGTGGTGTTCGAAGTAGCAGCTGTGCTCTCAGCGTTGGCTGTGGTCGCGCTGGCAACGCTGCCCAACGTGCGCGCCCAGGGCACGGTCGAGATTCCGGCTCGCGCGATGCACATAGCGCGCACGCTCCTGCCCCTCATCCTGCTCGGAGCCGGGACCTCGTACATGATCGGAGCGTTCGACACGATCTGGTCGCTGTACCTGACCTATCGCGGAGCCACCACCTTCGCGGTGGGACTCTCCTTTGTCGCCTTTGCGCTGCCCGCGATGCTGCTGAGCGGATACGCGGGATCGCTCGGAGACCGCTTCGGCCCTCGCCGGTTCATCGTCGCCGCGCTGATCTGCACAGCTTTCTTCGCCGCGCTGTACCCGTTCATCGCCTCGGTGCCGTGGCTGATCGGCCTCGGGCTGATCGAGGGCATGTTCACGATCTCGGGCCTCCCGAGCATGATGGCCGAGGTGAGCCGGCTGTCCGAGCCCGGCCAGTACGCCCACACGCAGGCCGTCTTCCAGACGCTGCAGAACGCCGTGCAGATCGCGGGGGCGCTGGCGGGCGGGGCGCTCTTCACACTGAGCCCTACCTACACCATTCTTTCGATCACTGCGGTCTGCGTGCTCAGCGCCGCGACGGCCCTCGTCCCGCGCGCGGCTTTTGCAAGAGTGGCGCACCAGGCGCCCTCAATGAGAATGAGCGAGAGATGACCACCAAACCCAGCCCGATCAAGCACGTCGTGATCGTCGTCAAGGAGAACCACGGCTACGACAACTACTTCGGCACGTTTCCGGGAGGCAACGGGGTCGCGCTTCCGCCAAGCCCCAACCCCCCGCCGAAGGACCCTGACCACCGTCACGCCGCCTGGCTGAAACGCGACACCACCGCCCCGCGCGTCGCTTTTCCGCAGAGCGACATACCTCACTACTGGGGCTACGCGCAGCAGTTCACCCTGTGCGACAACTACTACACGGACGTCGCCGGGCCCTCGACCCCCAACCACCTGATGCTGATCACCGCCGACTCGAAGCTCGTCGACAACCCGTCCACCAACTACCGCAAGCACCCTGGGCCGCCCCTGTACGACCAGCCCTCGCTTCCGTCGCAGCTCGATGCGGCCGGCCTCACCTGGGGCAACTACAACGGTTACGCGTTCGAGTTCATCAAGTACACCGCAGGGAAGAAGTCGACCTGGCAGAAGTTCGCGGCCGATGCGCAGGCCAAAAAGCTGCCGTCGGTCTCATGGCTCTACTCGGATGAAACCGAGAGCGAGCATCCCGCGGACACCCCGGCCCAGCGCGCGGCGCACGAGGGAGACGTGAGCAAGGGCAGCCTGTGGACGGTCAGCCAGGTCCAGGCGGTGGTCGCCGCGGGCCTGTGGACCGAGGTCGCGATCTTCATCACCTGGGACGACTGGGGCGGCTGGTGGGACCACGTCACGCCCCCCGAGGTCGAGAAGTGGACGGACGGCACCCAGTTCCGCTACGGCGGGCGCGTGGGATGCCTCGTGCTCAGCCCTTACGCGCGCAAGGGATACATCTCCAGGGTGCTGCACTCGCACGTGAGCCTGGTCAAGTTCTGCGAGAGCAACTTCGGTCTCCCATCGCTGAATGCGCGCACGAAGTCGGCGGACGGGATGGAAGACTGCTTCGACTTCACGCAGTCTCCGCTGCCGCCTCCTCAGTAACGGATCGCGTCCAGGCTCTTCCAGCCGTACGAGACTTCTTGCAGCAGCGCCGCGCCGATCGTGATCGGCTGGGTCCTGACCAAAACGCCGCCGAGCTTCTCGTAGAAATCCCGGGCGCTGGTGTTGTCTCGCAGGACCCACACGATCATGTCCGGCAGTCCCATCTCCCGAAGCCCGCCCGCGACTGCCTGGACCAGCCGGCGGCCGTGGCCGCGTCCCTGCGCCTCGCGAGTGACGTAGATCGCGTAGAGCTCGCCGGAATATCCGGTCTCCCCGGCGCGTTCGCGCCCTCCTGAGGCAAACCCGACCACCCCATCGCGATCCTCGGCCACGTAGACGCGGTCGGACCGTTCGCCAAGCGTCCGCCTCCAGCGCTCCTCGTAGCCGGCCGCATCGAGCGAGGCGAGGAAGTCATCCGGCAGCAGGCCGCCATAGGTCGTGCGCCACGTGGCGACGTGCACACCCGCGATCGCGGCGGCATCGTCGACTCCAGCCGGACGCACCAGCCCTACCATCGATCCAAAATTATCGCGGGGGTTGTGAAGGTGCGCGAGGAGCCGATGCTGGACGACCGCGCCCGGCGTGCGATTTCCTTGATTGCGGCCGCTCTGACGGTGATCGTGGTGGCGGGCCTGCTCTACCTGCGTGCGAGCGCCCCGACTTCGACTGCGGTCAAAAGCGCGCCGCCGGTTCCGATGCTGTCCGGGCAGTACGCAGCCAGCTACGAATTCATAAGCCCATCCCTCGGTTGGGCGGTTGTCGTGCAGCGTCAGGCCTCGCCGACGTTCTGGGTCTACGCGACGACGGACGGAGCCCGCACCTGGGCGAAGCGATTTGCGGGAAGCCTCGTCCAGGGTCAGCCCGCAATGGTCCATTTCTTCGACCGCGATCACGGAATTTTCTACGCCGGGGTTCTCTATCGAACCAGCGACGGCGGCGCGCACTGGAGCGTGATCTCGGTGCCGGAAGGCACTCCGAACTTTGTCTTCGCCAGCGCGACCCGGGCCTGGGCGGTCGTCTCCGAGCCTTACCCGCTACCGACCACCCACGTGTATTCGACGGTCGACGGTGGGCTGTTCTGGCGGCGGCTGGATTGGTCAGCGCCGCCTGGGGTTTCTCTGTATGGCAAAGGCTTGCCAATGGCCCTTGGCTTCCGGGCGGATGGAGAAGGCTGGACCGGCGCCTCCGAATCGAGCCCAACCGTTTACACCACCCGGGACGGCGGAGCGAGCTGGAGCGCCGGTTGGCAAGGGATTCCTGGGCTACAACACGTCGGTGATTCTCATACCGGGCAATGGCGTGATCGCCCAGGTCGGGGACTACTCCGGGACTGCATGGACGTTCACGTCGTTCGACCGCGGTCAGACGTGGCGGTTGATCTCGCCGGTGCCATCGCCGGCCCAATTGGGGGACATATCCTTCGTCGACTCGCGGCACTGGTGGGCCTCACGGTGGGGCGTCCTCTTCAAGACAAACGACGCGGGCCAGACCTGGACCCCGATACGCACGGTTGCGCCAGACGTCTCCGGCGACTGGACTTTTGGGCCCGCGCAGGTGATCGACGCAAACCATGCCTGGCTGCAGATGACCTCGGCCAACCGCCGCGATGGCGCGACCGAGCTGATGATGACCTCCGACGGGGGGGTGAACTGGACCGCCGCCAACGTGCCGAAGCCGGGTTAAGCTG